>JAAYOB010000003.1 GCA_012520575.1 Candidatus Stramentimicrobium fermentans
GCTACGGAGATGAACACCCCCGCTTTGGCATCAAAGGCGGAGAGAATGATGTTGCAGAACTGACTGAATATCTAAGAGTATTACTTGATATCGGCTATTTAAACACAGACAACCCTCCCTTTGTAAGTTTTGAAGTCAAGCCCTTACCCGGAGAGCATCCTGAGGTTATCATTGCCAATGGTAAGAGGGTATTACGGGAGGCTTGGGCGAGGGTGTGAGATAAAGATAAAATATTAGTTGATTTATCTTGGTGTACTCTAAAATGGTCAAAGCACAACCTAATTTTATTAATACTATTAAAATGATAAATTTATTTTAAAAAAGGAGAGCGATATGAAAATTGTTGTATTAGATGGATATACTTTAAATCCCGGTGATCTTAGTTGGGACAAACTTGAAGCATTTGGAGGGTTAACAGTATACGACCGTACTTCATTAACTGATGAAGACGAAATCATCTCCCGCATAGGAGATGCAGAAATAGTATTTACTAACAAAACCCCTATTAGGGCTACTACCTTAAAAGCATGCCCAAACATCAAATTTATTGGTGTCTTAGCTACGGGATATGATGTTGTTGATGTTGGGGTAGCTAAAGAAATGAATATACCTGTTACCAATATTCCTACATATGGTACTGCTTCTGTCGGACAATTTGCTATTGGTTTATTATTAGAAATTTGTCACCATATAGGTCATCATAGCGAAGCAGTTCATGAAGGAAGATGGGAAACTAATCCTGATTGGTGTTTTTGGGATTATCCTTTGATTGAACTTGATGGTAAAACTATGGGGATTATTGGATTTGGTAGAATAGGTCAGAGAACAGGGACTATTGCTAAGGCCTTGGGTATGAATGTTATTGCACACGATGCGGTACAGAGCGAATATGGGAAAAAAATTGCTACCTATGTGGGCTTAGATGAATTACTCAAAACTTCTGATGTAATAGCTCTACATTGCCCACTATTACCATCTACTAAGGGAATTATTAATAAAGACACTATCTCTAAAATGAAAGACGGTGTAATTATTATAAATAATAGCCGTGGACCTCTGGTTATAGAAGAAGATTTAGCTGAAGCCTTGAATAGTGGTAAAGTGTATGCAGCTGGCTTGGACGTAGTAAGTTCTGAGCCGATTAAAGGAGATAATCCACTGTTAAAAGCGAAAAATTGTTTCATTACTCCTCATATTTCCTGGGCACCTAAAGAGAGCAGAGGAAGATTAATGAATATCGCAATTGATAATTTAGCTAAATTCTTAGAAGGCTCCCCTATTAATGTAGTAAACAAATAATAATGCGTAATTATAAGAGCAATAGGTCTTAGCCGATTAAGCTAACAAGCGTCAGAATAGAATACCGAAATTTTTAATAGAACAGGTTAAGCAGAATCCTTCGCGGTGTAAATGATAATTTATTTATACCATCAGTTTTATTAAAATTCTGTATTGAACAAAAGTTAATATACTTAAATTGTCTTAGAATATTAACAATTATCTAGAAAATGATTTGACTTCTATCAATATATCATTAAAATGGAATATAACAATTAAATAATGGGATGCCTCACTTTATGTCTGAAGTGAGGTAGAGGCGCGAACGATCAAGAGTACTGATAGGGAGCCCAGGCAGCGTTGAACTATCAGAAAAGGGGTCTTCGCCGAAGTCTGTGGGTCCATGCATTAAGCCCCAGGCTGGGGTTATGGTGAATAACCATAACACTGCCATCTAAGAGAACTCCTATGCTTAGGTGGAGCGCTATCTCATCGAGAAGAGATAAAGGGGGATAAATATACTTGCTGTTTATTAGGGCAATCGATGAGCGTAAATGCGCTTATAGGTTGCCCTTTTTATTTATCTTTCTAACTAAAGCAAAAATAGGAGTTAATTTTAAAATACGAGAGGAAGGAGGAGAAAGTTTATTTTATAAAGTTTTTAAGGAATTATTTTACGATAGTAATTAAAAAAATAAAGGAGTAACTAAAAAATGTTGAGAAGGAGTAATTATACTCGTTATATTGTTGCCATTATTACAGTGCTCGCCGTTTTGTCTTTTTTAGCCGCAAACGGTTGGGCCGATGAAGAAAATGGAAATAGTAATGGTAATTATGGTCTTATGTCTTTAGTGCCACCCATTTTGGCGATCGTTCTCTGTATTATCTTAAAAGAGGCGTTAGTCTCTTTACTCATCGCTGTTGTAGTAGGTGTCACTATCCTAAATAGCGGCAATCTATGGACTGCCTTTGAAAATACGGCGAATATCCTAATTGCTCAGGTCGCAGATGAGTGGAATGCCAGTATTATATTATTCTTCTTTTTGGTGGGTGGTTTGATGGGCATGATATTTTTCTCCGGTGGAGGGCAGGCTTTTTTGGAATCCATCAGCAAGAAAGCTAACAACTCTAGAATGGCACAGATCTTTCCCTGGCTTGGCGGTATTGTGGTCTTTATTGATGACTATGCTAACTCTGCCTTTGTGGGAAACCTTTTCCGTCCCCTCTCCGACAAATATTATATATCCCGGGAGAAATTATCCTATATTGTTGACTCTACTGCTGCACCGGTCTCTTCCATATTTTTAATCTCCACCTGGATAGGTTATCAGGTTGGAACTATTGGGGATTCTCTCCCGGAAGGTATTACTGTTTCTCCTTATTTTTTATGGTTGAACAGTGTCCCCTACAGTTTTTATTCCATACTGGCTATCCTTATGGTTGGGATTATCGCCTGTACCGGCAGAGACTTCGGACCGATGTTGAAGGCAGAACATAGGGCGAGAACTACACATCAGCTCTGGGCGGAAGACGCTAGACCGTTATCCGGTACCTCAGATCTGCAGGTAGCTAAAAACGCCTCTAAAAATTCTCTGAATCTGTGGATACCTATTATCCTGCTTATAGTACTGTCTTTCTATTTTATGTGGATGAGTGGTGGGGGCAGTGAGGCAGAATCATTCTCACAGGCAATTTCGGATGCTGATTCTATGTTTGCCATTATGTTGGCTACGCTAATTGCTTTCTTTGTGGCTTTGGTGATGTATATAGTGCAAAGAATTGCTACTGTGGCAGAGCTAATGGACTCTTTCCTCAATGGAGCGAAGATGATGGTTTATGCTACCTTAATTTTAGTAGCGGCCTGGTCTATTAAAGAGGTTTGTGACCAATTAGGTACAGCGCCTTTTATTGTTAATGCCTTGGAAGGAATATTATCGCCGTTGATGTTGCCTATTTTAACTTTCATTGTATCCTGTTTTGTAGCTATTTTTACCGGTACTTCCTGGGGCACAATGGGGATTGTGGTTCCCATCGTGATTCCTTTGGCGGTAAGTGTAGGTGCACCACTTCCTATTGTTATTTCCAGTGTCTTAACCGGTGCCGTTATGGGTGACCATTGCAGCCCTATTTCTGATACTACTATTATGTCATCCACCTTTTCCGGCTCAGACCATATGGACCATGTCAAAACCCAATTCCCCTACTCTATCCTGGTAGCTTTAATAGCTATAGTTTGCTATGTCCTGGTGGGAGTTGGTTTACCGGTTATTGTTGTTTTAGTGATAGGTGCTGCCCTGCTCTATCTGTCGATAATGGTTCTTTCCACTCTTTCCGCAAAACAGCTGGGTATTACCTTTCCGTTGGAAAAAGAAGTAAGTAAACCATAAGCTGGACAATTTATTCAAACTCGTAAATAGGCAATCCATCTCTTTATTTTGTTAAGTAAAGGGTATGGATTGTCTTTTTTTATTTCTGAAGAATAAAGAACAGTAACTCTGAAGAACTGCAATAGGTGTCGGTAAATACTTGACAAAATACTGTTTTTTATTTAAATTTAAATAGGGTAAAGGTATTATGTTTTTAGATAAACATAATGATAAAGAGAAAGAAGATAATTAAAATTCTTGTCAATTACTCCACCTTTTTATGAATAAAAAAAGACCAAAGTCCCATATATCTTCACTCAATAAAGTGACCATAGAGGTTTCCAGATGTCTTGCATTAGATATAGGATTATGCTTATGCATGATATTTTATTATACTTTAGGGAACAGAAATCCGGAAAATTGATAAAGAGAAGATAGCCTAAATTTTTCCAATAGAATGGTAATCATATATTAAAAAAATAAGGCGGGTCTCGAATAGTGCAAATAAACCATAAATATTTTAAAGAAGGAGAAAGATAATGAGTAAATCAATCTTGATTAAGACCAGTATTCCCGGCCCTGAATCATTAAAGTTTGTTAAAGATAGAGATAGGTATGTGGCAAGTGCCCTAGGAGGCTCCTTATCTCCTTGTTATATTGCTAAAGGGGAAGGTGCCATTGTTACTGATGTTGATGGAAACCGGTTTATTGATTTGACGGGGGGGTGGGGTTGCCTTATGGTGGGGCATGCCCATCCCAAGGTAGTACAAGCCGTAAAAGAGCAAGTAGAAAATTTTACCCATACGGATTTCACCGCTGTCCCTTACAATTCTTATGTGGAATTATGCAAAAAATTAGCGGAGCTTGCTCCCGGCAAATCAGAAAAATCTGCCTGTCTTTTTAACAGCGGAGCTGAAGCAATTGAAAATGCGGTAAAAATTGCCCGGGCTGCTACGGGCAGAGCAGGGATTATAGTATTTGACAATGCCTTCCATGGCAGAACCTTGCTCACCATGACTATGACCCACAAGTCTATGCCTTATAAATATAAGTATGGGCCTTTTGCTCCCGAGGTCTATCGTCTGCCCTATCCCAATACCTACCGTCCCTCCATTGATATAAAGGATTTAGAAACTATAATGACCAATGTGGTTAATCCGGAAACAGTTGCGGCCATGGTCATAGAACCAATGCAAGGGGAAGGAGGCTTTAATATCCCGGTCGATGGTTTCCTGGAGCATATCAGAGCATTATGTGATAAATATGGTATATTAATGGTAACCGATGAGATACAATGTGGCGTAGGTAGAACCGGAAAGTTTTTTGCTATTGAGCATTGGAATATCGAACCTGATATTATCTGTCTGGCAAAATCTTTAGGTTCGGGATTGCCCTTATCGGCAGTCATTTTGAAAAAAGAGATAACCGGTTCGTTTCCGGGGGGTACTATAGGAGGAACTTATGTGGGTAATCCCTTATGCTGTAAAGCAGCCCTGCAGGTTCTGAAAATTATAGAAGAAGAGAATTTACTGGACCGGGCTGTGGAGGTAGGACAGCAGCTGAAGAGCAGATTTATGGATATGAGGAGTAAATACGAGATAGTGGGAGATGTGCGCGGAATGGGGGCCATGGTAGCCATTGAATTGGTAAAAGATAGGGCTGCCAAAACGCCTGCTCCGGATAAGGTAAGTGCAGTTATCGATTACTGTGTCAAGCACGGTGTTCTGGTACCCAGTGCCGGGATTAACAAGAATGTGTTAAGGATTCTGGTTTCCCCGGTTATTACTGATGATCAGTTGCAGGAAGCGCTTGATGTCATTGACAATGCCCTTGCTCTGGTAAGTGAATAAGAAAAATATTAGATTAATAAAGACCAATTTTTTCCCGGGATAACAATTAAAGGTTTAACAAAGACAAACAATTATAGAATAGTGAGCGCAAATTTAAAATAAATAAAATACAGAGGAGTGATTTTTTTGAAAAAACAGAATGTTTTGATTATGGGGGCGGCCGGTAGAGATTTTCATAATTTTAATGTGTTTTTTCGCAATAATGAAAATTTCAATGTGGCCGCCTTTACTGCAACTCAAATTCCCGATATTGCCGGGCGTAAATACCCTCCGGAATTGAGTGGTCCACTCTATCCTGACGGGATACCGATTTTTCCGGAAGAGGATTTACCGGAGTTGATTAAAAAACATAATATCAACCAGGTTGTTTTAGCCTACAGCGATTTGCCACACCAATACGTAATGGAGAGAGCATCATTAGTGTTGGCCCATGGAGCTGATTTCAGATTGATGGGTCCGGACAATACTATGCTGAAAGCGAAAGTTCCTTTAATCTCAATCTGTGCCACCAGAACCGGTTCAGGGAAAAGCCAGACTACCCGCAAAGTATCCGCTATTTTAAAAGAGATGGGTAAAAAAGTGGTGGTAATCAGACATCCCATGCCATACGGAGATTTGTCTGACCAGATCTGGCAGCGTTTTAAGACCTATGATGATCTGGATAGATATGAGTGTACTATTGAGGAACGTGAAGAATACGAACCTCATATAGATGTAGGCAATATTGTCTATGCCGGTGTTGATTATGGTGAAATCTTAAAGAGAGCGGAACAGGAGGCAGATATTATCCTCTGGGACGGCGGAAATAATGATATTCCTTTCTACCACACCGATTTACACATCGTAGTTGCTGACCCCCATCGGGTGGGACATGAGCTGACCTATTATCCGGGGCTGGTTAATATGATGATGGCAGATGTAGTGGTAATCAATAAGATCGATACCGCAGACCAGGAAAATATTGTTCAGCTAAGAGACCATATTGCCAAAATCGTACCTGAGGCGATAACTATCGATGCCGCATCCCCGATTAAAGTTGACCATGCCGAGCTTATCAGGGGCAAAAAAGTAATAGTAGTGGAAGATGGACCAACCTTAACCCACGGAGAAATGCAGTTCGGAGCCGGGATTGTAGCGGCTCAAAAATATGGGGCTGCTGAAATAATTGATCCACGGCCCTTTGCCGTAGGCAGTATCAAAGATACCTATCAGAAATATCCAGGTATAGGTATGGTATTGCCGGCTATGGGTTATGGGAGCAAGCAGATGCAGGAATTAGAGTCTACCATTAATAGCATTGATGTCGAGCTGGTGATTATAGCCACTCCCATTGATTTGAGCAGAGTAATGAAAATAGAAAAAAATAATGTTCGAGTTAAATATGATTTACAAGAAATTGGCAGTCCTAATTTAAAAGAGATTTTACTGCAAAAATTATCATAAGCATATTACAAAGTTACCGATGATGATAAAGAAGCAGAAATATTTTTTAAAGGAGGCTTTTTATGCTGGAAGGCCAAACCATCTTTACATTTCAGTATCAACCTGCAAAGATTGTGAGGGGTTACACTGATAAAGCATTACACCTCAATCTATCCACTAAAGAAGCAACTATCAAAGAAATTCCTTCTAAGGTCAAAGAAGTTCTGACCGGGGGGCGTGGTTATGGGCTGTGGTATCTCTGGCAGGCGATAAATCCGGAGACAAAATGGGATTCTCCGGAAAATGAAATGGTATTCTGCACCGGACCCCTCTGTGGGGTTACTCAATATTCAGGGTGCGGTAAGAGCCATGTGGTGAGCCTCTCGCCGCAAACAGGCAGTGCTAATGACAACAATGCCGGAGGCTATTTTGCACCTTTCTTAAAATTTTCGGGATGGGATGTGCTGGAAGTGCAGGGCAAAGCCGAAGAGGATGTTATTATCTTCATAGACGGTAACAAGGGAGAGGTCGCAGTACGAACCTACCCCTATGAGGATACCGACTCCTATCTCTTAGTGGAGAAATTGACGGAACATTTTGCCGAAAATGAACAGGATAAATCCAATATCAGTATTGTTTCAGCCGGGAGAGGTGCTGAGCATTCTTTAATGGGTATTCTTAATTTTAGCTGGTATGACCGCAAGCGCAAAGCAGTACGTTACAAGCAGGCGGCTCGGGGTGGACCGGGTACTGTTTTCAGAGATAAAAAGATAGTAGCCATTGTAATAAAATTTAAAGGTGTAACCGGCTCCATTAACAACCCTGCAGACCCTGAATTGTTGAAGAAGGCGGGCCAACGTATCACTCAGGAGATTCTTTTACTGGATGATATACAAAACGGAATGCGGCAGACCGGTACCGTTAACCTTCTTGACCATATGAACAATCATGAATGTTTACCGGTGCATAATTTTCAATACGGTTCACACCCGGATGCTCTTAACATCTATAACAAGGTTTGGAAAGAAAGAATTACCCAGAATCAGATTGGTGATTCCTGCTGGATTGGGTGCTCTCTGCGTTGCTCAAAGGCAGTTGATAAATTTGAACTTACCACAGGTCCTTTAAAGGGTAAAAAAGTTATCGTTGATGGTCCGGAATATGAGACCGCCGCCGGTATTGGTGCGAATTGCGGCTGTTTTGTGCCGGAAACGGTGCTGGAAGCAAACTTCTATTGCGACCACTATGGGGTTGATACCATTGCTGTAGCTACCACCATTGCTTTTTTGATGGAATGTTATGAGAGAGGAATTCTGACTCAGGAAATGACCGGTGGTATGGACCTGAGATTTGGCAATGGAGAGGCACTTCTAGAACTGCTCCATCAGATGGCCCGCGATGAAGGATTCGGTAAGATTGCCGGCTTAGGAGTTAGGCGGGCTAAAAAGTATTTAGTAGAACATTTCAATGCCGACCAAAAATTTTTAGATGATA
>JAAYOB010000024.1 GCA_012520575.1 Candidatus Stramentimicrobium fermentans
AGAAGCTATAGAAAATGTATTGAAAGCTGCTAATGAAGCAAAAATTGCAGTCGGAATAAGCGCTAAAGATGCAATTGTAGCTCAGAAAAGAGTTCAGCAGGGCTTCTTGTTTATACCTATTGGTAAGAATGATTTGAATTTATTTGGGTCGGCTTGCCGCAAAATCTTAAACGAGTTGAAATAAAAATTAATAATAATCTTACCCTTTTGAACAGAGCGAAATTTTATTAAATTTGTTTTATTTAATGTCTTTAATTTTATACCTTTAATGATCTTTGAAGCATTTAAAGTAATTAACAATATTAAAAATATTGTTAAGCAAAGAGGAACATAAGATGAGAACAAGAAGGTTATATTAGATAAATTGAAAAGTTGGGATAATTTGATAGATTTTATAATTTGTTTTTCCATAAGCAAAAATTTAGAATTGTCTGAAATATTTTATTATTAGTGCATATTATTAATTGTACTAATTATAAGTTTAGGTCAACATAGTTTTATATTGTTTTAATAAGAAATATAACTTAAAATAATTAATAGCCAATTAAGGAGGCAATCATGCCAATTGTCGATTCCAAAACTGGGGAAATAAAAAAAGATTATTCACTGGAAGAATTAGTAGAAAAAGCAAAAGAGATGAGAGCTTACAGCATGGTTGCTATAACTGTAGCCGGCTCCGGCCATACCGGAGGGTCGCTCTCTATTACAGACATAGCTGCCGCCTTATATTTAAAGCATATAAATCATGATCCCGCTAACCCAGAATGGAATGAACGAGATCGGGTTTTCTGGTCTATAGGTCACAAGGCGCCGGTGATCTATGCTGCTTTAGGGTTAGCCGGCTATTTTCCCATTGCAGAGATGGTGAAATTGAGGAAACTTTGGTCCGGTTTTGAAGGACATCCCAATCGGTTTACGGTGCCGGGTATTGAACTTTCCAGCGGTTCTTTAGGGCAAGGTTTGGGAGTAGCGGTGGGCTGCGCTTTGAATGGACGCTTAGAGAAAAAAAATTACAAAGTGTTTTGTATCTTAGGGGATGGAGAACTGAATGAAGGTTCAGTATGGGAAGCGATTATGTCTGCCGCCCATTATCGGTTGGATAATCTTATTGCAATCGTTGACCGTAACCGTTTACAGATAGATGGTCCTACCGAAGAAGTTATGAAATTGGAGAACTTGTCAGATAAATGGCAATCTTTCGGCTGGCAGGTACTGGAGGTGGATGGACATAGCATGGCAGAAATACTCTCTACCCTGAAGAAGGCCAGTGAAATCAAAGGGAAGCCCATAGTTATTATTGCCCATACTATCAAAGGTAAAGGCGTTTCCTTCGCTGAGAACGTGGTAGGTTACCATGGTATATGTCCTAAAGATGGGCTAACCGGTGCAGAATCACTAAAGGGAGCCTTACAAGATATTGATGCCCCAGGTTTTGATCAGAAAAAAGTGGATCAGTTGCTTAAAATCGCCTGTGATTATCAGGAAAAAGTAAATCGCCAAGTGGAAGAGTCACTGCCTAAATTCAGTAAAAATTACTGGTGGAACAGTGAAGATATAATGAGGGTCGAGATGATTCCTACCCGCAATGGTTTTGGAGATGCCATTGCAGAATTAGGGGAGTCATCAGAGGTGGTCACTTTTGGGGCTGATATAACAAGCTCAATCAAGATGGACCAGTTTTATGCTAACAACCCCGAGAGAAAAGAACGTTTTTTTCAGATGGGCATAGCAGAGCAGAACATGACCGTGGCAGCTGCCGGTTTTGCCAAAGAAGGCAAGACGGCTTTTATCGGCTCCTACGGTGTTTTTGTTACAGGCAGAAATTGGGACCAGATAAGGACTACACTTTGTTACAATAATTTCAATGTAAAAATAGTCAATGCCCATGGTGGATTGTCGGTCGGCCCGGACGGTGCAACCCATCAAGCCCTGGAAGAAATTAGCAACATGTATTATCTGCCCAATATGCGTATTATTGTTCCTGCTGACTCCATTGAGACTAAAAAAGGTACTTTCTATATTGCTAATATTCCGGGACCGGTAACAATTCGTTATGCTCGGGAGGCCACGCCGGTTGTTACAACTAAACATACTCCTTTTCAATTTGGTATTGCGAATATTATCCGCTTCAGAGCAGAAAAAGAAGATTTTGTGGAAGCTTTTGAAACACAACTAAGTACAGAATATCAGAATGAGGAAGAAGATATTGCTCTGATTGCCTGTGGTCCCATGGTTGCGGAAGCTATGAGGGCTGCTTATATTCTTAAAAAAGAATTAAATTTAGAGTGTAGGGTAATAAACATACATACTGTTAAACCTATTGATAAAGAGGCTATAATCAGGGCTACTCAGGAAATAGGAGTTCTGCTTAGTGTAGAAGAACATCAGAAGGGTGGGTTTGGTAATATTGTGGCAGGAGTGATTGCTACCGAAAAAAAAGCTTATAGTGTACCTTTTCTTTTTGATATGATGGGTGTAAATGATGAGTTTGGGTTATCCGGAGCCCCCTGGGAATTGCTAAAAGTATTTGGTCTGACTGCCGAGCATATAGCGAAAAGAGCTATAGAACTATATCACAGCAAAAAATAGGAGAAAATAGAACTTAAAAATGAAAAAAATTTTAATAGAAGTAGATAATATTAAAGTAAGAGCGAAATTGAATGACAGTACAACGGCTGAAAAGATATGGGATTTATTGCCTCTGGAAGGAAAAGTAAATACCTGGGGCGATGAGATATACTTTTCCATCGGCGCTAAAATTGACTTGGAGCAAGGTGCGAGCGCTGTTGTTTCCATAGGGGATTTAGCTTATTGGCCGCCGGGAAATGCTTTTTGTATTTTTTTTGGAACAACTCCTGCTAGCATTGGTGCTGAAATAAGGGCAGCCAGTGCCGTTAATATTTTCGGTCATATTATTGGTGATTATGAAGCGTTTAAAACGGTTAAGCCGAGTACAAGTATTATAATTACAAAAATCACCAATTAAAAAAGAAAAAAGGAGGGGATAAAAGGATAAAGTTTCGTTGTTCCCTAGGTTCCATTTAAATGATTAAAGAAAGGATTCTAATTAGATGAAAAAAAATATTGTTTTATTGTTAATTATTTGCTCACTATTTGTTTCAATAAATGGGTTTGCAACAGAGAATTATCCTACAAATCCGATAAGAATAATTATTCCCTTTAATCCCGGCGGAGGATCAGACATACTTACAAGAGCCGTTGATAAATATTTAAATCTTGAACAACCGCGTGTTTTAATTTATATACCAGGTGCCTCAGGGTTGCTTGGAGCCATGGAAACACTTAAAGCACAACCGGATGGCTATACCATACTTGCACATAATTCTAATAATATTGTTGCACAATATCTTTCGGATGCAACAGATATTATGTTATGGAGAGAGCTTGAACCCATTTGTGATATAGTTATGGACCACACAGTCCTAACCACTAACAAGATGACCGGCTGGACCAAATTTGAAGATGCTCTGAATTATGCAAAAGAAAACCCCGGTAAACTGACATGGGGAGTAACTGGAGCAAGAGGTCTATCAGCAGTCAATATGCTAATGGTTCAGGAGGCAACTGGCGTAAAGTATCAAATGGTTCCTTATGATGGGGGGGCTGCTACAAGAACTGCTCTTTTAGGTGGACATATTGATCTGGAAACTACTACCGTTTCAGATGCTCGCGCTGTTATAGAAAGTGGAGACGCAATCCCGTTAGCGGTACTAGACGATACAAGATCTCCTTTTTTACCGGATGTGCCAACATTACAGGAAATCGGTTATGATGTTTTGGCGTTTCAACCTAGATCATATTATGCACCCCCAGGTACACCCGAAGCTATCATAAAAAAACTAGCTGCGGCGTTTGAAGAAGTTTCTAAAGAAGAAGGTTTTATTAAAGATATGGAAGAATTATATTTAGTTGTACGATTTAGAGGCCCAGAAGGTTCAGGCCAGGTTTCTGAAGATATGTACAATGATTGGAAACCAATATTTGACCGCTATTTCCAGTAACATATCTAAGTTTAAGCAAGAACTCCCCACCCGTAAGGGTGGGGATGAGAACAAGTTCCTGTATCATCCGTACGCACTTTGATATAGACATAGGCATGAAACTCAGAGATCGAGCCCATACTGTATACCATATAGTCCGGATAACACTTATCCACAGTGTGATACTCTTTAAAGTTGTCCAAGACTACCTCACAAGATAAAACTCTTAGAGGTAAGGGAATATTATACGGATTGGAGTTCTTAGAAACCGGCCGGCGTAGACTTTAATCACATTCACTTTTATATATTGAATATCTGCTTAAATACACAGTGAGTAAATAGTGTATCCTAAAGCACTGCGACAAAAGCCCAATTGCTTAAAGAAGGCCTGCTGGGACGATAAAGGTATCTGAGCGAATGGTTATTCTGCCTTAACTGTCGGCATCAATGAGAAAGTCATACTGGCATGTAAGAAAAAGATACGGAAAAGACAGATTTTATTAGTTGATGAATAGGAGGGTGTTTTGGTAAATATTAAAAATGACTTAATATTAGGTAGTGCAATTTTTATTTTTAGTCTTTTCATGCTGACGGAGAGTAAAAAAATTCCTTCGGGCATTCTTGACGAACAGATTGGTTTTGTTGCGAGTCCAAAAGGATATCTAATTGTTATTGCATCTGTGTTACTATTGCTATCTAGTATTTTATTATTAAAAACTATAAGAGCTATGTATTTAAATAAAGGATGGATTAAAACAAGTAAAGAAATATTTCTGCCCAAAGAAGTATTTATTTCGATGATCTTATTATTATTTTTTGTTTCTACACTTAATATTTTTGGATTTTTTCTTAACAGTTTTATCTTATTAGTAATTACTATGACAATTTACTATCTGAAAGAAAAGAATGTGGATGTGAACAATAAGAAGCAGTTAGCCTCATTGATACTAAAGTTTTCTATATTGTCAATCATTAGCTTAATTGCAATTCAACAGGTTTTTGTCAGATTATTAAATGTTTATTTGCCTACCGGAATTTTAGGATTTTAAAATAAGCGAGTTTTCTTTTAAATTCTTTTTATCAATATTTGCCATAATCTTTAACAAAAAGGATGGTGATAATTTTTGAATGTTCTGCTGGAGGGATTTAAGTTTTTTCTAAATGATCCTTATACAATTTTAATTCTCATTTTTGGTGTCTTTTTTGGCATAATATTCGGATGTATTCCCGGACTGACCGCCACTCTCGGAATAGTACTTTTAATACCCTTTACTTATGTGATGTCTGCAGAATTAGGATTGGCATTATTGATCGGAATTTATGTTGGGGGAATTAGTGGGGGCTTGATAACTGCAATTTTAATCAATATACCTGGTACACCTTCATCCATGGTCACGTGTTGGGATGGTTATCCAATGGCAAAAAAGGGATTAGCAGGCAGTGCACTATCACTAGGCGTCTTTGCATCACTGGTTGGTGGCACCTTCTCCGCTCTTGCCCTAATTTTCATTGCACCTCCGCTATCTAAAATTGCATTAAAATTTGGAAGTTGGGAATATCTTTCACTTATGTTATTAGGGATGAGTGTTGTCATTATGATGACAGCAGACAACCCTTTAAAGGGGTTTATATCAGCATTTATAGGCATTGCTTTAGCAATAGTGGGAATTGATACTATCTCGGGGGTTTCCAGATTAACCTTCGGCTTTTGGCAGCTTCAGGCCGGCCTTGAAGTGGTAGCTATTTCCATGGCTTTTTTTGCTGTCAGAGAAATGCTTGTACAAGTTAAAGGTTTTTATTTGCATTCAACTATAGAGCAAAGAACTATTGAGGACAAAATTCCATTAATCCCCGATCGTGAAACCTTGAGAAATACAGGCCCAGCTTTTTTAATAGGGTCAGTGTATGGGACAATAATCGGTATGCTGCCCGGTGTAGGGCAAACCACGGCTGCTATGTTAACATACAATGCTACCAGGCAAATTTCTAAAAGGCCTGATGAATTCGGAAAAGGAACTCCGGAAGGCATTGTCGCTTCTGAAACAGCTAATAATGCAGTAAATGGGGGTGCTTTAATTCCGCTTCTGACTCTGGGCATACCGGGTGATATGGTTACGGCAGTACTGATTGGTGGTCTTATGATTCAAGGTATTAGACCAGGCCCATTACTATTCAGAACTAATCCTACGGTTGTAGGAACAATTATGGTAGCTTATTTTTTAGCAAATATATTCATGTATATTTTGGAACTAGGTTTTATGAGAGTATTTGTTAAAATAATTAAGGTACCTCTTTCTATTCTTTTCCCAATAATATTAATTTGCTGCATAATAGGCGTATATGCTCTTAATAATCGTGTTGCAGATTTATGGATTTTAGTGATATTTGGAATTATCGGTTACTTTTTGACCGAATGTGACGTCCCCATGCCGCCACTGATTTTAGGGTTTGTATTAGGCCAAATGGTCGAAAGAACTTTTAGGACCGCAATGTATGCATCAGCAGGAGACCTGTTAGATTTTTTAAACCATCCTATCGCTTTGTCAATACTAATTATTTCTGTAATACTGGTACTAAAACCGTACCTTCCGAATATAGTAAAAATATTTAAAAATCAAATACCGGGGTAAATCTATAAATTGAAATAAAATATAAGTAAAATACCTTAATTTAATAGGGTAGATAGGAAAAAATATGTCAAAAATAAAATTGAGTTATGTTGTTGCGACACCTGAACTGGCTATAAATGAAAATGTTACAGCTTATCAAGGAAAACTAGAAGAAGCATTTGAAAAACTTAAAATGCTCGGATATGACGGGGCAGAATTGATGCTCATTGATCCTAAGCGTTTAGAGTTGCAAGAAATTTTGAATTTATCTAAAAAATATGGAATAGAGATACCTGTGATATGCACAGGAGAAGTTTTTGGACAAGAACACCTTTCGTTTATGGATCCAGATAAAAAGGTCAGAAATAATGCAATCGAGAGAATGAAAGAAATTATTGATTTTGCAGAACCGTTTGAAGCTCACGTCAATGTTGGTAGGCTTAGGGGCCGTTTTTACCCTGAAATACCTAAAGAAGAATCCCTAAGTTGGTTATACTCAGCTTTTGAACAGATTACCGATTATGCATCAGATAGAAATGTTTTTATAATTTTAGAGCCGATACCATACATCTTTTGTAACAATATCAACTCTACACAAGATGGCATAGAAGTCATTAAAAAAGTTAATAAAGATAATTTTAAACTTATGATTGATCTTATTAGTGTACACCTGGAAGATAAATCAATGGAAAGAAGCTTTAAAGAGGCCACACCTTATTTGAAACATATTCATATTTGTGATTCAAACCGATTAGCCCCGGGGTATGGGAACTTTGATTTTCAAAAAATTGTTTCTATAATAAAAAGCATAAACTACAGTGGCTACTTGTCCGTTGAGATAAAGCAATTCCCCGACAGAGATGTAATTCTAAAAGAGAGCATAGAATTAATTAAACCGTTAATAAAATAACATACATAATAAAACTTTATAACTCTTACGCGTGTTTATTAACAGAAAATGAAGTTGATGTAGTTTCAATTATGATAATATATTATTATATTAATATACAAGAAATTTTAAAAATCATAGACTTCATATGATAGAAATTTTTGCTACTGACAATTATACTCTACTTGTCTTACAGAACATAATTCATGATGAGGGGGGGGTGATTGGGTAGAATAAAACAAGCTATTTTTTAATTTCAATAAGCCAAAACATATTATTAAAAGGAGGATTATTTAAGATGTTATTTGGCAAAAGAATTACAAAACTTATAACAATAACAGTATTAACACTACTTGTAGTCGTTAGTTCTGCTGGAGCTGCAACATTTAAGCTCGGGGGTTTAGCAAACCTTAAAAGTGGCTATGGACAATCAATGGTTAGCGGTACCGCGTTAGCTATAAAAGAGATTAACGCAGCTGGTGGAGTTGATGGGGTAACGTTTTCGATTGATTGGCAGGATACCGAATCAAGTGCTGCTACCGGAAGAATGGCAGTACAAAAACTTATTTTTGATACCAAAATTGATGCTTTAATAGGCTGCCATGGCAGTACAGTTGTGCTGGCAGTTGAAGGATTAATTGCTGAAAATGAAATTGTTGAAATGGCAATGGGCAGTGCCTCCCAAGTTACCCAACTAGGCAATCCTTGGTTGTTTAGAGTTAGGGAAGATGATGCCCTCACCGCAAAAGTGCTCGCCAATTTTACTGTTAATGAATTAGGATTAACCAAGATTGCAATTTTTCATATGTCGGAGCAATATGGAGTGGGCGGCAAAGATAATACGGTTGCAGCGTTAGCGGAATATGGTGTTGAACCTGTTGCAATAGAAGCACATAATCAGGGCGATGTTGACTTTTCTAGCCAGTTATTAAATATCAGACAGTCCGGTGCTGAAGCTATGATACTGTATTCCGGAATTCCTGATATTGGTATTTTGATTAAGCAAGCAAGGCAGCTTATACCCGGAATAGAAATTCTTAGCAGCAGCGTAGGAGCTACCGCACCCGCAATGGATGTTGCAGGTGAAGCAGGGAATGGTGTTTATGCTGTTGTTTCTTATAGTGAAGATAATCCAGATGAGAAGGTTCAAAAGTTTGTTCAAGCTCATGTTGAAGAATTTGGAGTGAAGCCATATGACTTTTTTGATCCTTTGGCATATGATGCTGTATACTTGCTTGCAGAGGCGATAAAAATTGCCGGTAGTACTGATCATGCTGCAGTACGAGATGCCCTTCATGAAATACAAGGCTATAAAGGAGCTACCGGCTTGGAGTATTATGTCCAACCTAATGGGGAAACAATCAACGAATTACTGTTAATTCAAATTCAAGACGGTAAACATCAAGTTGTTGATACCATCAAAGGCTAATTTAATAAAGGGTGAGGGAGTAATTTTGGCTCCCTCACCCTTTATTTATTTTTTAAAACAACGAGGAATATTATGGATATACAGATAGTAATGCAGCAAGTTATTTCTGGGTTGGCAATTGGATGTATCTACGGATTGATTGCATTAGGTTATAGTTTAATATTTAATGCAGTCGATGTTGTTAACCTTGCCCAGGGCTCATTCGTAATGGTTGGTGCATTTGTCTATGGGGCTTCATTTGTGAGATCATACGGTTGGCCGGCATTTCCTGCTTTTGCGGGCTTAATTATTGTCATGGCTGTATTCGGAATGGTTTGTGAGTTTTTTTTCTATCGCCCTCTTAGATACGCCCATGTTCGTACTAAACTGGTTGCTTTATTAGCGTTAAGCATGCTTTTAAATAATTTGGCTTTAATCATTTGGGGACCATATCCCATGGGATTAGAAGGTCCCTTCGGCACGAAGGTACTGTCAATTAAGGGAGCAACTATCCTCTACCAAAATATTTACATTATTGCCATTACAATACTCCTTCTTATATTGCAGTTCTACATCTTTTTTCACACAACCTTGGGAAAAGTTCTTCGAGCTGTAGCTCAAGATAAAGATACCGCTTCCCTTATGGGGATTGAGGCTAACCAAGCGGTTTCTTTTACCTTTGCCTATAGTTCAATACTGGCTGGTATAGCAGGTATGCTCATAGCTCCCGTCTTCACAATCGGGACAGGATTATCCCAATTAGGATTTATGGGTTTTGGGGCTTGCATAATCGGTTCTTTCACAAATGTTTCCGGAGCCTTAATAGGGGGGATTATACTTGGTCTTTTCGAAATGTTTAGCGCTAGCTATATCTCATCTTTATACAAATCAGCAATTGTTTATCTTTTGATAATTGCGTTCTTATTGATGCGTCCACAGGGCTTGCTTGGTAAAAAGGAAGAAGTAAGTGGACTGTAAAAAGGATTGTTAAAGTAATCTATAAGGAGGAATATAAAACATGTTTAAAAAAGAACGCAATATTGCTCTAGCGATAATTTTTTTGATTTTAATTATTACTCCAATTTTTGATAGAGCACCCTACCATATATTTGTATTAAATATGGTTGCTATAAATATTATATTAGTCATGGCTTTAAACTTCATTTTGGGATTTGCCGGCCAAGTTTTTTTAGGAACTGTAGGGTTTTATGCTATCGCATGCTACTCTACTTCTTTGCTAACAGTTAACTATGGTCTCTCGTTTTGGCAGGCAGTTCCTTTTACAATAATTGTTACAAGTATTCTTAGTTTAATTTTGGGGTTACCGACATTAAAATTAAAAGGATTTTATCTAGCCCTCATGTCTTCAGGCTTCATATATATAGTGTTAGATATTTTAAGAAACTGGAAATCTTTCACTGGCGGTGTCTGGGGGATAATGGGAATACCCAGACCGTTTATTGGAACAACCCTTGTTAGATCCGACTTGCATTTTTATTTCATTGCAATTACCATCACATTGTGCCTGGCTATTTTTGCTGTATTAATTGAGGATTCCAAATTTGGTCGGGCTTTTAAGGCAGTTCGGGATGACCAGTTGAGCTCTGAGATGTTAGGAATAAATTCTCATATGACAAAAGTGTTAGCTTTTGTAATGTGCGGTATTTATACTGGATTTGCCGGCAGTCTCTTTGCAAGTTTACAGGGATTTGTCAGTCCGGAGATGTATACCTTTGAGTTAAATGCAACGTACATGTGCATGTTGGTAGTCGGGGGACTAGGTTCTGTACCAGGTGCCGTTTTGGGGGCCACTGTCTTAACTATAACTACCGAATTATTACGATTTCTCAGAGAAAAATACCTTACCTTCTATGCATTATTAATTATTATTGTTCTTATTTACATGCCGGGAGGCATTATTACTTATGTTTACCAAATAATAGGCAGATTGTTTTCTCTAAAGAATAAGCCTTCACAAAAGGAGGAGATAAATGTCAGATGATATAATTTTAGATGTAAAAGATATAGGCCTCCATTTTGGTGGAGTAAAAGCCGTGGATGGTTTGAGCTTTTCAATCAAGAAAAACCAGATCCATGCCTTAATTGGCCCTAATGGCTCTGGAAAAACAACAACTCTCAACCTCATTACGGGGGTTTATCAACCCCAATGGGGTGAAGCAAATTTCGATGGAAAAAACATTTCCAGGATGCCAAGAGCAGACATTGCCAAAATTGGAATTACTAGAACTTTTCAAAATCTACGTATTTATAATACGCTAACCGTTTTAGAGCATGTTTTGGTTGGTGATTATATAAATAGCAATACAGGTTTTTTTAGTAGTGTTTTTAAATTACCTGCAGGTAGATTGGATGAAAAAAGAGCCGTAAGTAAGAGTATGGAACTCTTAGAAAAGGTTGGGCTAGCAGATAAAGCCCATTCCTTGGCAACAAGCCTTTCTTATGGACAAAGGCGATTACTGGAAATTGGTCGAGCACTTGCGGTAAAGCCAAAATTGCTATTTCTTGATGAACCGGCTGCCGGCATGTCCAGTAACGAAATTGAGCAGCTTATTGAATTGCTGAGATTGCTCAAGAAAGAAGGCATGACCATAATGATTATTGAACACCGTATGAAATTAGTAATGAATGTAGCTGATTGGATAGTTGTACTTAATTATGGTAAAAAAATTGCTGAAGGCACTGCAGAGGAAATACAGAATCATGAAGAAGTAATAGAAGCGTATCTAGGCAAAAGCCACCAAAAGATAAGTGTAGCGTAGTATAAGAAAGGGAAAGGAGTTTATATTAATGCTAAAATTGGAAAATACTTGTGCTTATTATGGTCAAATTCAAGCTCTTCATGATATTAGTATAGAGGTTAAAAAAGGTGAAATAGTATGTTTGATTGGTGCTAATGGAGCTGGGAAGACAACTACCATAAATACTATAACCGGATTTTTAAGAAGCTGTTCAGGAACAATTTCTTATTTGGATCAAAATATCAGAGGCATGAGTATGTCCGCTATCGTTAAAAAGGGCATTTCATGTGTTCCTGAAGGAAGGCGCATTTTCCCAAAAATGACGGTAATGGAGAATCTGGAATTAGGGGCATATGTGCATAAAAAAGATTACTCCGGAACAAAGAACATTTTGGAAAAGATATGGGAAATGTTTCCTGTTTTGTATGAAAGGAAAAAACAGCTTGGTGGTACTCTAAGTGGCGGAGAGCAGCAGATGCTGGCAATAGCTAGAGCAATGATGAGCCGGCCAAAATTAATTCTTATGGATGAGCCTTCAATGGGTTTAGCGCCTATAATAGTTGAGCAAACATTTAAGTCAATTCTTAAAATTAAGGAAGAAGGCACCACAATTTTATTGGCAGAACAAAATGCACAAATGGCTTTTGAAATTTCAGATCGTGCATACTTGCTTCAGACGGGAAATGTTGTTATGAGTGGTCCACCTTCTGAACTAGCATGCGATCCTCAGGTTCAGCAAACTTATTTAGGCGGGTAAATACTATTTTGTTTAATATATAAATTAAATTCATTAGATTTAAAGGAGAATAAGAGAAATGAATAACATGGTAGATTTGTTTAATAAAGCACGCATAGTAGATCTTTCTGAGAGGTTAGTTCCCGGAGAATATGACCGGAGACTGGAGATACGGCCTTTTAAAATATATGCTGGTGAAATCATGCATGATGTAGATATGATGAGTCATATAGGCACCCATGTGGAAGGCCCAAGTCATTACATTACGCCTTGTTTTAATAAAGATTCGAAGGACATTAGCGACTTACCCATACAAAAATTTTTAGGTGAAGGTATCTTTGCAGACCTCTCCGGTTTAGGACCCAAAGAAGCAATAAGTAGTAAATTTCTTAAAGAAATTGGAGTAAAGAAAGATGATATAGTTATAATGGGTAATAGCAAATATATGGAAGAAGATAGAAATTATCTCGCGGCTGAAGCAGCAAAATGGATGGCAGAAATAGAAATCAAAATGTTGGGAATGGACCAAACTTTTCGAATTGAAGAAATATCCAGGCCATTAGATCAGATGTTTACTCACCGCTATTTATTGGAAAAAGATATACCAATCATAGAACGAATGACTAATTTATCAGACTTAAGGCAGAGACGATTCTTTTTTATAGGTATTCCAGTAGCGATTGTTGGATTGGACTCATTTCCCATCAGGGCAATTGCTCTAGAAAATGTTATATAAGGGTTTAAATAATTTGAATAAAAGAATCGGTCTAATCCATAGTAATAGAATTGCTATGGAGGTTCTGAATAAAGAAATTATTGCTAACTTAAAAGGTATAGATATCCTTAACTTTCTCGATGAGAGTATAGTGGTTGAGATAAGAAAGTCCGAAGGGATAAACCCATTAGTGAAATCCAAATTTACTAGGATGGTTCAATCAGCTATTGAGACTTCAGTCGATTTGATTTTGGTTAGTTGTTCAAGTATTTCTTCTTTAACTCATAGTATGCCGGCTAATATATCGGTGCCGATAATTAATGTTTATGAATTGTTTTTTAAAGAGATGGTTAAAGGAGAATCACGTTTTTTAATCCTTGGAACCGGCTCTTCAGCTATTGAAGCAGTAAAAAACGGCCTGGAAACAGAGAGTAGCAATACAAAAACAAAACCACTGATAAAGACAATTAACTGTATGCAAAATCGTGAAAAGAAATTCCTTACTGGCTCTGATGAATACTATCAAAACATCGCTTTATCCATAGAAGATATATTATGTGAACAAAATTTCGATAAAGTGTTATTGGCACAATTATCAATAATCCCTTCCATTAAATTTTTAAGAAAAGATTTACAAAAGAGAATCTTTAATGCAATTCCATTTGCAATCAAACATATTAAAAGAGTGCTTTACTAACTGTGTTTTAATTGATAGGTAAAGATAAGATACATTTAGATAATATTGATTGATATGATTTGAGTAGATAATTGCTGAAATATTAAAAGTAAATTAATGCATTCGAAATTTTTATAATTGAGAGGTAAAAAATGATTAATGCAAGTCTAATTGCAAAATTAAAAGAAACAACTTGTAAATATGAAAATGAAATGGTTAGCTTATTAAGTAAGCTAGTTTCTATTCCAAGCGTTTCCGGCGAAGAAGCAGAGATGCAAAAGGCAGTATTTCAATTATTCTCATCATTAAAAGGAGAAACAACTAAAATCCCGATGAGGGAAAGCTTGCGAGAAGACCCTAAATATGCTTCGGGTGTCAATAGTGCTTTCGAAGATAGACCGCAAACCCGTTTTTTCTGGAAAGGTAAGGGTGGAGGCAAAAGTTTAATATTGTGTGCCCATACGGATGTTGTTCCAGCTGGAAACTGGAAGGAAGCCTTTAAACCCAAGATAGAAGGTGACCTGCTTTTTGGAAGAGGAGCAGTTGATGACAAAGGGTCGATTGTATCAATTTATTATGCTTTAAAAGCATTGCAAGAAATGAATATAGAGCTCGAAGGAGATGTGGAGGTCCATTTAACAAACGAAGAAGAGGTAGGGATGGCCGGTGCCCTTGCTCTGGTTAGAGAAGGCTTTAAAGCTGATGGAGTTCTGGTTGCCGAACCAACAGACCATCAAATATTTGATGCCGGTAGGGGATGCCTACAGTTTATGATTGAAATAAAAGGTAAACAATCTCATCTTGGTAAAAAAAGATATGGTGTGAGTGCTATTGAAAAAGCATCCAAAATTATTGAATCACTTGTTCAATACGAAGACCACTTGATTGACATCGGAAGAGGTTATCCTCATTTCGAAAATTATAAATATCCCGGACAAGTCAATATAGGGAAAATTCATGGAGGAAGCTTTTTTTCGATAGTTCCAGATAATGTAGTACTAGAAGGGGGAGTGGGATTTTTACCTAATAAGGAATTAGAAGAAATTGAGACCGACCTTAAAAAAATTATTTTTGAGAATGAGGATGAATGGATTAAAAATAATACAAAAATTTACTTTGAAGGCCTCAAGAATGAACCCTATGCAATGCCTGATAACCACCCATTTACACTCAGTTTAAAAAACACATTGGAATCATTGGGAAGGAAAACAGATGTATTGGGTATGATGGCTTCTTGTGACGCAAGGTATTATTACAATCAGGGCAATATGCCTAGTATTGTTTACGGTGGAATAAATAACGGGCAATCACATGCAGAAAACGAACATGTATATCTACCTGACATATTGGAAACAGCTGTTGAATATGCCTGCTTTATAATTAATTGGTGTAAAAAATATAATTAATTAGAGGGGGATTTATACCATGAAAACATGGGAACAAATTGCAAATATAGTAAAAGCCCAAGGGGTTGAATATGTATTTGGTATCGGTGATACTGACCTGCATCTGTTTGCTGATCAATTGGATGGATTAACAGCTATAAACCTTCGCTACGAAGGATCTGCACCGCTTATGGCTATGGCATATTCTCGCTTAACCGGAAAGCCCGGAGTATGCAGTGGCAGTTCTGGGCCGGGAGTAGCCAGCCTAGTGCCAGGTGTGCTTGAGGCCTATTCGGGGTGTGTTCCCTTAGTTATCTTCGCCCCTTCAGTGGATCTGCAAACCGAAGGAATGGGTGAGTTCCAAGAATGTGATCAGAGAAAGATGATGGAACCCATAACCAAATGGAGTGAAAGAATTCCATATGTTGAAAGAATACCCTGGTTTGTGGAACGTGCTTTCTCAATTGCAATGAATGGTCAACCGGGTCCTGTCTTTCTGGAAATGCCCATCAATATTGGAGGAAAACTAACTAGCGGGATTATTGTTGATGCCGAACCTTATGAGGAGTATAGGACAATTCGCAAGATAAGGGTATCCGGAGATCCTGAATTAATATCACAAGCAGTTGAATTAATTTCTTTAGCAAAGCACCCTGTAGTGATTGCGGGAAATGGGGCGATATCTTCAGGGGCACAAGATGAGTTTAGAGAATTTATAGAACTGCAAGGACTACCCTTTTTGACTACCCCTGGTGGAAGAGGAATAGTAGAGGAGACACACCCCTTGGCTTTGGGTGTATGCGGAATATATAGAACAGAGCACGGTAAACAATATTATAAAGATGCCGATTTAGTTATCTCTATAGGAAGTAGAAACGAAGGTTTTCAATCACATAGCTTTGCAGATTTTCCTGATGGAGCAAAATTCTTACAGATTGACATATCTCCTTTCGAGATAGGGCGCCATTGGAAACCTGATGTGGCGGTAGTGGGAGATGCCAAGTTAGTATTACAACAGATTAATACTGTAATTAGAGAAAAATATCCGGAGAAAGAGAATTATTTAGAAAGCATAAGAATAAAAAATCTAATTAAAAGTAAAAAGAATTATGAAAATCAGGTAGATAAAGAATGCTTAACAGAAGAAATTCCAATACCTGCTAAACGCATTGTTCATGAAGTAAGTCAGGTATTTGGCAAAAATACAATTTTAGCAAGCGAAAATGGATCTCAAGACACTTGGTCTTACTGTTATCCCTACTACACAGTTCAAGAGGGATCTATCTGTATACCCGTCGCTGAACAAACCTGCATGGGTATGGGGGTTGTTGGTGCCATCATAGCAAAACTAGTACGTCCTGACAAGAAATCAGTGTG
>JAAYOB010000025.1 GCA_012520575.1 Candidatus Stramentimicrobium fermentans
GCAAAAAGGACCGGTAACCATTTTTAAGTTAGATGGTAATGCCGAAAATTATTTTTTGGCAGAAGGAGAGATAACAGATAACCTGGAACTACCCAATATGTGTCGTACCCAATTACAGGTTCTATTGAAAAGACCAGTTGGAGAGTTTTTAAAAGAATCCATTGCCAACCACCAGATTATTAGTAAAGGCTATCATAGTAATCTTGTAGAACAATTCTTTTACTATCTTTCTTAATTTTTAAAACAGACCTAAATACATATTCTTTAGTCATCTTTTCTAAAAGAGCTGCCATAGAGAAAGCAAATATTAGGTGTGAGAAACACTTTTTATAGTAATTAAAACAATTAATAGTAGCTAACAATAATTTTCCACTATAAATAAACTTGCTCAAAAAATTCTAAATTCAGCTTTTTCAAAAAAGAAGTAATACCTTAAAAATTGGAATTATTGCCGACATTCATGGTAATAAAGAGTCATTAACAGTTCAAACGGATAGACTGCCCCGTACAGGACAAAATAATTAAAACTAAGTTGACTCAGTTTTTAAAAGAGCGCGGCCATCTTTAGGAATATAACAAAAAAGAGGACGACATTTAATGACACATGAGGCAATGTTTTATAAAGAATTAAAAAATGACCAGGTTCAATGTTCACTCTGTGAACATCGCTGCGTTATTTCATCTTATAAAAAGGGAATATGCCGGGTGAGGGAAAACAGAGAGGGTACTTTATACAGTTTAAACTATAGGCGTTTGATTGCTGTCCATGTAGATCCCATTGAGAAAAAGCCCTTATTTCATTTTTATCCCGGCTCATTATCTTATTCAATCGCCACTAAGGGTTGTAATTTTCATTGCCTTCATTGTCAGAACTGGTCTATTTCGCAGATTAAAGGAGAGAGGATTGAGGGAGAAGTAGTTCCGCCTCAAACAGCAGTGCAGAATGCTTTAGACAGCAGATGTTTGTCCATTTCTTATACCTATACCGAGCCGACTATTTATTTTGAAACAACTCTGGAAATTGCCCGGTTTGCCCGAGAAAAGGGTTTAAAGAATGTCTTTGTAACCAATGGTTATATTACTTCGGAAGCTCTGCAATGCCTGGCTCCTTATCTGGATGCCGCCAGTATTGACCTAAAGGCTATGAGTGATACTTTTTATCGCAATGTTTGTGGTGCCAGATTAAGTGCAGTGTTAGAACGTATAAAAGAATACTATGAATTGGGTATTTGGGTGGAGCTGACCACTTTGATTATTCCGGGATATAACGATACGGAGGATGAGTTAAAAAAGATTGCCCAATATATTGTGAGTATCGATAAAAATATTCCCTGGCATGTGAGTGCTTTTTATCCCACCTATCAATTGACTGACGTCCCTCCCACCCCGGCAGCTACTTTACAGAAGGCCTATCGGATTGGGAAAGAAGCAGGGCTTTCCTATGTCTATCAGGGCAATGTGGGACAGGGTGAAAATACCGACTGTCCTTCCTGCGGTAAAACTGTAATTCAGCGCAAATATTTTTACGCAGAGAATATGATAACAGATGACAGTTGTCCTTTTTGCGGGGGAAACATTCAGGGAATAGGGATGTCAGGAAAATGAAAATAACTAAACAGCATCTTAACAACCGCCTAAGGTGAATCGAATTATTTTCAGTATTATGATGATGAGAAAAATTTTTAATCCAAATATTCATGTTCTAAAAGAAAAGAAACTGTATCAATCTCTAATCTGGTTCCCACCGCCATCATTTTAACAATATATTCGAAATCAACTTCTCTATCAGCGTATACCTTGATACCATCTGAAAAATCTTTGTAATTCTCTTTTAAATAATAGGGCAATACATCCCAGGAAATATGACTCTTTCCTGCATAAACCATCCCGTTTTTATCTAAACACAGAACAATGGATTTATCTTTTTCTCCACTTGTTTGCCCCTCCTCCGCTAGTGGTAACTGAATTGTTGCTCTAATCTCGTTTTTATTCAGGGTAGAGGCAAGCATAAAGAAGAGTAATAAAAGGAATATAATATCAACGAGCGGAGCGATATTGATTTCCATATCAAATTTTTTGATTTTATATTTACGCATGCCGGTCATCCAATTTCTGAATATAGTGAATTAATTCTAATTCCCTTTTTTCAGTATGTTTTATCACGTATTCCAGCTTATTCATAAAATAATAGTAGGCAGCCAGGGCAGGGATTGATATACTGAGTCCGAAGGCAGTTGTTATTAGTGCTTCAGATATGCCCTGAGCCAATTGTTGCGATTCAACATTCAAAGATAAAAAATGGAAAGTCTTTATCATTCCGGTAACTGTTCCCAATAATCCTAATGATGGACTTATATATCCGATAAAATGGAGCATTCCCAGATGTCTTTCCATTCTGGGAAATAGAACCATCTTTGACTCTTCCATGGCCCTTTCTGCTTCAATATAACCCTCTTCCCGGAATAGAATTCCCCTATATAATACACTGCACATAGGATTGTGTGGTTTCTTTAATAGTTTCAGAGCTTCCTGAGTTTCCCCTTGCTTTAGATTCTCTTTGACCTGCTGCATAAATTTTTCCGGGATTTCCCTTTTAATTCTGCTGAAATAAAAAAAACGTTCTATAATAATAGCTAAAACAATTACCGAAGTAGCCAAAAGAGGGTACATAACAACTCCCCCTTGCTCAATGAATGCTCTCATTTTTATACCTCTTTTAAAATTTATTTCAGTTTAAAAATAATGGGGATTAATACCCAACAGTCTTTTTCTTCGTCATCGTATTTTGCTGGCTTAAATTTACAGCGTAAGATTGACTCAACTGCAGCCTGCTCAAAACCTTGATAACCGGAAGAATTGTCTATAAGCACTTCGCTAACATTGCCTTCTTTGTCAATCAATACTTTTAATTGGACTCTTCCCTCAATATTTCTTTTTCTTAAATTATTAGGATATTCTGGCGGATGATAAGAAATGATTTGCGGCATAGTTACCACCGGACTATCCATTAGATTAAAGTTTGTTAAATCAAGGGGGAGATCTGTCTGAATCAGTTTAATCTCACCCTCTTCTCTCAACAGAAGAGAATTATGATTTGCAACTTCTTGGTAGCTTTCTTTGCCCTGGTCAACTTTATTTTCAGTTAAAATGGTATCAGGTGCCTCCTGGCTATTTTCTATTTCTTGACTATTTAATGTACTATCCTGTTCTGTTGATTTATCTCCAGAAGAAGGTAATTGTTCATCTGTTATTTCTTCCGCTTCTGATAAAGTATATTCAATATCATATTGCTCTTCTTTGACGATGTCTTCTGAGGGGAGGCCTTGCTCTTTTTGGGCGATTATCTCTTCCTCTATAGAAATAGTCTCCAGAGGCAAATTATGCTCATCTAAATTTTGATTCGGATTTTCTTCTATGAGCAGAGAAGAAGAATCTGATGCAAGAAATTCTAGCTTGGCGGAAAGAACTATTTCTTTCCTCTCTTCCGGATATTCCCACTTATCAGATAAGTCAGAAAAAATATTGATAATCCAACAGTGAAAAAATATTGAAATAATTAAGGCCATAGCGAAAAATTTATTATTCATTTTTCTTTATGCTCTTTCTGGCTAGAAAAGAACAATAGGGACGGATGCCAGATTATATTTTCCGTCCCTATTTTCATCTATATTAAAAATCAGCACTGATTCCCAGCAGAAATGTTCTTCCCTGAATCGGATGGCCACTGACCAACTCGGGCCTCTGGTTAAATAAATTTTTAACAGAGAAGCTTAATTTAATTTTGCGGTCTTTTTCTTTGTTGACAGTAAAATCCCTGTCCATATTTACATCAAAAAGGTAATAATTATTTAAATTATTCGGTCGGCCTGCAACTATATACCCATTGAGCCCCATTGTAAAATCATCCTTGCTTTCTCCAAATTGATTCGAATAAGCCAAGCCAAACCCATATTTATGTTTTGGTTTTAATTGATTACCCGTATCGAGGTCAAGAGCATTTAAATAGGTGTAATTCAGATTACCGATGAAGTGTTCATTAAATTCTTTTTTTAGAACAACCTCAACACCGTCTATCTGGGCTGAGCCGATATTAGAGGGACGCCAGACTTCTTCTGAATCAGGTGCCCAATTGATTAAATCATTGACATTTTTTCGAAAAACATTTAACTCCGCTTGGATATCCCCTTCTTCATTCATAAAACGTATTCCTGCTTCATAAGCCCAGGCAATTTCCGGTAACAGATCAGGGTTTCCACCTACATAGCCATCTTCCGGCCAGTAAAGATCATCGTAAGTGGGTGCACGATAAGCGCGGCCTACAGAGGCATAAAAACTGAGCTCATCTTGTAAACGATAGGAAATTCCTACCCGAGGGTTAAATTGTCCCCCGAAAATTTGGTGGTAATCATAGCGTAAACCTGCAGTTATGCTTAGCTTTTCTAATTCTGCCGGCTGCCAGACATCCTGAATAAATACTGCACCATTTAGATCCTGTCGGTTCCCAATATCTGTGCTGTCTAACCAATGGTATTTTAGATCTCCGCCCCAGGTTAGGGTATGACCGCTTTCTGTATTGTCATCATCGAAACTGAAGCTGTAATGGGTGCTATCAAAAGATAACCCGGTAGTATGGGTTTTGTGTATACTGGGGCCGGTATGTCCCCATGCGTCCGGGTTGTCATAATAAAGACGATGGAAATCATACCAGGCCATTATATTGATATCTTTATTCTCTTCTCTTTTCTGCCATTTCAGATTCAGATTAATGTTTTTGTCATTTTGTTGGGCATTGGGAGTAGGATAATAAAGAGAACCGGGTATCCCTCTTTGATAGTCATGATAGCGAATAGATAAATCCAAATCAGTTTTTTGGTCTATCTCCTTGGAAATCTTGCCCATTAAAGAGATTTTGTCTAATGTACTATTTTCTCGGTCGCCTTCTGTTTGGTAATATTCACCGCTAAAGAAATAGTTAAGATCATTGCTTCGGTTTTGATAAAAAGCCTGGTATTTTTGGGTATGATAGTTCCCGAAATAAGCTCCTACCGTTCCTTTTTTCTCCTCTCTCCCACTTCGAGTTATTATATTAATTACCCCGCCTAAGGCATTTGCTCCATAGAGGGACGAGGCCGGTCCTCGATAAATTTCAATTTTTTCAATCATACTGACCGGGATCAAACCAAGATCTATTTTACCGGTTTGGGGATCGTTAACAACCTGCCCGTCTATCATAATTAAGACTTGTTCAGGAGAAGAACCGCGAATGCTGACCGATTTAATGTCACCGGGAGAACCATAATCTGTTATTTCAAGCCCGGCAATATTTTTTATTATTCCCGATAAATTCTCTGATTTAGAGATCTCTATATCTTTTCTGTTAATAATTTCAACGCTGGCCATTGAGGTAAGTAATTCTTGCGGGTATTTTGAGGCAATAACCACAATTTCTTCCAATGTAAAAAGAGAATCCCGCAATTCGGCGGCAAAAATATTGGTACAAAACAAAGGTATATTTACAAAAACAAGCAGTGCTATAAGAATAAAATAAAATTTTTTGGACATTATTGTTCTCTCCCTTTCTATTATTAATGCAATACTCTTATCAAATAAGAAAATTTTACAGTTGTTCCCCCTCCTTCCCTTCAGGAAAATAAAAAACTGCCTCCTCTTTTCAAAGAAGGCAGTTTAATAAACTTACCACTATTTATTTACTCCTGCTCTCCCTCTATGTCGGAGGTCTCCCAAGCAGACAATCATGGCAAGTCTTCTGGCTTCCAGCCCCTTTTGGCATTATCCTTCCCACCTGATGAGCAGTGAATAATACCGGGTTATGCTGATTACAGATGCGACGACAGCAACGGTCTTGCACCGTTTTCCTTTTTAATCACTTCTGAACCATGAATGCTAAAAACGATATTCAATTTCTATTATCTTAGCACAAAATATAATGGAGCACAATACGTTATTTCTATTACGCTAATACCACAACAGGTATCCCCTTGTAATGATCAACATAGGCATCAACATTATAAACATCCTTTATATTCTCGGAATTGATTATTCCGCTGTTCCCTTCCGAATGAATCATTCCATCTTTTAACATGATGAACTTATCTGAAAACCTTAAGGCCAGATTTAAATCATGCATAACTACCACAGAAGCAATGTTTTGAGTTTTAGAAATATCCTTTATGATTTTCATCACTTCCATTTGGTTTTTCAAATCAAGATTGTTAGCCGGTTCATCCAATAAGAGGATTTTTGGTTCCTGAACCAGTGCTCTGGCAATGATAACTTTTTGCAATTCTCCACCACTAAGCTCGTTTGCATTGCGCAGGGCATATTCTTCCAAATGCATCAACTTTAAAATCTTACCGGTAATTTCCAGATCTTTATTAGAAACATCCCATTTGATATAGGGCTTTCTCCCTAATAATACTGCATCAAAAACACTGATATTATTCCCGGTAACGTTCTGAGGAACATAAGCAATGTTTCGGGCAACCCCTTTTTCGTCCAATTGGTTTAAATTAAAGCCATCAACCAATATTGTTCCCCGTTTTGGTTTCAAAATTCTATTGATGCATTTCAAAAGGGTAGATTTTCCTGCTCCATTCATTCCTAAAATTGAAACAACCTCTCCCCTTTTAACTTTAAATTTTATATTCTTTAGAACAATCTTGTTCCGATAGGAGAATTCAATATTATCCACAGATAGTATCATAAAAGAACACCCTCTTATGTCTTTCTTGGCAATCCTTACCGCTTGTGCATCTTTACCAAAAGATAAAGGAATACCGGAGCTCCCAGAAAAGAGGTTAAGATCCCTACCGGTAAAACCATAGGCGAAATAATCGTGCGGGCAACAGTATCCGAAACGAGCAATAATAGTGCGCCAATCAAAGAAGAAATAGGGATAACAAATCGATAGTCCCCGCCTATCAATATGCGTACCAGATGAGGACATATTAAACCGACAAATCCGATGATCCCCAAAAAAGCAACATTGACCGAAACAAGCAGGGATACAACAAGCATTCCGAATAGCCTTGTTTTTTCAGTATTAACCCCCAATGATTTAGCACTTTCCTCTCCACTTTCTAAGGCATTATAGTCCCACCGTTTATAAATAAAATAGGTTACAGACAGTATCATAAGGACTGCCATAATACCGACCTCTGTCCAGAGAGGTCTGCTCAAATCTCCAAAGGTCCAGTAAACCATGGCTGCCAATTGCAAATCATTGGCAAAGTACTGCATAAACATTGTTCCGGCAGAAAACAAAGAACTCATAGCAACTCCGGCCAGGATAATGGCCTCCGGGGCAAAATTTCTTAATTTTGCCAGCAACAGAATAATAAAAGCAGCTGACAAAGAACCAAAAAAGGCGAAAACGGTTACCAAGTACGGACTGTGAATGAATATTTTTCCGGTACTCTCTGCTCCTCCTATGCCAAATAAAATAATAGCAAAGGCGGCCCCAAACATTGCGCCGTGGGATATCCCTATAGTATACGGGGAGGCCAGGAGGTTTCTCAAGGTACATTGCATTACTGCCCCGGAAACTGCCAGCGATACACCAGCCATGATAGCCGCTAAAATCCTGGGCAAACGAATATTCCAAACAATTAACTCTGCTGCCCCTTCTCCTTGCCCTATCAAGGCCCGGTATATCTGCCTCAAGGAGAGCTGATATCCCCCTATTGATAGAGAGAACAGGATAAATAAGAATAGGAGGATTATCAGGACACTCCCCAAAATTATTTTATTTCTATTCAATTGAGTATATTTTTGGATTATGTTTTGATTCAAATTCTGCTCAATACTTTAACTGGACTATCTTAATTGCTGAATACCTTAAATCTATCTTTTAGTTTATAGTAAGCGTCTTCGCCGCTGTCTCCATAAAATTTCTTAAAGATTTCTACGCCTTTTTGGTCAACATCGATATCCTGAAATGCCTCCGGATACATCAATTTCCCTACATAATAGGCATCGACAATTGCATTTTCTTTGTTGTAGGTATACCA
>JAAYOB010000026.1 GCA_012520575.1 Candidatus Stramentimicrobium fermentans
ATAGATAGCCGGATCCGAGTATAATTCTATATATTATTGAGGAAATCTTTTTAGGGTACACTAGGAAAAGCTTAACCATGAGATGGTCGTTGCTAAGACTTATTATGATCATATGATCACTACCGGTTCTTTTGGCGGAAAGATTGATCCTGCTTTGAAAAGCGAAGAGCGGTTTACAGATAACTTTTCTGCCGATGATATTGACTATTTTCTTATCTCATGCTAAAATAGTCTTTGCTATGGAGGAGTGTCCGAGTGGTTTAAGGAGGCGGTCTTGAAAACCGTTAGGCCGAAAGGCCTCGTGGGTTCGAATCCTACCTCCTCCGCCAGTTGGATACAGAGATATAATATTTACGGAGAGATACCCAAGTTGGCTGAAGGGGACGGTTTGCTAAACCGTTAGTAGGAGTGATCCTAGCGAGGGTTCGAATCCCTCTCTCTCCGCCATTTTATTTTTCTCCCTGTAAGCGGAGGAAACAAGTGACCGCAAACTCAAACCAAGGTATCCGGAAGAATATCACTATACGCCATGATTTCCAATATGGTGACTTAGAAAAACTTTTAATGAAAGAGTTCATAGATTTTAGTAGAGTTAAGAGGCAAGCTATTAAAGTATTTGTCTCTGGACTTTGGAATATTTGACTGTTGCCCGCATACTTTATAAAAAAATGGTTTTATTAAGGTTGAAGAAGAAAGTAACTTTCTTTGGGGCAGTATTTGGACGAACTGTGCTGTGACTTGAACCTCAAAAAAAACAAGATATAAGATTTATTTTTCAGGAGGCATGCTTTTTATGACTAAAAAGTTATATCGTTCTAAGAAGGATAGTATCATTGCCGGTGTCTGCGGCGGGATTGCCGAATATTTCGAGATAGATCCAACTTTAGTTCGGCTTCTAACAGTGTTGGTTGTGTTTTTAGGTGGGGCGGGAGGAATTGCCTATATTATAGCTTGGATAATCATTCCCCAAAATCCGGAACAGATAACTGAGTCGGAGGAGGCTGAAGAAGAGAAAGACAACGCTGGAGTTTTTCATCCAAAAGGCGGCAGTGACGATAAAAGACATATATGGGGCGGTTTAATCCTTATTTTATTGGGACTATTCTTTTTAGCTAAAAGTCTATTCCCAAGTTTTGTTTTCGTCCGTTTTTGGCCCCTAATCTTGGTGGTAACCGGGTTTATACTAATCATTCAATCACTTTCCCGAAAAAAATAAAATAATTTTATTCTGTTTTCATATATTGTTCTTTCTCTCTTTCCGCGCTATTTACTTATTACAGAAGTAAGGTAATGAACATAATAATCAGGTTTTGAATCACAGGTTATTTCTCTAAAATATTGTTTTATCTATTGCCAAGGAGTATAAAGTGAAATTTCCGGTAACAAAGACTAAAATTGTATGTACTTTGGGGCCAGCCTCTCAAAGTAAAAAAGTAATCAAAAAATTATTTTTAGCCGGTATGAATATTGCCAGACTTAATCTGGCTCATGATACTTTAGATTATCATCGCAAAACACTGCACTATATTCATGAAGCGGAAAAAGAACTGGGAGTAACCATCCCGGTATTAATGGATATCCCTGGTCCTAAAATTAGGATTGGCAGGATTGAAAACGGGCCGATTACCTTAAGAAAAGGGCAATTGCTCAAATTAACCACTAAAAAAATTGCGGGCAATGAGAGAATAATCCCGGTCGAATATGAAGGTTTGGTTCAAAGTGTAAAAAAAGGTAGTTTGATATACCTTTATGATGGATTTATTCAATTGCGTGTTTTAACAATCATAGAAGATGAAAATGAGATTATCTGCCGGGTTTTAATAGGGGGCAAGATAGACTCTTACAAGGGCTTAAATCTGCCCAAAGCCAGAATTACACTGGAGCCCATCAGGGAACAGGACTTAGAGCTGCTCTCTTTTGGATTGGAAGAAGGGGTAAATATTTTCGGAATCTCCTTTGTGGAAAAGGCAGAGGATATCATCAAGGTAAAAGAGTTTGCCCGGAGAAAAGGTAAAAATATTTATACAGTTGCGAAAATTGAACGAGAAGAAGCAGTTCAGAATATCCAGGAAATACTTTCTGTAACCGATGCCATAATGGTGGCGAGAGGTGATTTAGGTGTTCAGGTCAGCATTGATAAGATACCGGTGCTGCAAAAAAATCTCATAGCCCAAGCCAATAAGATGAGCCGTCCGGTAATAACCGCGACCCAGATGTTGGTCTCTATGACCGACAATATTCGTCCCACCCGTTCAGAAGTTACCGATGTAGCGAATGCTATCCTTGATGGTACTGATGCCACTATGCTCTCAGAGGAGACTGCTGTGGGTAAATATCCGGTGGAGGCGACCAGAATGATGTCTAATATAGCGGTGTCGACTGAAAAACAATATCGCAGTTTTGGTAGCCGATCTTCTCTCTGCGATGATTTGCAGGCCTCCTTTCGTAAAGAAAAGCCATCTGTGGAAGACGTTATTTCTCTGCATACCTTAGAAAGCAGTCAGACTTTCCGGGCAAAATATGTCTTAACCCCCACAGAAAGCGGAAATACTCCACGAAGAATCTCGCGTTTAAAACCTTTCTGCTGGATTTTAGCCTTTACTAATAAAACTGAAGTCGCCCGTTTTTTAACATTTTCTTATGGAGTAATTCCCTTTTTAACTCCCAGGGCGGAATTTGAGAGGCATCAAGACACTATAATGTTTCTAAAAAAGCATGGATTAGTGAAAAAAGGGGATTATATAGTTATCACCGAGGGCAGTGTTAGAAAAAAGGTGGGCGGCACTGATTCTCTTAGAATTATACAGGTTGAATAGCTGAATAATAGTTTTTGGTAAATAATTTGCATCTGTTTGTATTGACAGATGTAAAATGAAAATGCTAAAAGATATTTAAAAACCCGTGTTGCTATAGCTATATTCAGATGGGGATTCTCTTTACCGGATAAGCGGGATTTTCATTTACCATCACTCCGGAATTCTCTTTACTAACCTACCGGATCTCAGTCTATTATTTTCAATTCTCCATCGGTTTTGTGTGCCTTTTGCATTATCTCTTTAATTGTTCTGCTATTTAACTAGGTCATTATGTATAATCCTTCTTAATATTTTTAAGACAATAATATCATTCTATGATATAATGAATCGGTTTACATTATAAAACTAAAGGTTTGTATAATAAAACTATGACACAATCCGGCTATTTTAAATGCCCAGTCCGCTTGGTAAAAGATGTCTTCTCGCTGATCGAAATATCAGTCAGTGAAAAAGCAGAATGCTCCTTCTCTGAATTAGTGAAAGAAACACGCCTTTTCAAAGGGAAAGTCTATCGGTTATTAGGAACTTTAAAATCCTTAGAATATGCAGGGCATAATACAGAAACGAAAAAATATTACCTCGCTTGCCAATTTACAGGATCGGTTTTTGCTTGAACAAACGCATGTAAATCTCAAAAATAATTCCTCATATAGAAAAGTTAGTTCAGGAATTTAAGGAGATGGTTAATTTGGCCATTGTGGAACAGAACAAGGTGTCATATCTGCATAGCATTGATTGCCCGCACACTTTAAAACTTGATTTAAAAGTGGACTCTTATCAGCCGGTCCATTGTACAGCTTTAGATAGAGTGCTCCCAGCCTATCAAGATGAAGGCATTATTGACAGAAGTCTGAAAAGAAATAAGTTAACGGCTTATACTACTAAAACAAGCAATAATCCGGCTCAACTTATAAGTATTCTTGAACAGATTCAAGAGGAAGACTATAACCTTATCAATAAAGAGTATAGCCCCGGTGTTTGTTGCATTGCTGCTCCTATCTTTGATGACTATGATATGGTTGCAGCTTTGCCCGGTTTCAGTCTATCTGCTGCTCGAATATCTCCGGAAATCACGGATTCCATATAAAACCAGTTTCTTTGTAAAATAAAATTAAATATAAAGATATATATAATTAGAATAGGGGTGATGAATTGAAAGTAAACGAAATTTATGAAAAGAAACAAGGAGAAAAACTATTTTTACTGGGAAATGAAGCAGCAGTTAGAGGGGCACTGGAAGCCGGAATTTCCTTTGCCTCTACCTATCCGGGTACTCCCTCTTCTGAGATTGGAAATACACTTGCTAAAATTGCCCACGAAGCCGGCTTATATTTCGAATTTTCAGTAAATGAGATGACAGCTTTTGAGGTATCTGCTGCAGCAGCGGCTTCAGGTTTACGCTCTTTTGTTTTTATGAAACATGTCGGCTTAAATGTTGCTGCAGACGCCTTTATGAGCACCGCATATACCGGTGTTAGGGGAGGAATGATTATTCTCTCCGCCGATGACCCTTCTCTGCATTCTTCTCAGAATGAGCAGGATAATAGGATTATGGCTCAACTTGCCGGTGTTCCTGTTTTAGAACCCTCCAACCCTCAAGAAATCAAGGATTTTATGGTCTATGGAGTTGAACTTTCCGAACAATTTGAAATTCCGGTAATGATGCGTACTACTACCCGTATTTCCCATATGAGAGGAGTTGTTCAATTAGGAGAGATAAAGCCCGGTAAAAAAGAAGGATTTTTAAGAAAGGAGGGATTAGGGTTTACTATTGTTCCGGCTGTTGCCCGTAAGCTCAGACAGAACTTAGTAGGAAAACTGCAAAAGATAGCAGCAATCGGAAATACTGCACCGGTTAATAGGATAGTAAAAGAGAGCGCTCAACATAAGATAGGGATAATTACCTCCGGAACCTCTTATAATTATGTGATGGATGTGGTCAATGAATATTCTTTACCGGCTAATGTCCTAAAGCTCGGCTTAAGCTATCCTTTCCCCAAAGAATTAATGAAGCGATTTATCAGTAATTTAGAAAACATCATTGTAGTGGAGGAGGTAGAACCCTTCTTGGAAAAAGAGGTGCTCGCTTTATTAGGGCAGGAAGGGTGGCAGAAAAAGGTACATGGTAAACTGGATGGAACACTGCCTCATATCTTTGAATACCACCCCAATATTATTAGAGAAGGTTTTGCGAAAGTGTTTGATAAAAAAATGGCCGGAAAAGAGGGACTGGCAATTGATTTTCAGGATATCAAACCACCGTTGAGACCACCGGTTCTTTGTCCCGGATGCCCCCATCGTTCTACTATTTATGCCTTAAAAAAAGCTGTGCAAAGTTTGAAAATAAAGAAAGAAAATATTGTCTATTCCAATGATATAGGCTGCTATACCCTTGCCATGCAGCCGCCCTACAACATGGCTGATTATTGTATCTGTATGGGCTCCAGTATAGGAGTTGGCAGTGGATTGAGTAAGGCAACTAAGCAAAAGGTGGTAGCTTTTATAGGGGATTCCACCTTCTTCCATGCCGGTATACCTCCATTAATCAATGCTGTCTATCATAAGAATAATATGCTGGTGATTGTGATGGATAACCGAATTACCGCTATGACCGGCGGGCAGCCCAATCCCGGTGTTTCCTTAAGCCTGACAGGGGAAGAGATACCGAATGTATCTATTGAAAAATTAGTCAAAGCCACTGGTGTCCCTTATGTTAGGACCATAAATCCGGATAATATGGACGATTCTATAGCGATTTTTAAAGAAGCGCTACAACAGGATGCTGTTTCCGTGATAATTTCTCGTTCCCCCTGTATTATGTTTGTACCGAGAAAGACGGAAAGACTTATTTATCAGATTAATCAGGATAAATGTAATCGATGCCAGATATGTCTGAAGCAATTTAACTGTCCGGCTATTTATAAGAATGAAGATGGGTCGATTCATATCAATACTCTGTTGTGTACCAAATGCGGTTATTGTGTTCAGGTATGTCCCCAGAATGCGATTGAGGTGAAAAAATGAGTTATAAAGAAAGTTATCAGGTTTATATAATTGGTGTAGGTGGACAGGGCACTATTAAGACTGCCACCATTATCGGAGAAGCTGCTATGGCTCAGGGGATGAATGTGGTAATGAGTGAAGTCCATGGCATGGCTCAGCGCGGTGGGACAGTTGTTACGGAATTAAAAATAGGAGATGCTTTGAGTCCACTGGTGGATAAACATTCTGCAGACCTCTTATTAGTCTTTGAACCCTCTGAATTATTGAGAGCTGCCGACTTAATCGGGAAGGATACCCATATTATTTCAAACTGTTCGGCTATTCCCCCCTTTACGGTATCCTTGGGTATTTCTGAGTATCCCGATACCGATAAAATGTTTGCAAGATTAAAGGAGAAGACTGATAATTTATTTTTAGTCGATGCCGAACGTATAGCCACAAAGCTCGGGAATATTATCATGGCTAATATTGTAATTTTAGGTGCAGCAGCTGCAACTGCCCAATTCCCGATTGAAAAAAAGGCTGTCATTGAATCTATGAAACAAAATTTACCGCCTCGCAGCATAGATATGAACATCAAAGCCTTTGAAATAGGTTATCAAGAGTTTTTAAATGCCGCTAATAAAGTAGAAACGGTTTAACAGCAACGAAAAAATAGAGTAAGAAGGAGAGGAAAATGGAATTAAATAAAAACCTAAGCAAGGTTAAGCCTTCGGGTATTCGTAAACTTTTCGATTTAGCTCAGAACAGAAAAGATATAATTAGTTTTGGAATAGGGGAGCCGGATTTTATTACACCTGACCATGTTCGAGAGGCTGCCAAACAGGCCATCGATGATGGCTATACTCGTTATACACCCAATGCCGGTTTCCGAGATTTAAGGGAAGCACTTGCTCAAAAACTAAGGGAAGAGAATAATATTCCGGTGAAGGCAGAAGAGGTTATAGTGACCGCAGGCGGCACACAGGCTCTTTTCTCAGCCTTTTATGCCCTCTTAAACCCCGGAGAGGAGATAATTGTACCGGACCCGGGGTTTCTTGTATACGGTTCTCAGATTTTACTGGCCGGGGGTAATCCAGTATTCCTTCCTCTGCGTGAGGAGAATGATTTTCAAATCGATATAGATGAATTAAAGAGATTGATTACTCCTAAAACGAAGGCCATTCTTATAAATTCCCCCAGCAATCCTACCGGCATGCTAATTAAGGAAGAAGTATTAAGGGAAATTGCCAACATTGCCTTAGAAAATAATTTAATGGTAATCAGCGATGAGCTCTATGAGGATATACTCTTTGATGGTAGAAAACATATCAGTATCGCCTCCTTTCCCGATATGAAAGAGAAGACCATCTCTATTTTTGGATTTTCGAAAAGCTATGCTATGACCGGTTGGCGTTTGGCTTATTTCGCCTTGCCTGAAAATCTGATCAGCGAGATGATTAAAATACAGCAAAATACTGCCGTCTGCCCTAATTCCGTCACTCAAAGGGCAGCTTTATATGGGTTACTGCATAAGGAAGAGACTAAACTGGTCATTGAGGATATGCGCAGGGCTTACCAGAAGCGGCGCGATATTCTGGTCAAGGGACTAAATGAAATAGAAGGAATTCGATGTCTTGCTCCGGAGGGCGCCTTCTATGCCTTCCCCAATATTACGGCAATTGGGAAGAGTTCCGAGGAATTATCTATGCATTTACTGGACCAGTGCGGGGTAGTAACAGTACCGGGGACCGCCTTTGGTGAGTATGGGGAGGGTTATTTACGATTTTCCTTTGCTACCTCTGCCGAGCTGATAGAAAAAGGAGTAGCGAAAATTAAAGAAGGCTTAGCTAAACTGTAGAGAAAAGAAAGACAAATAGAATCTTTATAGTACATAATGGGGTAAACAAAAAACCTTTATTACTTGAACCAATTAGAGGGAGGTTAGGTTATGATAACCAGTTTCGAGCAGTTATTCCGCGAACTGACTGCCACCGGCAGACAGAGGATTGTAGTTGCCGGGGGCGAGGACCCGGAGGCACTTAAAGCAGTTAAAGAAAGCTTTGAAAAGGGATTTGGCAAGGCAGTGCTGATAGGGAAAGAGGAGAAGATTAAAGAATCTTTGGCGGCATTGGGATACCAGGATAAGTCTTTCATTGAAGAGATTGTTCCGGTTCAGGAGGAAGAAGAAAAAGCCTTTACAGCCATAGAAGAGGTAAAGAAGGGTGGAATCCTGCTGAAGGGTAAGATTAATACCGCCAATTTGATGAAGGCCGTTCTACATAAAGAAAAAGGTTTGCGTACCGAGAATTTCATAAGTAATGTCCTTGTATTTGAAGACCGGAGAGATAAGCAATCCCGTTTAGTATTGCTGAGTGATGGGGGGGTAAATATTAAACCCGATTTGCAAGCCATGGTAGCCATTATTAAAAATGCGGTCTGGTTTGCTCATAAACTGGGAATTACTGTGCCAAAAGTAGCCTTATTAGCAGCAGTAGAGGCAGTTAATCCAAATATGGAAGAGACTTTACTCGCCAGCGTTATAACCAAAATGAATCAGAGGGGACAGATAACGGGCTGTATAATAGATGGGCCTTTAGCTTTAGATAATGCCATTTCTAAATTTGCAGCTCAGAAAAAAGGTATTGAATCCCCGGTGGCCGGTAATGCAGATATCCTGATAGTTCCTAACATTGCCTGTGGGAATATTTTAGGTAAGAGCGTGATGTATTATGCCGGTTTTCCCGCTGGCAATCTATCGGTAGGAGGTAAAGTGCCGGTTATGATTCCCTCCCGAGCTGACAAGAGTGAAGGTAAGTTAAATTCTATAGCCCTCTCTATCCTGATTAGTAGATAGAGTATTTAAAATATTTAGAGTAATAAATTATTAAAAATGGATGATTCTCCATTGAGTTCTTATGGTGAATGAAGAAAAGGTTTAAATAAGATAGGGTTATCATGTTATAATGATTCTATATTCTTAAACTAAGTAGAGATAGACGATGACCATAGCGGACCATAGACATCACCATAATCCGGATAATCAGAGTAATAAAAGAATAATCAGTACTATTATTCTGAAATTGTTTATTTGTGTAGTAGAAATAATTGGCGGGTTATTATCGGGGAGTCTTTCTTTGCTTGCTGATGCCATGCATAATTTTACCGATGGTGTAGCTGTACTGATAAGTTTTTTAGCACGGAAGATCGGCAGGCGCTCTCCGGATGAAAAGATGACCTTTGGTTATAGACGTGCCGAAATACTCGCTGCCTTACTTAATTCTTCGGTAATCATAGCCATTTCCCTTTCTCTTTTTAAGGAGGCTTATTTTCGTTTTCGCTCTCCTCAAGAGATATTGGTACCTTCCATGTTAGTCGTAGGTGTTTTTGGTTTCTTAGCAGACTTATTGAGTGTTTATCTGCTTCATCCGGAAGCTCGTCAGGATATGAATATGCGCGCAGCTTATCTACATTTGCTGGGAGACGCTCTTTCTTCCATTGGGATAATTATAGCCGGTATTATTATTTACTTTTCTAATTTTTATATTATTGACCCCATTTTAACTGTAGCCATTGCCTTATTTATACTCACTCAAGGTTATCAAATATTAAGACAGAGTACCTTGATTTTAATGGAGCGCGTTCCTGCCCATCTCAATACGGAAGATATACAAAAGAAAGTGGAGACTATTCCTGAAATAAGCAGTCTTCACCATGTTCATATCTGGCAAATTGATGAAGATAAATTCCTTTTTGAAGGGCATATTACCCTTAACCGGGATATGAAGGTGAGTGAAGCCGATGAAATCAGAAAAAAAGTCGAAGAAATCCTTTCCGGGGATTTCAATATTCACCATCCCCATCTGCAGTTAGAATTTAGTTATTGCAACAATCAGAAATGTGAATAGATATCTGTTGAAATAAAAATTGGAATAAAAAGTCAATTAATCAAATGCAATCGTTTAAGAAAGCGGCAATCCAATTTTGCTAAATAATGAGATAAAATCAGCAAATTATCATTTCAGGTAACTAAAGGAAGGATTTATTATGAAGTTTTTTTCCCGGGAATATCAGGAGATTAAAAATTTTGTTGAAGAGAATTTTAAGATTATACTCATTTTAGGAGTAGCCACTTTTTCTCTTATTATGCAATGGTATAGACCCCTTCGCTTTTCACCGGCATTGAGTAATGTCTTTTATTTTATGGTTCTACCTGTTTTAGTTATCAGATTTATTTTGAAGGATAATCCCTACTATTATGGTTTAGGGTTAGGCAATTATAAACTTTGGATTAATTATGTGGCCGTTACTATTATTATCAGTGTACCGGTTCTATATTTGGCTTCCCATTTTTCCCAGGTTTACCGATACTATGGCAGAGGGTTTAACTATTATGAATTTTTTAGTATCACCGTTCCTATTCTCTTAGCCTGGGAATATTTACTCAGAGGTTTTTTGCTCTTTGGTTTGGAAGAAAGATTCGGCAAAGCAAGTATTGTTATACAGATGGTTCCTTTTGTATTACTCCATCTGGGAAAACCGGAGATTGAAACACTTTCCTGTATCATTACCGGCTTGTGGTTTGGCTGGGTTGCCTATCGAAGCAGATCGTTCTGGCCGGCCTTCTTTATGCACACCTTTATCAATTTTATCAACAGTATTTTTACCAATTTATAAACACTGCTTTCGACGTGGAATATTTTGGTTAGAAGTAAAATAAATGGTATTTATAAATTCAAATTATTTAATTCAAACCAAATAGACCATAAAGAAAATCAAATTTACACAATAACCAACCCTCTTATGGATGAATTTCAATGTAAAACTGCCCAAATTTCTTAAAAAATAAAAATAAAAGTATTGACAGTGCAATAAATTAGTGCTATCCTTACTTTAAAACACTAAAATATTAAAGAGCTAAAGTATTAATGGCATAAAGAAACGACCCTATAAAGATTGGGCTAAATGGTATTTAATAATTTTTTATTCAATTAAATTTAATGAATTTGGAGAGAAAATATCATGGCTTATAGTCCACGATGGAGAAATAAAATGACTGATAAATTTTTCCAGGCAGTTTTAGCATTGGATAACATTGATGAGTGTTATAGGTTTTTTGAAGATGTAGCTACCATCAATGAAATACAAAGTTTGAGCCAGCGTTTTAAAGTTGCCAGTATGTTAGATGAGGGATTTATTTATGATGATATTGTCAAGCAAACGGGAGCAAGTTCTGCTACTATCAGCAGAGTAAAAAAAAGTTTAAATTATGGTGCTGATGGTTATCAGCTCATATTAAAAAAATTAAAAACTAATAAATAACGGAGGTACTTATGTATCAATTTAAGAAGAGAGGTTCAATTTTAGTTTTTCTGGTCGCGTATATGGTGTTAATTTTAACTGCAACAGCTGTCAATGCCGAGAAAAAGACTTTTGTTAATGGTATTGATGCCGACTATCCGCCACATGCTTTCATAGATGAAAAAGGTAATCCCAAAGGATTCGATGTAGAAGCACTAGATTGGATTGCTGATGAAATGGGCTTTGAAATAAAACACCAACCAACTGCTTGGGATGGAATTATTCCGGCTTTATTAGCCAAAAAGATCGACATGGTCTTTTCCGGTATGTCAATTACTCCGGAAAGAATGGAGAAGGTAAATTTTAGTAATCCTTATTGGGAAATTGACCAAGCGCTATGCGTTCGTGAAGATTCGAACTTAGATATAATAAACGCTCTATGTGGTAAAAATAACTATACAGTCGGATCCCAAAGAGGGTGCACAGCAGCGATATGGATTGAGGATAATTTAGTCAATACCGGGATAATTTCTAAAGATAACCTTTCTTTATATGAAGGGTTTTCATTAGCTGTTGCAGATTTGGTAAATGGTAGAATTGATTCAGCAATGATGGACGATGTTATGGTAGAAGATGCCATCAGAAAAGGGCAGCCAATTAAAATAGTAGGCACAATAAGAACAGGCGAGTCTTATGGTGTTGCAGTAAGAAAAGAAGATGAAGAACTGTTGGAATTGGTAAACGAAGGTCTGAAGAGAATTATGCGTTCGCCAAAATGGGAAGAACTAAAAATAAAGTATTTCCAGAGTGAATAATGAGCTTTTTTTAGAATGAGCTTAGTGAAATTAGTGTTTGCAGTTTTTACTAAATAGTAGGTACAGGGGCGTCATTTAGCCCCTATCCTACTATTTAGTAAAAGTATTTTATGTAACAAAATCAAGTTCAGGTAGTTATATGATGATTATTACAGGAATAGTTTATGAAGCACTCCCGTTCTTATTACAGGGTGCGGTGACTACAATAAGTTTAGTGGTCAGTGCATTGTTTTTTGGATTTATAATTGGATTACCACTGGCAATTGGACAGGTTTATGGCTGCCTATGGGTAAAAAAAATAATAAATATATATGTTTGGTTTTTTAGGGGGTTACCAGTATTAGTTTTACTTTTTCTATTCTATTATGGACTATTTTCAATAACCGGTCTAAATATATCTGCTTTTTTATCTGCAGTTTTAGTGCTAGGACTGCGCAGTGCCGCTTACCAGTCACAAATATTTAGAGGTAGTATACAATCAATCAGTGAAGGACAGCTAATGGCTGCCTCTGCTCTGGGAATGAATAAGTTAAAAGCTGTATGGAACATAATACTTCCTCAAGCTTTAAGACTTTCCATCCCCGGCTGGTCAAATGAGTATCCGGCAATGCTTACCGAATCGTCTATTACTTACGCCATAGGCGTAACTGAGGTTCTTACCAGGGGTAGCTTCATAGCCTCACGAACCTATCAGCCTATGCCAATCTATCTAACTTGTGCAGTAATTTTTTTATTTTTATCTTATTTAGGACTGAAAATGCTCCATATTTTAGAAATAAAATTTAAGATTCCCGGTTTTGAATAACAAAAAGGATAAAAAATGGAACAAAATAAAGAATTGATTTTAGAGATAAAAGACATACACAAGTCGTATAATGGGAAAGCGGTCTTAAAGGGAATTTCCTTTAATGTTTTCAAAGGAGAAACTAAAGTAATAATTGGGCCTTCCGGGATGGGGAAAAGCACTTTACTAAGATGCATAAACCAGTTAACTGTTCCTGACAAAGGGTCTGTTTGGCTAAAGGGACAAGAAATAACTCACCGAGATGCTAAAAATATTAATAAATTGCGTCAGAAGATTGGATTTGTATTCCAGGATTTTAACTTATTTGACCACTTGACTGCAGTTGGTAATGTAGAAATTGCACTAATTAAGGTAAAGGGTATGAAAAAACAAGAGGCTAGAAATAAGGCGATTTTTGAATTGAAAAAAGTAGGATTAGAAAAACAGGCATCGCTTTACCCGGCAGAGCTATCCGGTGGGCAGAAACAACGCGTTTCCATTGCTAGAGCTTTTGCAATGGAGCCCGAGATAATGCTCTTTGATGAACCAACTTCGGCTCTCGATCCGGAATTAATTGGAGAAGTATTAAGTGTTATGAAGGAACTTGCCAATGAAGGTGTTACAATGATAGTTGTGAGCCACGAGATGGGTTTTGCTCAGACTGTTGCTGATGAAATTCTTTTTCTTGATGGCGGAAAACTATTGGAAGCCGGCCCACCGGAAAAAATATTTTGTGAGCCTAAATATAAAAGAACCAAGAAATTTCTATCCACATTAAATGAACTTTATGGTAATGTCGAAGGGAATAAAAGATAGTGGTTAACCCTGATTTTATAATTAATATTCTAGCACCTTCATTGTTGGAAGGATTGCAAATGACAATAAAACTTATAATGTACTCCGCACCTACCGGCTTAGGAATAGGCATTATCATTGCTAGTGGACGAGTATATGGTAACTGGCTTCTATCAAGATTCTGTAGACTTTACATAGTTTTTTTTAGAGGTACCCCTCTTTTGATCCAATTGTTCATTCTTTATTATGGGTTTCCTACGATAGGCATTTCTTTTTCACCTTTTACTGCCGCTACTCTTGGATTTATTTTATGTAGTAGTGCCTACCATGCTGAATATATAAGGGGGGCCATTCAATCAATTAAAAGCGGACAAATACTAGCGGCTCAATCTCTGGGAATGAGCAAAATGAGTGCAATAGTGAATATAGTATTGCCCCAAGCCCTTCGAAGAGCAGCCCCCGGCTGTTCTAATGAAATCATTTATTTGATAAAATATACCTCACTAGCATTTATGGTTACCTGTATTGAATTAACAGGGGCAGGGAAAATCGTTGCTTCTCGCTATTTTGAGTATACCGCCGTATTTTTAGCAGTTGGCGCTATCTATCTAGTGATGGTATCAGCGGCAACGCATATTTTTCACAATTTGGAGAGAAAGTTTGCAATTCCTGGTATAGAATAAGGTTATTCTCTTTCAAGCTTGCCGATTAACCATTTCTGCTTTGCTTAATAAACAGGTATGTTGTGTTATTAGACACTGTGTCAAAAGTCAACTAGCAAACTCTCCTAGAAGACACCTTATTTAATCTACCTTTAGCATAGTTTTTTATTTTGGCATATACTCTGTCTCATTTTCATAGCAGGCTGCTTTGTTTCCACAACAGGCATTGATGAGAAAAGTGTCATCAAATATATACAATCCCAACAGAGCCAGGATTTAGGTCAAGCGAAGCCGTGCTGGCTTTTAAAAGTACCGGGGGCTTGCCTGTGTGTATATGTATAACCTTATTCATCGATATAATACCTTATCATGATTTTAAAAACTTATTTTAATTAATACCATTGTTAAAGAGCTGAAATTTCTAGAAGTTGATCGGGGTTATACTTTTTATTATGAAAGTGCGATAAATCCCAGTTGTTAGATATTTTTGGGGAAAGGTGATTCATGTACATAAACTGGTTCCCGTGAGAAAGTTTTATTTTGACAACGATAAAGCAAAAAAAGTTTGATAAAAAATAAATCTGCAGTAGTGTATATCAAATAATTACGTCCTATAAAAGCCAAAGCTTGGTTTAAAGCGAGGGGAAGGAGTGATAAGAAAAATGAAATTTAACGATGAATTAATTATTATCAGAGGTGGTGGAGATTTAGCTTCCGGGGTTGCTGTTCGCCTTTTCAATGCCGGATTCAAAGTTATTGTATTAGAAACATTACATCCATTAGCCATTCGGTTACCGGTTTCTTTTGCCAGTGCCGTTTTTTATGGCTTTTGTGATATAGAAAATATTGAAGGAGTATTAGCCGAAACATATGTTGAGGCTGATGAAATTATAAATAGTAATAAAATAGCGGTACTGGTTGACCCCTTAGGAAGGAGTATTGAATATTACAAATTCCCTGTTCTAATTGATGCCATTATGGCTAAACGCAATTCAGGAACACAAAAAGAGCAGGCGCCCCTGGTTATAGGAGTTGGACCTGGATTTAAAGCCGGTGTCGATGTGGATGCTGTTATAGAAACCAAGAGGGGCCATTATTTGGGCAGGGTCATATATGAGGGGAGTGCCTTACCGGATACCGGAATACCCAGTGAAATAGACGGGGAATCCGAGAAGCGCCTCTTAAGGGCTCCTGCTGAAGGGATATTTATTCCTGAACACAAGATAGGGGACCTGGTGCAAACAGATGATATTATTGCTATGGTCAATGGCATACCTTTGAAGGCGCAATTGTCCGGTGTAATACGTGGTCTTATTTATCCTAATACGACGGTAACTGAAGGGATGAAAGTGGGGGATATTGACCCGAGAGGGATAAAGGATTATTGTTTTACTGTTTCCGACAAGGCTCTTTCTGTGGGAGGAGGAGCACTGGAAGCTATCTGTAGTTATTTAAAAAAAACTAATAAAAAGCGTGATAAAAAAGAGAAAAAATGATTTCTATTTTAGAAGAAGTTTTAAAAAGAATGCAGAGCCAGGAGAATGTTGCCTTGGTAACCATAGTGGATGTCAGCGGCTCATCTCCGAAAAGCCGGGTTCTAAGATGATAGTAAATGAGAACCGACTGCTTGCCGGCACCATCGGAGGCGGGATAGTTTCCAGAGGGTAGTCTTTATATAATTATAGGCATTATGAGGCTCAGAGATCGAGCCCATACCGTATAACCATATAGTTCAGATAACATTTATCCACAGTGTGATACTCTCTAAAGGTGTCCAAGAATACCTCACAGGACAAAACTCTTAAATCACATTCACCTTTATATAGTGATATCTACCTAAATACACAGTGAGTAAAGCAGTGCATCTTAAAGCACTGAAACAAAAAGCCTCATTACTTAAAGAAGGTCTATCGGGACAATAGGGGTATCTGAGCGAATGGTTACTTTATCTCAACTGTCGATATCAATGAGAACATTATACTGCATATGTGCGTATGCAAAAATGAGGAAGATATGGGAAAGACAGAGTTTGGATTTTAAGAGCACCAAAACTGTAAGGGTGTGGATGCCTTTGCACCACGACCCTTCCTAATCGGTAGGTAGGCCTACTAAAATCAAGAACATTTTGACAAGAGAAAAAAGTACCTGCAAAAAATTTGACACAGACGAGGTAATTTGAAATCTTTACAAACAATTTGATTGTAAGTATAATTTAAAGCGATACATAACCAATATTGCACTAAATTTGACCCTTGACAAGAGGATGTTGTTGACTCTCAATAGCCTCCTTAATAGGTATACAATATTCTTATTACAATGGTTAAATCTCCGCTCTACCTCTTGAATAGAGAGGGAAATAAGCATTATGAGTACTCTATACTGCTAGTGCCAGTTTGGTGAAGATAATTTCTGTTACACTAAGCACGCTATAAATCTTTTTAAATTCTTTACTACTTTAGGTAATTGGTTTGTGGAAATCTTCATCTACCGTACACTGACTCTGAGGAACCTTGAATCGAAGCATATCTTTTCTCATGCTTTTTTGCAAAGATGCTAAGGATAAGTTTAATATAGTATAAGATAAAGAAAGAAGGAGGTGATGATAAGATAAAAACTTCAGTATTTACGAATAATAGAAAATAGTATTTTGAGAAAATATGCTAAGACAAAATTTTTTTTCTCCAAGCACCTAAAAAAATGAAAAAATGAAATAAAATATTGAAGAGATCTCTTTAACTGATTATCCGGTTAGGGTTTTTAATCCGGAGGTGAGATGTAAATATATATACATGCTGCAGAAAGCTTAACAATGTATGAGTTTCAAAGTTTTTGGAAATCATGTCTAAATTAATAATCAAGAGAGGTTAAAATTCGTGAATATCAAACAAAAGTATGATAAGTATGTCAATCTGTATTTTATTAAAGGAATGCAAGATGTTGTAGTTGACCATGCCGAAGGTGCCTTGGTCTACGATACTGACGGTAAAAAATATCTTGATATGTTTGCCGGTATTGCCGTAAATAATGCTGGCCACAGAAATCCTAAAGTAATTCAAGCAGCTAAGGACCAGATGGATAAATTAGTGCATTGTTGTTCTTATGTCTATTATTCAGAGCCACCGGCACTCTTGGCAGAAAAATTAGCACAAGTCACCCCGGGCAGGCTTGATAAAACATTCTTTGCCAATAGCGGAGCTGAAGCTAATGAAGGAGCATTAAGAGTAGCAAAGCAATTTACTGAAAATAGTGAATTCATTGCTTTGCAGTGTTCTTTTCATGGCAGAACAAGTGCCACATTAAGCATAACCGGAAATAGGAAGAGAAAATTCAAGGGCGGTCCTTACTTACCCGGAGTTGCTTTTGCTCCCGTTCCATATTGTTACCGTTGTCCTTTTGAATTAGAAAGAGATACCTGTAGGCTGAAATGTGCCAGATATGTCAGAGATGTTTTTGAATATCAGACCAGCGGGTCTGTTGCTGCGTTCATTGCTGAACCGGTAATGGGAGAGGGTGGAATCATAGTTCCTCCTGAGGGTTATTTTAAAGAAGTCAAAAAGGTTCTGGATGAATTTGATATATTATTTATTGCTGATGAAGTACAGTCCGGCTTTGGCCGTACCGGAAAACTGTTTGCAATTGAACATCATGGTGTAGAGCCTGATATTATGACCATGGCTAAAGGTATCGCCGATGGATTTCCCTTAGGGGCATTTATTACCAGAGACGAAATAGCTAAATCCTTCCGGCCGGGTGATCATTTATCAACCTTTGGTGGAAATCCGGTATCCTGTGCCGCCTCTCTCGCTAATATTGAATTTTTACTGGATGAAAAAATCTCGGAAAAAGCATTAGAAAAAGGGAATGCTTTTATGCAAGACATTAAGAATAAATTAATGAAAAAATATGATCTGATTGGCGATGTAAGAGGAAAAGGCTTAATGATTGGCGTTGAATTGATAAAAGATAAAGAAAAAACTCCTGCAGCAGCTGAAGCAGGAAGACTAAGGGAAGTATGCAGAGAAAAGGGATTACTCATCGGGGTAGGAGGAGTTTTCGGTAATGTATTAAGGATTCAGCCTCCTTTAGTAATAGATGAAAAGCAATTAGAGGAAGCAGTAGACATATTGGATAATGCCTTATCGGAAATTTAAATAGAACCTTTCCGGATCGAGCAATCGGCACCTTAACTGAAAAGATTGAAATCCTTTAAATTAAGATTACTATTTATTCCTTTTGATGAAAATGGCTCACCCAAAGTTGAGTGAATAGGTAGGTATATCTATATAGTATTAGCATCCTTAATTTTTTTCAGAACTATCCGGATAATAGAGATAATTGTAAAAAACGTCTCTAGATATATATATATATGCCAATATGTACAAAATGGGACAGGCTGTAATTTAAAAAACCTGAGGAAGTATAGTAAGAAGAATGTCGGTAGAATTATGCCTGTGTTTTTAATCTCTCCGGGTTAAATTCCCCGCAGCTCTGCCGCGATTGTCTATTAACCCTCTAGAGCAGAAAACCATGGTTTTACCCATGGATGAATGAATAGGCGGCGATATGATAAAATTACAGCATGCAAACAAGACTTTTAGGATACGGCACCTGCTGTATGGGATATCATATCATCCGGATGTCTAAATATCGCCGCCGTATCCTAAATCCTGGATTGCGTGGATACTTGGCTTGCTAAAGTATACTGGAAAGAGAATATAGTCTGGTCACCAGGTTACTTTGTATCCACAGTAGGTATTGATGAGAAGAGTATTATCAATTATGTCCAATTCCAAGAAAACCAGGATTTAGGTCAAACAAAGCTCGTTGACTTTTAAGAGTATTAAGGGCTTGCTCGTGAGTATCTATTATTAAAAATCATTGTGGCTGATAACAACACTGACTACGCGCTTAGCCTCTTCAATATATATGGTTTTAATGGTAAGTCCGTATAGGTTGGAGAGGGTAGTAGCATCAATTGTGTCTGTTGCTTTACCTACAATGAATGTCCCATTACGATTCAGTATTGCAACTTTCCCATTCAGAATAATGGCATGTTCGGGGTTATGTGTAGTCATAATAACGGCATAACCTTCATTAGCTAATTGACTAATCATCTGAACGATACGATATTGATTTCCATAATCAAGATGTGCGGTTGGTTCATCAAATAGAATAATTTTTGGTTCTTGAGTAAGGACCCGTGCAATTAAAGCCAGCTGTCTCTCCCCACCGGAGATTTCTGTATAAGGTCTATCCTTGATATGAAAAATCCCGACTCTTTTTAAAGATGCTTCAGCTATTCTGTAATCCATTTTGCTCGGTTTTCCAAAAGCACCAATGTACGGAGTGCGACCCATAACAGTAAACTCTCTAACGGTGTAGGCATATGTCGGAATGTGTACCTGAGGAACATACCCGATTATTTGTGCTATATTTCGAAGGTTTATTTTTGAAATAGACTCACCATTTAATAAAATACTTCCATGTTGCGGTTTATAAAAATTAGCTATACAGTTTAACAGTGTAGATTTTCCGGACCCATTGGGACCCAATATAGAGAGTATCTCACCTTTATCCACATTAAAATTCACCCCATTGAAGATTAGACGGTTTTTATGGAAAGCAAAACCCAGGTCGTTTACCTCTAAAATCATGATACCTGTCTCCTTTGTTTAAACAGTATAAAAATAAAGAAAGGAGCGCCAATCACTCCGGTTAAAATACCGAGCATTAACTCGGCTGCAGTAAGAGTTCTGCAAAGGATATCAATGATTAACATAAAGATTCCCCCAAAGATCATCGCAATTGGCAGCATCCTCTTATTGTCCGGCCCAATAACCATGCGAGCAGTATGTGGAATAACTAGGCCTACCCATCCAATGGTTCCGGACAGACACACCGAGCTCGCGGTAATCAGAGTAGATAAGACAATAAATATACCACGGGTGATTTGCAGATTAATCCCAAGAGATCTTGCTTCATTATCCCCCAACGAAAGAACGTTAAGACGATAGCGTAGTAATAGAATTATAATCATTGGTATTAGCATTGTCGGTAATACAGGAATCATGCTCTTAAAAGAGACTTTGGCAAAGGAACCCATCATCCAATAAGTAATTTCCGCCAATTGGGTATCGGTATCTGCCACAAACTTAAGTATACTCATAATAGAGGACATAAAGCTGCTTATAACAATGCCGGACAATACCAGAACAATAGTAGACTGGTTTCGAATGAGACGTGGAATGGTAACGGTAATAGCAACAGCCACAATACCGCCGATAAAGGCGCCGATCTGAATCATATCATTTCCTTGGTTTAATAATATTGCAATAGCTGCACCAACCGAGGCTCCTGAGGAAACGCCTAATAAATCCGGAGAAACCATAGGGTTTTTAAAAATACTCTGATAGGTTGCGCCGGAAAGTGCCAGGGCTGCCCCAATAATAATAGCAGCGATTGTTCTGGGTAAACGGAGATCCATGACCACTGCTCTTTGGATGTTGTTCCAATCACTACTACTGTTAAACAGATTGGAAAATAAGATAAGGAAGGCTTCTTTAAAGGGTACATGATATCTTCCCACTGCTAAAGACACTCCTAATACTACCAGAAGCAAAAACAAAGAAATCGAAAAAATGCCATGAAGTTTAATAAAATGAAAAAAATTATTCCTTTTTAAGATAACCTCTCCGGTTGAACCGGAGAGGTTATCTGAACCATGATTTATCTCTTTCATATCGGGTATATGGTTTTTTTAATAAAAGGTTAATATACTGGAAATTCTGTTGAACCATCAGGTTGGAGTCCATCTAACATATATTCAGCCTGTGTCCTGCTTAATTCATAATCAGTGTAATTTTTGTAAAAATTTACAATCTCATCAATCATAGATTCTCTAAAAATGCCATTTTCTTTTGCTATTTCAGGTTGAATGCACATTAAGGCATAATTAA
>JAAYOB010000049.1 GCA_012520575.1 Candidatus Stramentimicrobium fermentans
ATTTGCCGATACACAAACTACTGTTTCTGCTTGACCTCGGATTTGGCGCGGAAGTTCCTGAAATTAAAGCGGCCGTTGATGAAATTCTAGAGCACAGGGACGAAAACGGCGTATATCAGTCTATGACCAATATACCCAAGCATTTCGGCGGCGCAGGCGAGGATGTATTCAGCTGGTGTCTGTGCGATGCGCCCCTGCTTTTTCTTGCTTTGCTGAAGGCGGGTGTGGATTACCGCGAATACTTAAAACCCGGTGTTGACTATCTTGTATCCTTATGCCGCGATAACGGCTTCCCCTGCGCCGTGTCACCCGAGCTGGGCAGGTTTCGCGGTCCGGGGAGAAAGGACGACTGCTGCCCGTATGCGACTCTGATTATGGCCGATTTGCTCTCATACATACCGGAATATAGGGATTCTCAGGCTGCTGTTACATCTGTAAAAGCGCTGCTCAACCTGTGGGAAAACAGCCTCAGTCAGCATCCTTATATGTTCTTCATGGGCACGGACTTCCGCAAGCTGAAAGCGCCCTCAATATGGTATGATATTGTCAGTGTGGCGGGAGTTCTAAGTAAATACGAGTTTGTGAGAAATGACCCGCGATTTATTGAAATGATTGAACATATAAAAGGCAAACAAGACGAAAACGGCCTTTTCACGCCCGAATCGGTGTACCTGAAATTGAAAGACTGGAATTTCGGGCAGAAAAAAGCTCCGTCTCCTTATTTGACATACCTCTGCTATCGAATTTTTGAACTGAATTGAATGAATCAGAACTTATAGGGAATAGAAAAATGTTTTATGAGACAAACGAGCTGAAAGATAAAGAGATATTTCTAAAGCTAAACAGAACTTCTAATGAAAAACCGGAGAAGGGCTATCTTCCGGCCTATTATTTTGATATCTGCTTAGCTGGCGGTGTTAAAGTCGGGGATTGCGATTTAAGGATAGGGCATAACGAAAAAACTTATATAGGAGGGAACATCGGCTATAATGTTGATGAAGAATATAGGGGAAATCGTTATGCCGCTAAAGCGTGCAGACTGCTTTTTAATTTAGCTAAGAAGCACAATTTAAAATATTTGATAATTACATGCGATACTGACAATATTGCCTCAAATCGAACTTGTGAAATTTTGGGCGGCGAGTTTCTTGAAATTGCTGATGTACCCGAAACGAACGAGATGTATGATGATGGAATACGAAGGGTTAATATTTATAAATTTGACCTGTAATTTTTGGAGTTTATGAATAAGGGAAAGTCAGGCAAATAAGAAATAATAATATCAGTCCGAGGAAATAGCTATGTATCAAACAAAAAACAAGACCTACGCAGTGATTGCAATATTGTATTTTATTGCGATGATGTTCGGATATTATTTTATGGGTGTTTTGTACAAAAGCGGCAACAAGTATTTTTCGGGAGTACAGTGGCTGTTTTTAATAATTGCGGTTTTGATTGTGCTGATAAAAGATAAAAGTTTTTCGAATCTCGGTTTTACAAAAGAAAAGATTAAATCGAACCTGCTTGTTGCCGCAATAATCATAGCGGCTTCAACAGCTTTTGCTTTTTTATACACAGACAGATCTGCGGCCGTAATCGCAAAAGCGGCATCATATTATTTGTTCTATGTTGCGCTTTTGGAAGAAGTAATATTCAGAGGATTTATGCAAAACTATTTATTCGGGCTTCGTTTAAACAGAAAAATAATTTATGCAATAGGAGCGATGTTTTTTGCCTTGGTGCATTTGCCGTTTCAGATGTTTGTAAACGACATGCTTTCTTTTTCGTATATCATTACCGCGATTCCGCAATTAATATTTACCTTTTTTCTGCATCTCGCGATGTGCTATATCACATATAAGAGAAAAGATATTTTAATACCCACTGCGCTGCACTTTGCATTGAATTTTGTGCAGGAAGTGCTGTAAACTGTAAGCAGAGATAAATTCCGCTATGTTGCATTGGCTCTCCTCAGCGCCTCGATAGAAAACAAATGCTGTACAGAAAGTGTTTTGATGAGACTTAAGATGTCGGTTTTTTAACATTTCGCAGATGGCAGAGAGGGGTTAATATTAAAACTTAAAACGCAGCTTAGTTTTGAAATTAAAGAATAACGAGAAAAACAGAAATTTGTGAGGTTTTATTATGAAAGTAGGAATTATTAGATGCATGCAGACCGAAGACTACTGCCCGGGCACGGCTGATTTTAAAGCAATTGCTAACAAAACGGGTGTTTTTGAAGGAGTTGAAGAGGAAATTGAAATAGTAGGCTTCATAAATTGTGGCGGCTGTCCTGCAAAAAAAGCTTTACTTAGAGCAAGAGAATTGGTAAAAAGAGGAGCGGATACTATTGTCTTGGCAAGCTGTATTCAAAGGGGAACGCCAATAGGCTATCCATGCCCGTTTGCCAAAAAAATGAAAGATTTAATAATTGAGGATTTGGGAGAAAGTATAGTCATTTTAGATTACACTCATTGATATAAATTCCGCTTTGTCACATCGGCAATACCCAAAAAAGATATAAATCGGAGAAAAAGCATGCGCTGCGCAACCTTGAATATTCGCAGATATATTTTGAAATGACGAGAAATTAAAAAGATAAGGAGAACTGACAATGCTGGATAAATCAAGATTAAACGAGGCGATTGCCTGCTATAAGAAGGAACTTACAGAAGGGGATAGGTGGGAAAAAGAAAAATATAAGTGGGAGGCAATAAAGTGCTTTCAGGATAACTGGGACTTAAACGCCCCGGACTTTGCCGGAATGCTTAAAGCATCTCTGGCCAAAACACACAATCTTCTGACTTCCTTAAATTATTATCCCCAAAAAATGCTGGAGATATATACAGAAGCAGCGCCCGAAGAGGTGAAAGCGAGTTTTATTGCGCTGTTTGACGAAACACAGGATGTAGTCGAAAGAATATTGGCCTTTAAAGAGAGTTTATCTAAAATACATGAGAAGCGTGGCAAAGAAAGACAGCATTATCAAACTGAAAACACGATATCAGCATATCTCTGGTTTAGATATCCCGATAAGTATTGTTTGTATAAGTTCACCGAGGTAAAGAATACGGCAGAAAAACTTGGCAGTGAGCTTCAATTTAAGGGCGGTGCCTATAGAAATAATCTGAAAAACTTTTATGCGCTTTGTAATGAAATTAAAGCCAATTTCAATCAAGACGAAGAGCTGAGAGGCATGCTCGAATCTCGTATTACGGACGAGTGTTATTCCGACCCCGAGCTCATGACACTCACGCAAGACTTTGTAATCTATGTCGGAAAAATTTGGGAGCCGGGCGAACCAGGTGATGACATAGAGGATGAACAGAGCAATGAAGGAGAAAAAGAGAAAAAAACTCCGTCTGGCAATAAAACAGGAAATGGAGAAAA
>JAAYOB010000027.1 GCA_012520575.1 Candidatus Stramentimicrobium fermentans
GCCAATATACCTCCGACCATTGCCCACATAATTGCCAGGAAGGGATTACCACCGGCAAAGATTATTCTGGCGGCAATAGCTGCCCCCAGAGGGAAAGAACCATCTACTGTTAAATCGGGAAATTTTAATACCTGAAAGGTAATGTATACCCCTAAAGCCATAATGCTGAAAACAAACCCTTGTTCTAAGGCGTGAAATAACAAGCTCCAGGTCATCTCCAGTTAACTCCTTCCTCTCTCTGACTATTTCTTTTAATTACCACGTTCCCAGACCACTCCGGCAAAAACAATAGAGTCCCCTTCAGCCAGTAGTTCTTCAGGGATTTCCAGATCGAGTTGTTGGGCATTATCAATATTAATCATAAAGGTCAGATCTTCCGGCTGTTCCAATCTGCCGATAGGAATATCTGTGGGCAATTTCCCCTGTAAAACCTCTACCGCTTTTTCAGCACTCTTTTCGCCTAAGGTAAAGTAGTCTATACCAAAAGAAGCTAATGCCCCTTCGGGTACCATAGTGGGGTCTGCTACGATAATAGGAATTTTTTCCTCCAGAGAAACTTTGACAATAGAGCTAAAGGCAGAGACTGCCACATTATCGGTAACAATATAAAGTACATCAACTCTACCTACTAAAGATTGGGCGGCTAATAAAACTTCATTGGAATTACTGGCCGTTGCTTCCACCAATTCCATGCCTAAGTCATGGCATATCTCACGTGATAGCTCTACCTGCACCACCGAATTTACTTCTCCGGCATTATAGATGGTCCCCACTCTTTTTGCCTGTGGGAAAAATCTGGGTATAAGCTCTAACTGAGTTTTATTGGGCGCCGCATCTGCCATTCCAGTAATATTATTTCCGGAACTCTCCCAACTTTTCGCAACATTAGCAGCTACCGGGTCTGTTATGGCTCCCACAATTATCGGTATTTCAGAGGTAACCTGGGCTGCTGCCTGTACTATAGGAGTGGCAATGGCCATTATCAGATCAACCTTATCATCCTTAAATTTTTGAGCAATGGTAATGGCATTACTAATCTCTCCCTGAGCGTCCTGCAAATCATAGATTACATCCACCCCAGAAACAAATCCCGCTTTCTCCATTCCGGCCATAAAGCCGTCCCGGCAGGCATCTAAAGCAGGATGCGCCACAATTTGGGCAATTCCTATTTTAAAGGGCTCCGCTGAGATACCTCCTGAGCTTGCCGACAAAACCAGAAAAACCACAAATACCAAACTAATTACTGTTTTCGCTAAAATACTATTGCAATTTTTTTTCATTTTTCTTCCTTTCTTTTCTATTTTTTTTAACTATTTTTTTATGAATACACCGTACCTATTCCTGTTTATTGCTAACACCCCCTTTTCTATTTATAAAATAAAAAACCACGAATGCTTTTAACACCCGTGGTTAAAAAGAAAAACCACAGGCTCCCCTTGAGGTAAGAGCCTGTGGCTTGCTTGGTCTGGTTTGAGTTAATTTTAATTAACTACTACTAAACCCGATAGGCACCTACCTCCGGATTATAATAGTAGTAATAGTAGGCATTATTAAATTGTGGCGAATTATTATTTTTGTCCATATTTAAAAATTCTTTCAATTTCTATCCATCTTAACCCTGTATTTAATAAAAGTCAAATAATTTTCCAAATTATTTTTATTCTTACCAACTAAACACATCTTTTTTAGTTAAAACTTATTTATATTCCAAAAAAGTATCGAGCATTTTCTGTAGTAACTCGGGCAACTTCTTCTATGGTTATCTCTTTTAATTGGGCGATCTTCCGGGCAATAAAAGGAATATATTTAGGTTCATTTGGCTTACCCCGAAAAGGGTGTGGGGTTAGAAAGGGTGAGTCTGTTTCCAGCAAGATGCTTTGCAAAGGTATTTCCTTTACTACTTGCGATAATACCGAGGCATTTTTAAAGGTAATTACTCCCCCTATACCAAGATAAAAACCCTGTTCAACGCACCATTTAGCCATCGGTAAATCCCCTGAAAAGCAGTGCAGAGCTACCTTTCTCCTCCGCGCTTGCTTAGTTAGAGTAGCCATTGTTTCCTGATGGGCATTTCTGTCATGTATTATTATCGGTAAATTATACTTGTTAGCTAAATCTATCTGCCTTTGAAAAGCCTGGCCCTGCTCTTCCGGTGAGCTATGGTTATAATGATAGTCCAATCCTATCTCTCCCAGAGCAACATTTTTGGGATGTACCACCATCTTCTCCAATAAAAATAACTCTCTCTCTTTCATTTTTTTGCTTTCGTGAGGATGAAAACCAACGGCGGTATAGACATTATTATACTGTTCGGCATAAGATAAATTTTTCTGACAGGATTCTATATCGACCCCAATGGTAATGATTTTAGTAACCCCCTCTCGACGGGCATCTTCGAGTACCTCTTTAAGGTCTCTCCTTAGTATATCCAGATGGGCATGTGACTCTACAAACTGAATTATTTTTCTTTCCCCCTATTCTAAATAATTAATATCTTTCACTTATTAGGTAAGATATATCGTTAAAATTTATGGAGTATTTTTTTCTTTTGCAAGATTTTCTCTTTCAATGGCACACAATTCCGGATCACTCAAACCAAAATAATGCCCTACTTCGTGTAAAACTACCCTCTTTATCTCATTTTTTATATCTAATCTACTATGATTATTTTTATGCAGAATGGGTTTGCGATAAATAAATATTTTATCAGGCAGAACATTGCGATAATAGATACCTCTTTTAGTAACAGGTACACCCTGATAGAGACCGAGGACTGAATAAGGAGATCTGTATCCTAACCGTTTCAGGGTATTATTATCCGGAAAATTCTCAATATGAATGGTTACATTCTCCATTTTTTGTCGAAAGTATTCCGGTAACTCGCCAATTGCTTCAGTCACCACTTCTTCGAATTCTTTTTCCTCCATTATATTGACCGCTTTTCTTTTAGATTTTGCTTAATATTTTTGACAAAGGTATCTACCATTTCTAAATGGTTTTGTTTTTTAATATTACGATAGGAGATATTCATTAACGCTATTGGTTTCTGACTGACTATCTCTTCTGCCTCTAAAAAAACATTTTGAGGGTCTGAACCTAAACAGATAGTATAAAAAGCTAATTTAGTAATCTGTACTCTGTATTCCATTAAAAAGCTTCTGATCGGTGTGGACAGATTTCCCGCCCAGATAGGAGTGCCGACGATAATTAAGTCATACTGTGCGGGCTCATTCTTTAATCTCTCAATAGGTATAACCTTCTTTAAATGAGCCTCATTACCGCTGGTAAAAAAACCCAATAATCCTTTCCTGTTTCTATGGTCTACTATTTCCTCTAACTCGGCTCCTAATTTTTTAGCAATAACTTCAGCAATATTTCTGGTCTGTCCGGAACGTGAATAATAAACTATTAGAACTTTCATAATTCCCTCACTTATTTTTTGTGATAAGTTTATGTTCAGCTATTCAACCATTCAGCCATCTGAGCGCACCTTTGTTTAGCAAGGCTTTGCCTTGTGTAACATTATTAACTACCTGTTGCAGCCATTCCTGCTCCGCTTCCGGGATTAGTATGACCATTTTTACCTTTTCCCCATAGAATATATCCTCAATCCTGCCTGACTTACTCTCAATTGACTGTAGAATATTACCTAAATGAGGATATTCAATCTCTTCAATAGTAAATTCCCGCCAGGAAAATTTTCTCTTTTTACCTGCCCGCCCTAATCCTAAACGAGCGGTATCGCGATAGGCTTTAATTAATCCGCTCTTGCCTAATTTTATTCCTCCAAAATATCGTATGACTAAAACTAAAACATTGGTCAACTGTTCCTGTATAATAGCCTGTAAAATGGGCGGACCGGCGGTATTGGCCGGCTCTCCTCCGTCAGAATATTGAATAACTTCATTACGGTCAAAACCCATGCGATAAGCCCAACAGTGATGTGTGGCGTCAGGATATTCTTGATTGGATTCTTTCAGAAAGGATTTCACCTCTTCCTCAGTTTCTACTTCCCATACGAGTGCAATAAATCTACTTTTTTTAATATTATTTTCAAACTGAACAGAGTGAGAAATTGTTTGAAAATATTTTTTATCTTCCATATTATCTTACCGTATTCTAACTAAGAGAGTTGTTCATAACTTTGAAAGCATTCTAAAAATTTTTCTCGACCCGAAGGAAAATGGATTAATAAGGTAAGTAATTTTTCAATGCCATTCTGCAGGTATTTAATAGAAACTCGATTATGGTTAGAAGAAAACAGGGCTAAAAATCTATTTTCCTTAGATGAGATATGGATATCTTGCACTATATTCCAGTTTATTTTTACCAATATGGATTCCTGAGAACGCTCCTGCGAACCGGCACCCAGTAGGGAATTCCACCAGCTCTTTTGAGGATATATTTCTACATAGAATGCGTTATCAGTAAAATAGAGGAGTCCACATGCCCTTCGCCTTAGCTCATTGTATCCGCCGAGATACTCACACATACCTCTCCCTCTGATTTCCTCGCCAATCTCCCGCTCTTTGTCCTGCCAATATTTTGTTATATCCTGCTTCCTGTCCTTATTCAACCTTTGCTCCTTTTGCTAAAGAAAATACTGCCTTAGATTTGATTGGATGATATTACTGCAGCACCAGCTTTCTCTAACTCACCATATTCCCGGGCAATCTCCTCTTCTTCCCGAGAAAAAGTGGCAATAGCGTCCCTGATTAAAAAGACTTTAAAACCTTCTTTCAAGGCATCTAAAGCGGAAGATTTGACACAAAATTCCAGGGCGATGCCGCAAGCATACAGTTTAGAAACCTTTTTATCTCTGAGATAGGAAGCAAGATCAACATTGATTGCTTCAAAAGCCGAATACCCATCATCCTTATTACCGGTTCCTTTTAAAAAAGATTGGTCAATCTTCTCTTTATGGAGATCAGGGTGCAATTCAGCCCCATAAGTACCGGCCACACAGTGTGCCGGCCATTTATCAAAATGGACTGACTCATCCGGATGCCAATCCTGAGTAGCGAGAACTAAATCAAATTTATCCATTAATTTATTGATAACCGGAACAACTTCTTCCGCATTCTCTACAGCTAAAGTGCCACCTTTTACAAAATCATTCTGTACATCAACGATTAACAGTGCTTTCATTGTTCTTCTCCTTATTGGTTCGGATAATATTATAAGTTTAACATATTCTCGGTTAGTTTAAAAATTACTTCCGGAGTTTTAAGGCGAACACCCCTCCCCTTGCTTAACCTTCAACACATTGTGTGGTAACTATGTCAAATAATCTTTTTCAATCTAATAGAATATGTGTTAAAATTATTCTTGGGATAAAATATTATTTTGACAGAATAGATAGCATATAGCATTTTGCTGAATAGATAATACCATATTACATTTTTAAATTAAAAGGAACCAAATCATGCCTAACTATACCTATGAATGTCAGGATTGCTCCTGTGTTTTCAATATAAGAGCATCGATTAAGGAGATGGAGCAAAATATCTTCTCCTGTGAGAGATGCGGTAGTAAAAATATTAAAAGAAAATTTGACGGTTTTGGCTACTGTAAGGGTAGTACAGGTTATTCAACCGGCAGCTCGGGTTGTGCCAGCTGTTCAGGCGGCTCTTGCTCCACCTGTCATCACTGAAAGTAAAAAACATTCTAATATTCTCAATTGTCAAAAATTTTTTAGCAGCTAATTTCGGCGTGAAAGCCATAGAGTAAGGAGAGAAAATACTGTGAAAATTGCTAGTGTCTCAAAAATGCAAAATATGGACCGAGAGGCAATTCAAAAATACCAAATACCTGAAGAAATACTTATGGAAAATGCCGGAATAGCAGTTTTCCACACCTTAGTTGAAAAATATACTATAAGGGACTATCACTTTTTTATCTTCTGCGGGAGTGGCAATAATGGCGGAGACGGACTGGTAATCGCCAGACAGCTTCATTCCAATGGTGCCTCAGTCCAGGTCTGTCTTCTGGATAATCCCCAAAAATTTAAAGGTGCCGCTTTAAAGAACTGGCAGATAGTGCAGACCCTGGGGTTATCCATATTTTTGTCTCCCTCTATCTCTGAAATAGATTCCTTAATTGGACCCGATGATATTATCATAGATGCCATATTCGGCACCGGACTGACCAGAGAAATTAACGGCTACCATTATCAGGTTATTGAATTAATCAATGAAAGGAAAAATCCGGTGTTCAGCATAGATATCCCTTCCGGGATAAACGGTAATACCGGTAGCGTTAATGGGATTGCGGTTAAAGCTGATTATACTGTCACCTTTGGCTTACCCAAGATAGGGAATGTCCTCTACCCCGGCTATGGCTATAATGGCGAACTTTTTGTATCACATATCTCTTTCCCGCCAGACTTAATTAATAGTGACCATTTAAAGATTCAGGTAAACACACCTTTAACACTTCCTGAACGACAGCCGAATGGGCATAAAGGTACCTTTGGTAATGCACTTTTTATAGCCGGAGCACCCAACTATTATGGTGCCCCCTTTTTCGCTTCCTTCTCTTTCTTGAAAGCTGGCGGAGGATATTCTCGGCTGGCGGCACCATCCTCTCTCATTCCCTTTATCAGCAATAAGGCAAGCGAGGTAGTATTCTTACCCCAAAAAGAGACCGATAGCGGCACTATTAGTTTGGCAGCTTTTGATGAACTGTTACATTGGTCTGAAAAAATGGATATGGTTATTGTTGGTCCGGGGCTATCTTTACAAGAGGAGACGCAGACACTGATTCGGAAGTTAATCCGAGAGATTAAAAAACCATTACTCATCGATGGTGACGGAATTACGGCCCTCAGCCTTGACACCCAAATTATAGCCGCCCGCCAGCACCCTACCATTTTAACCCCTCACTTTGGCGAAATGTCTAATCTGATAAAACAATCTGTTTTAGAGATTAAAAAAGACCCTGTAAAGGCAGTAAAAGACTTTTGCTCTGACAATAATTCTATTGTTGTGTTGAAAGGGGCTCACTCCTTAATCGGGTTGCCCTCTGGCGAGGTATTTGTTAATATGACCGGGAATAATGGTATGGCTACCGCCGGTTCAGGAGATGTATTAACCGGCGCCATAGCAGCGATGTTTACCCTGAGCTTATCAGTAGAAGATGCTGTAAGAATGGGAGTCTTGATTCATGGCTTTGCCGGAGACCTGGCTGCTTCCAAAAAGGGTCAAGATGGTATTACTGCTCAGGATATATTAGATTATCTGCCTCTCTCAGTAAAGAATATTAGAGAAATGGCACCCCTGGATGAGGATAACAGTTATCAACTCACTCGAATAAAGACTGTTTAAATCATTTCAAAATAAGATTAACAAAACCCTCAATTTCACAAGAGTTACTTATTCAAAAAGGCTGCAAATTCTGACAAGTATTCAGCTAAGCTCATTTCCGGTTTTATCTTTTCATGTTCCGGGAGCGTTTTAACCTGAATCGCCTCAACTAACCATCTTTCATTAATATATATTAATTGGTCAATATAATCCAATTGATAACTTTTATCGTCTTCTTTTACTCTAAGAGGAAATCCCTGTAAATGAAAAACCTGAGAGATGTGGTCACCCAATTTAACTTTTTCAATTTCCGGTAATACTTTTAAGTTACCATAGCGATTATCCCAGGATTTTACTCTCCAATCTTCCCCAAAGTAAATAGGTGAATGGCGGTAATAATAGACACGGCTTTCTTTATCTATTTCATCCGGGACTCCCATAATTTCAACAACTTCTTTCTCCGAAAAACCGAACTTAACCACTTCTAATTTTGATTTTTTTATCATTAGTTCAGCATCTTGTTTATAAAAGACATTATCCGCAGATGACCATCCATCCGGTAAAGATGACCCATCTTGACCTGGGAAACTGCCAAAAACAGAAATATGAACCAAAAAAAACATTACCAATACGAGGAGAGATATTCTAATTTTTTTTCTCATATTGAAAAACCCCCTGATATACCATCTCTTTTTCTAAGTATAACAATTTATCCTTCTTGAGAGAATTTATTATTTATATTTTTTGCAATTCCTGCAATAACTCACTGAATATCGAAAGGGCTTCCTCCAAATAGTTAGGCACTGTTGGATCTATGCCAATTTTTTTCAATAAGACAAACGGATAATCGGAACTGCCTGCTTTCAAGAATTCTAAATATTTTTTTACTTTGGCTGTTCCTTCCTGAATTATTTGCCGAGAAAGAGCTGTAGCCACCGCAAAACCGGTGGCATACTGATAGACATAGTAATTATAGAAAAAATGGGGTATCCTGGCCCATTCCATACTTATCTCTCTATCTATTATAACATTTTCTCCATAGTAAAAGCGGTTTAATTCAGCATATTTCTGACAGAGGAAATCGGCTGTCAATGCCACACCATTTGCTTGAGCTTGGTGGAGTAATAGTTCAAATTCTGCAAACATTACCTGTCGGAAGAAGGTAGTTCTGAATTGCTCCAAAAAATGGTTCACACTAATTATTTTTTCTGATTCATCTTTCATATTTTCAAGAAGATAGCTTGTTAACAAAACCTCATTTGTAGTAGACGCTATTTCAGCTAAAAAAATGGAGACGTCGCTATAAATAAAAGGCTGAGCTTCATGGGCAAGATAACTGTGCACCGAGTGTCCAAATTCGTGAGCCAGGGTATACACATCCTCCATGGTATCCTGGTAATTCATCAGAATAAATGGCTTACTGCGATAACTGCCGGTAGAATAGGCACCGCTGGTCTTTCCTTGGTTTTCATAGACATCTACCCATCTTTCTTCAAGTCCTTTTTGAACAATAGCTAAATAGTTTTCACCTAAGGGTTTTAAACTTTCTAATAAGACAGTTTGTGCTCTGGGATAACTGAAAGTTAAATTCTCTTCAATCAAAGGCACATACATATCGTACATAGCTAATTTATCTAAATGTAAATAGTCACATTTTAAACTAATATATTCATGCAAAAGTCCGATATTTTGATGCACGGTATCTATTAAATTACCATAAACTTTAACCGGGATATTATCTTTAAAGAGGGCGGATGTCAGGCAATCCTCATAATTTCTGACAGAACTGTAAAAATGGTCTTTTTTGATATTGCCTGCCAGAAGAGCTGCGTATGTATTACTATGTTGACGGTATTCCTTAAAATATTTCTGATAGACCTTCTGGCGAAATCTTCTATTCTTCCTTCTCAATAGAGTGGTGAAATTGCCATGGGAAAGAGTGATATTTTCACCTTTTTCATCTTTAAATTTAGGAAATCTTAAGTCAGCATAACTTAGTAATTCAAAGACATATTCAAAGACCTGCGCAAACTCGCCGGACCGGGCAATAATTTGCTCTGAATCTCCTGAGAGTACATGGTCTTTTCTTCTGCAAATATCCTCTAAGTAATGTTGGTATACTTTTATCTGGCTATTTTCTCGTATCCATTTCTTCAGAGTGCAATACTTTAAAGAAAGAACCCCCGGCTTTATAAATGAGAGGCTTTCTTCTACTTTTGCCAACAGAGCAGATGCCTTATTAAATAATGATTGATAAAGACTATTGTTATTGTTTTCATCTTTCCGCATATGTGCATAGGTATATATTTTTTGGAGAAGTTCTGAGATCTCATCCCGTAATTTCAAAACAATGAGTAGAGAATTAGCATCCTGAGTAAAATTAGGTCTGACTATGGGTAATTTAGCAAGCAACTCCTCTACTTTGAGACAGTCTTCTTGCCATTCTTCCTCTTTTTTGTAAAGAGAATCGATATCCCAGCGATACTGTGGGGGAATTTTGTTTCTAGGTAATATTTTGCTCTGCTGAATTTGATTGGAATCTTCTCTCATCTAAAATCCTATATAAAATCCATTCCTGAGATAAGTTAGTATATATATTCTGCTCTTTGGGTAAATGATTGTTAACAGGAATATTAAAGATTATATATTTTTTAATTTTCTATTTTCTTAAATACCGGTAAAACTGATTCTTTAAGATGAGGCTCAATTACTAAGAGATCTTTGTGCCAGAGATTAAAGGGCTGCCCATCGATTAAAGTGACACTGGCTCCGGCTTCCTGAGCTATTAACACTCCGGCTGCCATATCCCAGGGGGAAAGTGCATAATGCCAGTAGCCATTGAGTATTCCGGCAGCAACATAACAGATAGCTAAGCTGGCACAGCCCATAAAACGAAATAAGTAAGAATTTTCTTTTAATAATTGTTGTATTGCCATGATATTTTTTTGGAAATAACGCGGATCGTGCCCCCAATCAGAAGCAAGTATATGGCCTTTGTTATTGCTTTTTCTGATTTCTAATTTATTGCCATTATGATAAGCACCATACCCTGCTCGTCCATAAAAAATGTCCTGACGTAGTGGGTCATAGACTACACCGCAGACTGGCTGATTATCCTTCCAATAGCCAATGGAAACTGTGAAAAAGGGCAACTGTTTAACAAAATTTAAGGTACCATCTAAAGGGTCAACGAAAAAGGCATGTTTCTTTTTTAAAATATCCAGACCCTCTTCGCCTACAATAGGAATTTCAGGAAATCTGCCGGAAAGTTCGGCAATAATTATTTTTTGCGATTCCAGGTCCACGTCAGTAACCAGGTCATGGTTATCTTTCTTCTCAGCTACTTTGAAATCTTTGCTCCCATAATACTGGCGAATCAGATTGCCTGCTTTAAGGGCAGTACTAATTAAGCTTTCCAATATATCGTATCTCATCCTTTTACCTTTCCGGATGGCAAATAATGTTCATAGTTTGGTACCATTTAGTGTTAAGATATGAAATTATAACTATATTTCCAGTTTATTCTCTTTAATCAAATATTTTACTTTACGGATATCTCTTTGTAATTCATCCACTTGCCGTTTAATTTTATACCAAGGGCTTTCTGGTTCATTATCCAGACCATGCAATTCCATCTCATTTAATAATAGAAAAAACTTTTGTTTAATCTTATTTAAGTCAATTAAGATTTCATCTAATTGCAATTCTTTGCTGCCATCCTTTAGTTTGCCCTGGCTAATTATTTCTTTATCTTGAAGATAGAAGGTTTCACCCATAACCGGTATATACGTGCTAAAGCCCAGCTGCTGTTCCGCGAGTTCGGCAAAGGATTCTGACTCTTCTTTTTCTCCATGCACTATGAAAACCTTTTTTGGTTTATCCCGTAAACCTTTCATCCACCATAATAATTCTGTTTGGTCAGCATGGGAAGAGAATCCGTCCAGATGATAGATTTCTGCCTGCACATCCACTATTTCATCCATTATATCTAAACTTTTTTCACCGTTCACTATCCTTCGTCCCAATGTTCCCTCCGCTTGATATCCCACAAATATAATAGATGTTTCTTTCTTCCAGAGGTGTTCCCTTAAATGGTATTGGATTCTGCCTCCGTCACACATCCCGCTGGCAGAAATAATGATTTTGCTCCTCTTGGAACGGCTAATTTGCTTGGAAGCCTTAGCCGTACTGGTCATCCTCAAAGATTGAAAATCGAGTAATTGGTTTTTATTTTCCATAATCTTTAAATCCTTTTGGGCAAAATCCTGTACGTTATTACGGTATATCTTAGTGGCAGCAATAGCTAAGGGGCTATCGAGGTAAAATCTCAGTTTTTTCAGTTTTTTATCTTTATTTGTCAATTGTTTCAGTTGCACATTATAATAATGGCTTAATTCATAAATAACATCCTGTGCTCGCTGCAAGGCAAAGGCGGGTATAATAACATCCCCTCCTCTTTTTAAGGTCTTATCAATAATAGAAAAGAATTTTTTTACTTCCTGCCTGTATGGACGGTGTTTTCTCCCACCATAAGTTGATTCTATTACTACATAATCTGCTTCTTTAATACGTTGCGGATTTTTTAAAAATGGTTTATTCTTTCTGCCAATATCTCCTGAAAATAACCATTTACAGGTCTCTCCATCTTCAGTTATCCACAGTTCAATAGATGCTGAGCCTAAAACGTGGCCGGCATCCTGCAGTCGGAAACTAATATTTTCATCGATACTTATCTTATACTGGTAGGGAACCCCTCGAAATAATAGAAGACTGTCTAAAGCATCCTCAATGTCGTATAACGGTTCGATAAATGGTTCTCCGGTCCTGAGTCTTCTTTGATTCTCAATTTCAGCATCCTCTTTCTGAATTTGTCCGCTGTCCGGCAGCATAACGGCACAGAGCTCCATGGTAGCCTTGGTACAATAGACTTCCCCGTGGAATCCTTCCCTGTAGAGTTGTGGAATTCTCCCGCAATGGTCAATATGGGCATGGGTCAAAATAATAAAATCTATCTCTTCGGGTCGGAAGGGAAAGGGTTGGTAATTTAAACGAACAATGCTTTCCTCTCCTCTGAACATACCGCAATCTATTAAAAATTTCTTATATTTAGTCTGGATAAGATAACAAGAACCTGATACCAGACGATTAGCTCCTAAAAAACTAACTTTCACATCAAATCTCCTTCCTAAACCCATTCTTCTCATATTTTTTAATTATTTAATTTTCTATGATAACACTAAATTTTAGATTTTAGTGTATTTAGTATTTTATTAGCAAATAACTCTGCTTTATAAAGGTCATCCAGATCAGGATGACCTTTATTGATACCGCCTAACAATTTAAAAGGGCCGAAGGTATCCCACCCTTTAGTAAAAAAATAATCAATTATCTGTAAGCCTTTTTGCTCCATCGCAGAAATAATTTTAGTTATAATACCTTGTATATAAATTTGGTTTATACTGCCACTGGTGGTAAAGATAAATCCTTTAAGTCCAGTTAGATTGGGTATACTGTTTAAAAAAGATTGGATTTTTTCGTGTGGCTTGCTGAAGTAGATACCGGTGCCGATTCCAAGAGCTTCATAATCAGATAATTTAGACAGATTAACCTGTTCTGGCTTATATAAATCAGCCTGCAGCCGTTGAGCAATTACACGGGCTATGGTCTCTGTATTATGGTGATGATACGACTCATATACAATAATGGTTTTTGGCTTTGGCATACTTATGTTCAACCGTAAATGTTCTTTTAATTCAAATGTTAAAATACTTTAACATAAAACTATTCTATTTTCCACTACTTTATTAAGAAAAATCTATCTAAACTACTATTACCAGATTAACGACAATTATTATAATTTTTTATAAAACAATCTTGCCAGAAGATCTTATTTCGCTAACCACCACAAAAATAATTCCTGAAATTATGATACACCATACCCCGGGCCAGACCCCAAAAGGATAGTAGCCGGTAAGGTACATGGTAATGGTGGTTAGCCCCCCAACCAAAATACTGAGCAAGGCTGCCATTAAATCTCTTTTGGGCCAAAAAATACCAAAATAACTGGGCACTAATGCCAAAAGCCCGGCTGAAGATATTACTGATAATTCCACAATTATACCAAACTTCCCCAATGAAAATAAAAAAGCTAGCAGGCCAATAACAGAAACCATAACTTTGCCAAATAATAGTTGGGATTTTTCTCCGGCTTTAAATAAATGGCAATACAAATCCACTGTACACATTGAACTAAGAGTCAATATGATAGAATTGACGGTAGACACCGAGGCGGCAACAATACCTACAAAAACTAATAGTGCCAACGGCGCAGGCACCTTATCTAAGATTAATGGGGTAATCATATCTGTATTGATTATCCCCGGCAAAATATGTCTGGCTGCTAAACCCAGATGTATTACAATAAGGGTATACAGAAAACCAAAGAAAGCAAAGCCGGCTATCATAATCTTAAGACTTTTTTGGTCCTTAGGTATAAACATCCTCTGGGCAACTTGTGGGTTGGTTAGGGCAAAGAAAAGCCAGGGTACAGTAAGTCCTAAGAAACTTTGATAGGGCATTTTATTGGCAGCTAATAACTCAGGGTGTTCCTTTTGAATAACTTGAAAAAATTGACCTACCCCTCCGAAAAAGTAGTTTAATACATAATGCAAGAATAGTATAGAAGAAATTAACATAATCATAGATTGCAATGTATCAGTCCAGGCGACAGAACGCATGCCGGCCCATAGTGTAAAAACCAGAATAATAATTAGTGTTAAAAAAACTCCCATCTTATAAGGAATGCCAGTTAAGGTTTCCAGTAAATAACCAATTCCGGTAAACTGTACTGACATATAGGGAATTAACATAAACATAGAAAATATAACAGCAATTCCACCCAGTAAGTTACTCTGATAGAGCTTGCCCAACAATTCTGCCGGGGAAATACAATTATATTTTTTGGCAATGGCCCAAAAATAAGGAGCAAACAATACCAGCAATAACAGGGTGCCCATCAAATAAGAGAGCTCAAATCCCATGGCACTTACCCCTACCGAATAAGTCATGCCTACCAGGCCTACCATCATGAAGGCACTATAGGTGGTAGCACTATAAGTCATAGCCGAAATGAAACCGCCTATGGTTCTATTGGCGATGAAATATTCAGCAATACCGGGTCCGGTTCTTTTTTTGGCTAAATAAGAAACTAAACTGCCCAATAGAAACCAAAACAACAGACCCCAGAGCATCATTGCCGATCTATTCACTTTAATATTTCCTCCCCATTATCCCAATGCTATAGCAGATAGCCACTAGCGATAAAACTATCCAAAATAAATAAGCACCTGAAAAGGTAGCGGGAAGCAAAAAAGGAACGGTTAAACTGAGAAAAATAATGATAAGAAAAATTATCAATGGTCTTTTAATACGGTTTAAATCTATCTTATTCAATTAAAATCCCCTTTATTAATAACCCCAAACTGTAATACTTTATTCCCATTCGGAAATATACTCACTAAGATGTCTGTTTTGATTTAATTGCACCAGGGTAAATCCCCGTTCTGGCTCAAAGTATAAAATACTGTAGGCTGCGGTATCCATGTGTATACGCCAAAAATACGGTTTAGCCATTTCCAGACAAGAGGCAATCAAAGGTTTTAAGACCGCTCGATGGGAGACAATTATTACTGTTCTACCGGAATAGCAGTCAATGATTTCTTCTAGCCCCTTTTTTGCTCTTTCTTGCACCTCAGCCAATTTTTCTATACCATTAACAGTTAATTTCTCCGGTTCGTTTAACCAGACTCCCCACTGTTCGGGGTATTTGCGGGAAATAAAATCTTTAGTCTGTCCTTCCCAGGGTCCCAGTTTTATGTTATTAAAATTGGCACATTCTTCCGTTTCAACGTTACATTCAGCAGCAATAATTTCAGCAGTCTGTTTAGCACGAGAAAGCGGACCGGTGAACACTTTAACGGGTAGAAATAACCTCATTTCGGCTGCTAACTCTTTGGCTTGGATAAGCCCGCGTTCATTTAAAGGGAAGTCACTCCTACCTCGGAATAAACCCTCTCTATTACCTCGGCACTCTCCGTGCCGAACTAAAATAATTTTGGTCTTCTTCAAATTATTCTTATTCATTTTAAAATACTCCCCCTCCCAGGCTAATATAAATTAGCGATATTCTATATTATCCCTCAAAAAAAGCAACTATTATTCTCCAAATAATTATTTTAATTCATAATTATTTTTATTCTTAAACTTAATTAAAACCCCTGCTGCGCTTAAGATTGTTAGAATTATAATCCACTTTTGATAATTATATTTAAAAAATACTTCAGATTGGCCAATTCCCGGTAAGGGAATGGGATCTATAGGAATCCCATTTTTTATAGATAGATCTCTGATATTTAAAAGGTGGATAATAGGGATTTTCAGCTCTAAGAATTCAAATACCAGACCCCGAGCTGTAGAAGCTGGCGTTTCGGAAACTTGAAAGACCAAGCCATTGGGAAGATTTAAAGACTGATTAGTGTCACCAAAATTGGCAGAGGCTCCTCCAATGTTGACAAATAGTTTTATTTGTTTTCCCCCTGCTTCCTTCCGATAAATATCTAATCTTTTTTGTATATTGGTTGCCAACTCTCCGGTATCTATCAGATAAACACCGGACCTCTTTGCTATATCCATAATGGTCTTCTTGGATTCGGGAAAAAATAAACCTTTTGCTTGATCTTGGTTGCCCCCCATAGAAACCGCTGCCAGTTTGTAATCCAAAATATTTCTTTCATTTAAAACCTTAAGCATGTCAATGAAAGTAAAATCAGGAATATTAGCACCATACTCGGAGGCACCTATGGCATAGATAGTAAGGGGGATAATACCCATGACTTTGCTGGCTGATAAAGTGGCTAATAGCAGAGCTGGGAAAGAGCCGCTAGAACCTATTGCTATCACATCGCCGGATTTCAAACCTGCTTGCTGGAAATATTTGACCATTAGCGCGGCAAAATCAGGATTAGTCGAGGTTCTTTTCGCATCAAGATTACCCAGAGTGGTAGTTAATTCATTATATTCCTCTCCAATCAATCCGGTCCCGTTGGGATCTAATTGCTTATTAATAGGTATCTGTCTCACTTTCCTCTCTTTACTGATTGCCTCTATGGCTTGAGACATTATTTGAGCTGCCCGATATTGTAGTTGATAATAGTCAGTTGGCTTTTTTACAATCGTAATTTTAGTTAAAAATAATCCTATTGTAGCTATTAATAATGCAACAACCAGGTATTTTAGAGATACTTTATATTTAACCCATCTTCTCATCTAATAATTTCTGGCCTATCCTCTATAAAATAATTAAAAAAAACTTTTTGCATAATTTAGAATATTTCCGGCCATTTTTCATATGTACCTTATCAATTTTATACTTCCTGCTAAACACCGTTTTAATAGAGACCATGGTTTCTATTTTATTCGATTACTTTAATCTGCTCTGGTGATTTAATAATCATTTGGGGGGTACCTTTATACAATTGAACTAATCCGGTTACTCTGATTTTTTTATTTAAAAAATATTGAGCAGGATTTGCCGGGTATTGATAATAGAGTTCGGAAAAAATTACAAGGTTTAAGGTACCTGACCAGTTTTCTTTAAAATTTAAAAAACATGCCTTACCGGAATCATATGCTCTTTCAATAGAGCCTTCCGCAGTCACTATCTCATTAATATATTTTGGTGCATCTTGCCAGTCAATCACTTTTGCCGAATAATCGTCTTCGTTGATTCTATTGGGTGGAAAGGCGGAGAAGGCCCATAATCCACTATTGTTTGCTTCTGCTTTCAGGGATGCCTCTTTCAATCTTTCAAAATATTTACTTTCCAAGGAAAGGTATCGAAAATCTGCTAAACCATTAAGAAGTATGAGCTCATTAACCATTTTCCCATCGTCTTTTAAAAAAACAAAGCGCATCAGCCGTCCAAATTCATCCTTATCTGTTAAATCTTTCTCAAGAAAGACTCTTTTATCCTTGGTTAAATAGAATAAAAACCATTTAGCTAAATCGTATCCCGGTTGGTTTAATTCCGGAGCATCGATACCCGATAAGCGTACAGTATCACCGTTTGCGAGCAGCAAGGTATCCCCATCTATAACCTGACTAATAAAAAAGGTTTGTTCATTAACTGATATGGTAGTAGCGGTAATAGAAAAGAGAAATACAATAACTAATAGAACTCTCTTAATATAATTTAAGCGACTATTCATAACAGACTGAAATATCTAATAACCGGATACTTTTATGTATATATAAAATAAAAGTAATCAGGGGATTTGAAAGAAATATCAAAATAGTATAAAGAAATACTATGTTCAAATAAAGGGTTCTTTAGAATTGAAAAAAATAGACTGATTTCAAATGATTAAACGGGCACTATTTTCAATAATCCCAGAATGGCAATTAATAATCCCACATACCCTAATAACCCTAAATATTCTAATTCTTTCCGTAAAAATTTAAAATAGGAGAAAAAGACAAAAAAAATAAAAAACAATAACTCATAGGGGTTATGATTGTTAAATCCCATAAATCCTAAAAAGCCAATTAGTCCAAAAAATCCAAACACCCATGGTGGTAATTTAAAATTCAATTATTACTCCCCCTATTCTATTATTCTTGTCTCTACTCTCCTAGATAAGCTTTCTTTACATCTTTATTATTTAATAATTCTTCTCCGCTGCCCTTTAGAACCAGAGTACCAGTCTCCAGTACATAAGCATAATCCGAAATTTTCAAGGCAGCAAAGGCATTTTGTTCAACTAAAAGGATGGTTATCCCTTCTTGACTGATTCTTTGTATAACTCCAATAATTTCTTGAACCAATAATGGTGCCAGGCCCAGTGAGGGCTCGTCTAACATTAATAGTTTTGGACGAGACATCAGCCCTCTGGCTACTGCCAACATCTGCTGTTCCCCTCCGGAGAGAGTTCCGCCCTTTTGCCATAGTCTTTCTCGTAACCGAGGAAATAACTCACAGAATAGGTCCTGATCTTTGGCTATACCCTCTTTATCATCTCGAGTAAAGGCACCTAAATCCAAATTTTCCTGTACAGTCAGATTGGGGAATACTCTTCTGCCTTCCGGAACCATAGCTACCCCTAATTTGACAATATCGTCTGTCTGTAAGGTGGTGATATTTTTATCTTCAAATAATACTTTTCCCGTTTTTGTTTTAACCAGAGAACAGATGGCTCTTAAGGTAGTGCTCTTTCCGGCACCGTTGGCACCAATCAATGTAGTAATCTTTCCTTTGGGCACATCAAAGGATATGCCTTTAATGGCATGTATTCCGCCATAAAAAACATTTAAATCTTCTATTTTAAGCATACTGAGCTTCCACCCCCAAATAAGCCTTGATAACTTCTGGATTATGCTGAATCTCCGCGGGATTACCCTCAGCAATGGTTTGACCATAGTTTAAGACTATTATTCTTTCGCAAATTCCCATTACTACCTTCATATCATGTTCAATTAACAGAATGGTTAAGTCAAAATCTTTTCTTATTTTTTGGATAAAACCCATCAATTCTTTAGTTTCCTGGGGGTTCATGCCTGCAGCCGGTTCATCTAAAAGCAGAAGCTTGGGTCTGGTAGCCAGAGCCCTGATGATTTCTAACTTTCTCTGCTGACCGTAAGGTAGACTGCCTGCCTGTACCTCTTTGTTAAACTCTAAATCCACTTTATGTAGTAATTCTATAGATTTTTGATAGATGCCCTCTTCTTCCCGTACATAACCTGGGAATCTAAAAATGGCAGAGGCGAGATTGGAATGTAAATGGAGGTGAAAACCTATCATTACATTGTCTATTACCGAAAGATTATCCATAAGTCTCACATTCTGAAATGTTCTGGCTATTCCCAACTTAGCTATTCTATCCGGTTTCATCCCGGTTATATCCCTATTTTGAAAATATATTTTATTTGTGCTGGGAGTATAGATTCCCGAAATCATATTAAACACTGTAGTCTTACCGGCACCATTGGGACCTATTAAGCCCACCAGCTCTCCGTGTTGTAATTCTAGTTTAAAATCTTTTACCGCAGTCAGACCACCGAATTTTATGGTGATGTTATCCAAATTTAATATCTCCATTATAAGGTACTCCCTTCAGTGGTTTTTTTAGGTTTAAAAACTTTTTTAATAGATTGAAAAAACCATTTCCAGGAGAACTCGAATCCCCCCAGCAAACCCTTTTGTTTGTAAAGGATTAAAATTAGGAGCAGAACTGAGAAAGTAACCATTCTTAATCCTGGAATGGGCGGGAAATGCATGGGTCCCAAATTAAAACCGGCTTCAATAGGACGTAAACTTTCCAATAAAAAATTGTAGAGGAAGGCAGCGATAACGGTGCCGGTTATACTTCCTAAGCCCCCCAGTACTACTACAATTAATATATTGTAGGTCATTACAAATCTGAATGCCTTGGGGTCTATAGTGGTAAGAAGGCAGGCGAATAATCCTCCGCCAACCCCGGCAAAAAAGGCACTAATAGTGAAAGACATTACCTTATGGTAGGTTAAGTTGACTCCCATCACCTCTGCGGCAATCTCATTTTCTCTAATAGCCATTAAGGCTCTGCCATAACTGCTACTGATTAGCCCTTTAACGATATATATAGTAAATATTGCAATACCCATCGTCCACCAAAGGTTAGTATATTCCGGAATACCTTTAATGCCCAGGGCGCCATTGGTAATATGGGGAATATTGTTAAGAACGATTCTAATAATTTCAGCAAATCCTAATGTCGCTATCCCTAAATAGTCTCCCTTTAACCTGAGTACCGGTACACCTATGATGAATGCTGCTAAGGCAGATAAGACACCTCCTGCAATTAAAGCAACTACAAATGGGGTATGAATAACATTAAGCGGCCAGGCTAAGGGTTCTAACATAAAGATTACCTCTTTATAATAGGGTGGCAAGACCAATAAGGCCGTAACATAGGCCCCTATAGCCATGAAACCGGCATGACCTAGTGAGAATTGACCGGTAAATCCATATATTAAATTTAAACTTACCCCTAAAGTAACATACATGGCTCCTAAATTCAGTATTCTTATCAGGTAGGCATCTAACTTATTCTGAGCAACATAGACCAGAATAAATATAAACATAAGTGATATCACAGTACATATTTTTCCACTTGGTTGTTTCATCTGGCTAAACCTTCTCCTGCGTCTTTGTCCCTAAGATGCCGTCCGGTTTCAAAAATAATATCAGTATCAGAATTATAAAGACGAAAGAGTCTCGATAACCGGATATGGCGGGGAAAAAAGTGACAAAGAGTATTTCAGACATTCCCAACAACATTCCACCTAACATAGCGCCGGGGATGCTGCCGATTCCGCCCACTACAGCAGCGATGAAGGCCTTTAATCCGGGTATGGTACCCATGGTAGGAAATATTTGAGGGAATCTCAGGCTCCATAGTATACCACCCACTGCTGCCAGGGCTGATCCAATAACAAAGGTAATCGATATGGCTTTATTCACATCAACTCCCATCAATCGGGAAGTCTCAATGTCTTTGGAGATAGCCCTCATAGCCAAGCCGGTTTTGGTTTTATAAACAATATATATTAATAAAGACAGAACAATAATAGATATTCCAATAGAGGCAAAGAGGGTTGATTGTATGCGTATCTCGCCAAATTGAAATAGTTTAGAGAAAAACGCGGGGCGATGAACAGATTTAGGAATACCGGAAAAAAGCACAATAGCTAAATTTTGTAAAAAGAAAGATACACCGATGGCTGATATTAAGGCTGAAATTCGAGGCGCATCCCGTAATGGCTTATAGGCAATCCTTTCTGAAAGCATCCCGGTCAAAGCAGTTAGCACAATAGCTATGATTGCCGATAACCACCATGGTAGTACAAAGATCATGGAGCTATAAAAAAGAAAATAGGGGGCCAACATAAATACTTCTCCATGGGCAAAGTTTATCAATCTCAGGATTCCATAAACCATAGTATAACCAATAGCAATCAATGCATACAGGCTTCCCAAAGAAAAACCATTGACAATATTTTGCAGCAACATAGTTAAGCTCATATATTTCTCCTTATTATGAGGTGAATGGTATTGTCATTCACCTAACTATTACAGGCAGAATAGTTAAAATCTAACTCTAACCACTCTGCCTGTAATCTTGCTAATCAACTTACAAAAATATTAAGGATTGACAGATGCCTCATATTTCCATTCTCCGTTTACACATTTGACCAAAACGGCAGGTTTAATTGCATCCCTATTCTCGTCAAAGGTAATAGGACCGCCGGCCCCCTGGAAATTATCGGTGGCAACTAATGCTTGTCTAATGGCTTCCGGTTCGAATGATCCTGCTCTTTCAATGGCATCAACTAATAAATTGTAGGAATCATAACAAAGAACGGATACTGCATTTGGCAATTCGTTGTACTTATCCATAAATTTCTGAACAAATTTTTCAGCTTCCGGGTTTAATTTAAGGAATGCTTCATCTTCGACAAAGAAAGTACTGCAGATTAACCCTTCAGCAGCATCTTTTGCTAAATCAATCAACACCGGGTTATGCAGAGTATCGCCGCCTAAATATTGACCGGTAAACCCTAATTCTCTGCCTTGCATGGCAATGATAGCAACATCGCCAAAATAACCCGGGAAGAAGAGGGCTTCTGCTCCAGAGGCAATAATCTGGCTAAGTTGAGCACTGAAATCCTGGTCTCCGGTATTGTATTTTACGTCAGAAACGATTGTTCCGCCCAATTCTTCAAAAGTTTTCTTGTAGAAGTTTGATAATCCTACCGAATAGTCCTGCGTAATATCGGTAAGCAGTGCTGCCTTTTTAATGCCCAGACCTTCGAAAGTATAACGAGCCATTACTTCCCCTTGGAAGGGATCCAAGAAGCATGCTCTGAAAACCCATTCTTTTCCCTGAGTAACCAGAGGATTAGTGGCAGTACCGGAAATCAGAGGAATCCCGGCCTTGTTGGCAACTTCTCCACCAGGAATGGCCATTCCGCTTCCATAGCTTACAAAAACAGAAACTACACCATCTTTCTCAATAAGCCGAGAAACTGCATTGGCTGCTTCTACCTTATCACTCTTATTATCTACTAAAACTAATTCAATCTTTTTACCCAATACGGTAGGATTCTCATCCAAGGCTAATTCATAGCCCATCCAGCAAAGCTCTCCTCCTACAGCCATATCACCGGTCATGGGCTCGGCAATACCAAATTTTACTACATCCTGAGCCAGGCTTACGCTACCCATTAAAAGTACCAGTGCAATCACTAAGCAAAATAGATTTTTCTTCATTTTTTTCTCCTTTTCTATTTAATTAATATATTTTATAAGGCAATTATTAAGACTAAGGGATATTAGTCTTAGTACTTTTTTCTCTCCGATATCACCTCCTCTTCAGTAATTCTGTTTTATATTTAAACTCATTGATACTGCTACTGGCAATGCTTTTTTAATCAGCGTTCCCTGTAATATCTAACTCTTTTGGACTTAAAAAAATGATGAGCAGAGGTATCAATTTAGTGTTGTCTAAGTGAACTCAGACATTGGACAACACTATCCCTTTACCGTAGCTTTTTCCCACTGGAAAGAGTAAAGTCTATAAGTCTACCAATCCCGGAATAATTGTACCATAGTTAAAGAAAATTAAAAACATTACACTAGACTGCAAAGGGGTACCAATAGCACCGATTGTTTATTATTTAGTAATGTACTACAATATTGTTTTCTAGTCAACAGATTTAAGACTATAATTGTAATTGTCAAGCCTCTTTGTCTTGATTATAATTAAATTATAATTAAACCGTTAAATTTATTCTTAGCTGTATATGGGAAAATTATATTTTAATACACGACAACATTTTTATGATTTGTTTAAATGGCTTTAATAAATTTTTAATTATAAAAAGAAGGACTGCTCTGTAGTATAATTAAAAGTGAAGGATAAACAGATAATTTCCTTGCTAAATAAATTTTTGAAAAAACAGGCAAATAAAATGAATAAAAAAATAATAAAGATAAAAAAAGCATATGAAAACACAGATTTTATCAAAAGTAGCGATGCCAGGGTTATTCGTATCCTGGCAGAATATTTAGAACCTCAGCAGCGTTTTGAGCAATGTAACGTGAATGATACCATAGTCTTTTTTGGGTCAGCTCGCACTAAACCTCTATCTGAAGCTAAAAAATACCTAAAAGAAGTAGAAGGAAAAATAAAACAAGCCGGTAATAAAAATAGGAAAGAATTGTCGAAACAATTAGCGTATGCTAAAAAACAGGTTTTTATGGCTCGGTATTATCAGGATGCTATCGAATTAGCCAAGCGGTTGACCGTCTGGTCTAAAGACTTAACTGCTCACTCTCGCTTTATCGTCTGCTCAGGTGGTGGCATGGGATTAATGGAAGCCGCTAATAAAGGTGCCACAGAAGCGGGAGGAAAATCCATCGGTCTTAATATCAGTATTCCGGAGGAACAATACCCCAATCAGTATATCACTCCGGAACTTAATTTTGAATTTCACTATTTTTTTATGCGTAAATTCTGGTTTGTCTATTTAGCAAAAGGTCTGGTAATTTTCCCAGGTGGGTTTGGCACACTTGACGAATTATTCGAGGTATTGACTCTGCTCCAGACTAAGAAATTAAAAAAACATATACCTATAGTCATTTACGGTTCAGGATACTGGAATCAAGTTATTAATTTCGATGCTTTGGTAAAATACGGAACTATCAGCGAAACTGAACTTGAACTATTTAAGTTGTGCGATACAGTTGATGAGGCATTTGATTTTCTCACTGCTGAACTTACCCGCTTTTACCTGTAACAATTATTTCAATTTTTAAGTTAAATAAATATCTTGAGACTTGTTCTTATCCGAATCTCGGTTTTAAAAACAATATCTTAACCCTATTAAAAAACTTGAAAAATTAATAATAGGGATTAAGATACCATTCTCGTTCTTTTTTAAATTCTTCTAATCCCGGAGAGTAATAGTCCACTATTTGCTCCGGAGAAGCTTTTTCTTTTAAGAAAATACCTATCTGGTCTGTACCCATAATTTTATCAAACATAGATACTTTATCAGGAGTACTGGCGGGAACCTGAAAATCTCCTAACATAAAGGCATAAGCCAGTGCATATATTCCGCTTTTGGCGGGATTAAATACTGACGAGTCATAAATATCCAACCGTACTCCGCCTGCTGTTTCACGGTCTTCCGGTATAAACCATACCCCCGGCAGTCCTGCCCCATTCAAGATGTCTGCATATTGGCACGAATCCAATCCCTTACCGCCTATCCAGCGAAATTGCTCCCTTTGAAAAACACCGGTTCCTTCTCCTAATCCAGTAGCCATATAACCATAAAGAGAGTAAATATCGGGAATATTGGGAGAGGTTTGAATAAAAGGAAGTCCGGTTTCAAAGAAAGTCATAGACCTATAGTATCCCTCCATAGGGATAACCGTCAAATTAGCCCCAATTTTTCGATTATAAAATTGCGCTAATTCACCTACGGTCATGCCATGTGCCATAGGCAGGTTATCTACACCCACAAAAGATTGGAAATTTTCCTCTAAAACAGGTCCTTCCACAATCAATCCACCCAGTGGATTAGGTCGATCTAAAACTATAATTGACTTGTTATACTTTTTGGCTGCTGCCATACAGTATTGCAGGGTTGACATATAGGTGTAGGTACGGGCACCTATATCCTGAATATCGAAAAGTAGCACTTCTAACAAAAATAGCATATCTTCTGTTGGCATTCGGGTTTGACCATAAAGACTGTAGACGGGTATACCATAGAGAGGATGAATATAAGAGCTTATCTGTGCCCCTGCTTTGGCTTTTCCGTCCAATCCGTGTTCAGGGGCGAAAAGAGCTATCAGTTGTACTCTATTTGTGGCAAGAAGATTATCGATAAAGCTCACACCTTTGCTATCCACCCCGGTTTGATTGGTTATTAATCCCACTTTTTTACCATCTATAAGATAAATGTAGTCATCCAATAAGACTTCATTGCCTAATTTTACTGACGGTTCATTAGCAAGGACATTGACAAATAATAAAGTGCTCAAAACAGTTAATAGTAATAAAAAGAAAAAGGTAATTGTAATGGGTTTCCGATACTGTTTTTTGTCCCCAAAATTTATGTTTTCATTTCTTACCAGCTTGTTCATTGTTTATCCTTCTTTTATTCCTTAATCATGCTAACAATAATATGCCAAATACCGCTTCACAGATACACATATACCTTGTTAATTAATCATAGCTTTTACAATATTACAGCCTTAATTATCACATCATATTTTCTATTTCAATAATAAAATGACAAACCTGTCCCTAAACATATTTTTATATTTTACGAGTAATAACTGCAAAGTATATGGCAAAACATTATGTTTATAGTATATAATGTAAATAATTTATTTAAAACTATTTTTAAACTTTGGTTAGATTAATTTTAATATTAGAAATATTAAACAAGGAGTTGATTGTATAATTGCCCGGTATAGATATTTGTTAGTTTTCTGTTGAAACAAAGTCAGACTGAAGAAGGAGTTGACAGATGAATGAATATTTTGCCTTCCAGACTGTCATATTTGATCTGGACAGTATGGTAACCAAGACTGCTAATCTACATACTCACTCCTGGAAAGCAGTCTTTGATGATTATCTCAAATTAAGAGAAAAAAGAAACGGGGAACCCTTCCAACAGTTTACCTACCGGCACGATTACCTTATCTATGTCGATGGAAAACCACGTTATAAAGGCGTGCAAAGCTTTCTGGCTTCACGCAATATACAGCTCCCCTTAGGAAACCCATCTGACTCTCCGGACCGGGAAACGGTTTGCGGAATAAACAATAAAAAAAACATACTATTTGATAATTTATTGCAGAAAGAGTGTGCCGAAGTTTTTACCACCACCATTACCCTTATTGAGGATTTAAAAAAACACGGCATCAGAGTTGGAGCGGTTTCTTCTTCTAAAGATTGCCACAATGTTCTAAAATCGATACATCTGGAGCATTTGTTTGAAACAATAGTGGATAGAATTGTATCTCAAAAATTAAACCTAAAAAGAAAACCGGAAGGAGATATTCTTGTCGCTGCTGCCAAAAATTTAGGCAGCCTTCCGGAAAGTTCGGCAGTAGTGGGAGATACCTCCTCTGGGGTAGAGGCAGGTAGAAATGGTGGATTTGGTTTGGTACTGGGAGTGGCTCGGGAAAATAACAAAAAAGCGCTGTTTCAACATGGAGCAGACCTGGTAGTATCCGATTTAGCCGAGATAAGTATCGGTTCAATTAACAACTGGTTTTTAAGGAAACCAAAACCTTATTTCCTATGTTTTGAAAATCTGAAAAGGGCACCACTAATATTTCCTCCAGAACACCTCAAGGAAAAAAAGATTTCTATAAATCCCTTTTATCGGCGCACCGGTAAAGCTATTCTAACCACCGGTAAAAAATTGACTTTCTTTTTAGACTATGATGGTACTTTAACTCCCATCGCAGAAAGCCCGGAGTTGGCTATTCTGACTCCCTATATGAAAAAAACAGTAGAGATTTTAGCGGAAATTCATACAGTGGCGATAGTTAGCGGTAGGCTGAGAGAGGATGTTCAGAACCTGGTGGGAATTAAAGGGATTTTTTATGTAGGCAGCCATGGCTTTGATATTGAAGGACCTGGCGGTTTTAGTATGGTACATCAGGATGCTAAAAAAACAATCCCTTTAATCTCACACATTATAAAACAGCTGAAAATGATTCTTAAAGAAATAAACGGTGTATTAATTGAAGAAAAAAAATTCAGCGTGGCAGTCCATTACCGTAAGGTAAAGAGTTTAACAGATTTACAATTTATCACAGAAGCAGTACAAAATTTAGTTCAAAAATATGGGGGGCTAAGAATATTAAAAGGTAAAAAAGTTTTTGAAATCTTGCCCAATATAGATTGGGATAAAGGTAAGGCAATCAGGTGGATTATGAATGCCCTCAATATACCCTGGGAATCAACAGAAGCATTCTACTTGGGGGATGATACTACAGATGAGTATGCCTTTCGCACCGTAATAACCAGAGGCACTGCAATTTTAATTTCCGATGATCCAGAGAGGGCTTCCTCCGCCGATTTCCTGCTGCAATCACCGGAAGAGGTAAAAAAATTCTTTGAACAAGTTTTGGCATTTTCTGAAAAATGCTAATTTATATCCCACCATCTCTGCCTGTTTTTCAGAATGCCATAGACACCTTACACCTTTACAGGCATGGTACTCTTAAAATTCAGGCTCTGTCTTTTCTGTATCTTCCTTAGACACTCTTCGTAGTGGATGCGGTAACCTCACTCGCCGGTATACCAGTAGATACCGACAAATGGCAGATCGATGCCATCTATAGCGGTACTCAAAAATGTATCAGTTGCCCACCTGGACTTTCACCGGTCTCCTTCAGTGAAGCCGCCCGGGAGGTTATGACTCAGCGTACCACCCCTATTCAAATAAATACTTTGTATTGAGCCTATCTTCCGATATAGCAAGCTCAAAAGATGGCAGTGTAATAATTAGTTTTAGTTCTTTCATTCGGTAGATTTACCTCTCTTTAGAAAAAGAATGTCTCTTCTTTTTCTTTGGTTACTACTAGAGGTAAGTCTGTCTTTTTTGTTGGCTAACCGATAAGTGCAATCTGATAAATACTTACTAAAATTCTATACTAACTAATAACGCTAGGGGACTCTGTTGCGACTAACTTTACCGTTTTCTTTAATCTACCCTTCGATTATATGATATTATATTAAGAAATGACCGTAGTATGTAAAGCAAAAGTAAGATAGTTTAAGGTAATAAATTTATTAATATGGCAATAGATACAGATTAAAGAAAAAATGAAAGAAAATAAGCAATATAAAGCTCTCATACTCGCCGGAGGAAAAAGCAAGCCTGCTCTTAAAAAAATAATCGGTCAGGAATACAAGGCCCTAATGACCGTTTCCGCTCTCGACTCCAGACCTATTATCCATCATGTAATTGAGATGGTGAACAATACCAGATATGTATCTCAACTGTTTGTTGCCGGTCCGAAAGAAGTTGAGCAAGAAATTAAAACTCATCCTCTTACTATGGTTCCCTCCGGCACTACTCTGCTGGACACTCTGCGTAAAAGTCTTTCTTTATTATCTGAAGAGTCTCATCTCATTATTATTGCCTGCGACCTTCCTCTCATATCAAGTGAGCACATCGAATGTTTTTTAAAGAATTGCCTGGATGACCCGGGATTTGACATCTATTATGCCATTGTCAGCAAAGAATCGTTTCAAAGGCGATTTCCCGTTAATGAATTAAGGCGCATTTACGCCAATCTGGTGGAGGGCTCCTTTACCGGGGGCAATCTATTCTTATTAAACCCGAAAGTCATCCTGGAGCATATTGATACTATTAAGCAATTCATACTTTTCCGGAAACACCCACTGAAAATGGCTAATATTTTGGGACAAAGGTTAGTGGTTAAATATCTGAAAAAATACCTTTCCATTAGAGATCTGGAAAAAATGGTCCCACAATATTTAAAAGGGTATACCGGAAAAGCAGTGCTGGCCCCTCCCGAAGTTGCCCTGGACATCGATAAACCCTCTCAATTAGAAGCATTGAACCGGTTGCTAAAAACCCAATAATACTCAGGTTTTGCTTTTCACATCATAGATATATCCGCCTGAGCTGCCCACTATAAGATAAGAAGTGATGAAAGCCTTGGGGTCATATTTCAGAGCAATTTCACGTATTTTGTAGTAAACATTACGGTGAGTTATTATCTGTAAAACTTGCAATTCTCCCTGCAAACCATAGCCAATATTACGGGTTACTCCAAATCCCTCTTCTCGTAATTCCTGTTCTATTTCAGGCCAGTGGGTTCGGGAAATTACTCCTACCGAAATCATCTCTTGGGAAAGTTTTTCACTGATGGCAATGCCAACGATGGTACCGGCACCAAAACCGCCACTGTAAGCCAACACATTAATGAAATTGCCTACATCTTGAATGACTTTAGATATAATGAGAATAAAGATAAAAACTTCACAAAAGCCCACAAATCCGGCAAGTAATTTTTTTCTGCTCACAATGAGCTGAACCCGATAAGTCCCCAGAGAAACGTCGACAATTCGGAAACAGAATATTAAAAGAGCCCAAATATAGGGATTTAAGTCCTCTAACCCACTCAAAATATCCATAATGCAATATACACCTCTCGTTAAAATCAATTTTATTTAACCATATAGCTTTAAATAAGAAAGATGTACTAAAAGCCAGATTAAATAGAAGAAATTATTAAAATCTAATTGTAAAAAGATTAAAATTAATCTATAATTACTGAGGATTTGACATAGATAATCATTAAAAAAATTATAGCTATATGTTTGGCTATACCAGCACACCGGTAACATTTTTATGGTTTATAAATATGATTATCATTTTTCAGAATGCTGATGATTCTATCTTTATAATTCTTTGCCATAGGACAATAATACACTTTATTTAAACACTTCGCTTGTGGTTTATAGAAATGATTACACCTGTTCTATCTATGGTTATCACCGTATCTACTTGATATATGATTATGTTAATATTAGCGCATACTCAATAGTAAACGAGTTAATACAATTATAGCAGGATATTTTAAAATGAAAAACTATTTATGTTCTCTGGTAGCTAAAAAACAAAAGCAGACATAGAGTCGACCTAAAAGACAAAAAGGAGCTTAAAACAATGAAGGCAGAAATCTTAAGTATCGGAAATGAAATTTTATGCGGCAATATAATCGATACCAATGCCAATTATATTATTAAAAAACTTAAGGAAATAAACCTTACTGTGCAGCATGTTTCAGCGGTAGGAGACCATGAAAAAGAATTAATTGCCCAGCTACAGGAAGCCTGCCAACGTTCACAAATAATTATTACCACCGGTGGATTGGGACCTACGGAGGATGATATTACTTTCCAATCGATTGCCAAAGCTTTCGGGTTGAAGCTGGTAAAATACCCGGAAGCAGAGGAACATCTAATTAAAACTCTCACCGGTGTCTCTATTGATATTGCACCGAGTAATTTAAAGCAAACCTTCTTACCCGAAGGCTCTCATTGTATTATAAATCCTTATGGTACTGCACCGGCACTGATACTGGAAAAAGATGACAGGGTAATAGTAGCACTCCCTGGCGTACCCTTGGAAATGAAAAACTTACTATCAGAACAGATTATGCCTTTCTTGCAAAGTAAATTTCCCAACCTGAAACAGATGCAATCAAGAATTATAAGAACCAGCGGACTCCCGGAATCAGCTTTGAATGATAAGATAAAGGATTTTATTAATTCTCATCTGGATTTGAATATAGGCATATATGCCACACCGGAAGATATCCAAATTCAGCTAAATGCACTGGCTAATACCATTGAGGAAGCTGAAGTTATTTTAGATGGAGCCACCGAACAACTAAAAGATCTCTTAGGAGATTATATCTTTGGTTATGAACAAGATTCTCTGGAAAAAGTTATCGGCAATCTGTTAAGAGAAAAAAAACTAACTTTAGCTGTCGCCGAGTCATGCACCGGAGGAATGCTGGGAGAGGCTATTACCTCAATTGCCGGTAGTTCGGACTATTTTAAAGGTGGCATTATCAGCTACAGCGGAGAAATAAAAGAAAAACTGCTCGGCGTGCCCCATGATATTTTACAAGAATTTGGAGAGGTCAGTGAGCCGGTTGCCCGGGCTATGGCAGAAGGTGTTTGTAAAAAATGTAACAGTGATATCGGTATAGGAATTACCGGCATTGCCGGTCCGGAAGGGGGTAGCCCGGAAAAACCGGTAGGATTAGTCTATATTGCCCTTGCCGACAGCAATCAGACTACTGTGCAGAAATATCAGCTACGGCGGGATAGGCAGACTATACGTCTGCGTTCTACTCGTCGGGCTTTAAACATGCTGAGATTATATCTCATAAATCTTTAATAATCTTCAATTACTTCAAACATTAATTATTAGAATTTTATAAAATATAGTGTAGTTAGAAACTGTAAAAGACTATTGCAAGGCAGAGGAGCTGAATAACAATATTGCAGAGATTTGTTAAAAAATAGTTTCATCTCTGTTTAATTTTGTCTTTATTAATATATAAACCCACATTAAGTTTCCTCATAGAAACAAATGGGCCGTCAAGGGCTGAGTCCCTGTTCCGGTCAATAAGGGAACGGTCTCTGCCCCTTATCCCAGCCAACAAGGACATCCCCTTGAGCCAAATAGGATAATAGAGATTATTTATTATTTGAGGTCTAAATATTCTCTCTTTCTTTCCTCAAATTGTTTGATTATTTTAAATTGTGATATTACTACAGGTTTATCAGCGGAAAATTGTTTATTATTTTTTTTACTCCATTTTAAAAAGGTTTTTTCATACTGCTCTATAATTTTTTGGGTAGGATGCCTTTGCTGTTCATCTGACTCTTTAATATGGTCAGCGATATTCTCAAATGAATCTATGGTGACTCCAGTAATTTCAAAGGTTGCGAGCGGTAATCCTTTCCAATTATTCAAAAGGGCATAGTCACCAATTTCCGGAATTGGTTGGCGGAAAATATCATAATGGTCTTTTAACTCTATCGAAACTTTTTGCTTGCTTTGCAATATTTCTCTATTATAACCCTCAATATCGCTCTTGCTATAGCCATTTTTGACAATATGAAAACGGTTTTTTCTTTCCTTAAACTCAGTCAACAAAATGTCATGATAGGCATCCAATATGGATTTACCGGTAAGATTAGCAAAGAAATCCTTCTCTACAGTGAAATTGATAGGCAACCATTGGATGTTTTTATATTTGGTTAAATCAAATAATATCTCCGTTGATTCCTTTCCTAAACATAAGAAGAGGTAAAGTTGTTGTTCATTACGAAATATGTCTATAATTGTTTTCTGTCCAATTAATACTGACTTGAGCGGAATAAATGCTTGTTTTACTAAAAGTTCAACATTTAGACGATTGAATGGTTTATTTAACAGATCTTCTACTTCTGGCAAAAACCAGCTATCATTTTCCGAACTGTCTTTGGTCTTAACCCATAACGCTTTATGTTCTCTATCCAAAATTAGAAGAAAAGCCATAGCAACTCCTGCTGGGAAGAATATAAAAGAAAGGTTTCTTAATTAATATGTAAGTTTTTAGAGGATAGTAATCTATAAAAAAATTTTCTATTATATTATTTTAATAATTACCGAATAATCCTCCGATTATCTAAAACCTTTAAATATCAAATTTATTTTTCCTATAGTATATTGTATTTTATTTTTTAATGTGTTATTTTCTTTGAGGTATTCTATAAAGGCATTCTTATTTAATAAATATAAAAAAGACTCTACAAGTCTTTTTTTGTCATTATAGCACAGAAATAGTTTTTTTATTACATCTGGAAAAGCAAAATCTTTCGAAACAAAATTTTTCCTTTTTTTATATAGTAAAGGTGGCAAGCCATACCTAAGGAAGTTCATAATAATTTAACTGAAGGAAGTATAGTTAAGAATTTATTGGCTGTTTCCTTGCCGACTATGTTTGGATTCTTCGCTCAAACACTTTACGATTTTATTGATATAGTCTGGATTGGCAGGATTTCTGCCCAGGCAGTGGCAGGAGTGGTAATTTTTGTAACAATTTTCTGGTTAGCAGATATTATCAATGAGATAATTGGAATCAGCTCCGTATCGCTTATCTCTCAGAGTTTCGGTGCCGGCCAGTTGGAAAAGACAAAACAGGTTATTGAGCAGTCTATCTTCTTTAAGGCTCTGGTTTCCATTATTATGGCTGTTATCTTTCTCTTGTTTTTAAAACCGCTCTGTTCCTTTTTTGCAACAGAACCTGAAGTAATTAATTATGCTTTAGAATATGGAGTAATCCGTTCACTCTTTCTACCTTTTATGTTCTCCTCTTTCAGTGTAAATACGGCCCTGCGTTGTATAGGAGATGCAAAATATCCCATGTACATTATGCTCTTTACCTCTATTCTTAATATTGTGTTAGACCCAATTTTAATGTTTGAAACTATACCGGGTACTTCTCTTCCGGGAATGGGTATGGGCATCAAAGGAGCAGCTATTGCTACTGTAATATCAACTATAATAGCCTTATTAATAGGTCTTATTATCCTTTTATCCGGAAAGAGTTACATCAAAATTTCTTTTTCCGGTCTTTTTAAGCTAAGTAAAGAGAACTTTAAAAAGCTGAGTACTATCGGTCTGCCTGCCGGGGTAGAGATGCTCTTCCGACAAGGTGGTCAGCTCCTCTTATTAAAATTTGTCTCTTTTTATGGGACACTTTCTTTAGCTATCTTTGGTGTAGGTATGAAACTTTTCAATCTGGTCTTCCTTCCCCTCTTGGGTTTAGCCATGGGGGGCAGCGCCATTGCCGGGCAAAATTTAGGTGCTAATAATATTGAAAGAACTCATAAAACGGCTATTTATGCTTCGTATTTAGGAATTATTATTACTGGTATTATAGCCTCTCTGGCCATGCTTTTCCCCGAGACTATCATCAGAATATTTATGGACCAGAAAGAGGCAATCGAGATAGGGGAAAAAATGATCTATATTATTTCACCCAGTTCTATTGCAGTAGCCATCACTATGGGCTTGAACACGGTATTTACCGGCTCCGGTTACAATATGCCTTATTTAATTTCCGGGATTGCAGCACGTTGGTTTTTTCAGATTCCCTATTCCGTGCTGGTAGTTTACATCTTCCAACTACCCATTACCTTTATATGGAGTGGATTTCTGATAGCAGAATTTATAGAACTTCTGGTTATTTATGCTTTCTATCAGCAGGGGAGGTGGAAAATTACCAGGGTCTGAATTTTTTAATCAGGCAGTAGCTTATTTATGGCTTTCCGGTCCAAACGATAATTAACCCAATCAGACATAGGGTATGCTCCCATCTTTTCAAAGAATTTCCGAGCGGGATTCCAGTGTAGGGTCACCCATTCTACCCTGCCACAGCCTCTTTCCTTGGCTAAACGCACACATTCTAAGAGCAGTGCTTTACCTATACCCTTGCCCCGGTATTCTTCTTTAACGAACAGGTCTTCGATATATAAACCCTGCTGACCTAAGAAAGTAGAATAGTTATGAAAAAAGAGGACCATACCAACCGGCTCACCTTTCCAATACGCTATCTCTGCTTCAACATAAACTTTTTTACCAAATAGAATTTTTCTTAAGGCTGTCTCATTATTAACCACCTGGTCGGCGAGTTTTTCATAAACTGCCAGCTCCTCAATTAAGGACAACAGTGTGGACATATCCTGTTCTATGACCGGACGAATATCTAATTCTTCCGGCTTATTATATTCTTTTGTTTTCAATTAATCTTCACCTCACTTGTGCCGGAAACAGCCCATAAATTGATTTCTACTACAATTGTACCGATATAAACTAAGAACAATTAATAAATTTATCACTATCATTTTAAAAATTCAAATACAATAACCACCCTCCTGCTAAAATTATTATAGTTCCCGGTAGCTTTGCTAAAATATTTTCCCGGAAAAAAACAGCAGATAAGAGCAGTGTCAATATTACCGATAGATTGGTTAATGGTTCTGCCACACTCAAATCTAGTCTTACTATGGCATAAAGTAGGAATAGGTAAGAAAAACCATTAGTAAAACCGCTAGCAATCGATAGCATCGGCTTTTCTAAAAATACTTTTTTAACCACACCGAAGTTTCCTCTTAGTATTAGCACAACTAAAAGGTTAAAAGAAATAAAAAAATAAAGTATGGTGGCGTAGATAACCGGCTCGATATCAGGAAGATAATATTTATCTATTACCCTTCCTGAACTCTGGCTGACTATGGCTAAAAACATCATTCTGGTGGGAATATCGCTAAAGAGATATTTTAAGGAATAGAAGGGATTTCGTATATCTGCCAGCAGAGAAGCCCCTATCATCATTAATAGTACACCAATTACCTTGGTCAGGGTAAAAGGTTCCGATAGGAAGAAAAAGGAAAAAAGAACTAAGACCAGACCATTCAAACTATAGATTGGTGTCACTAATGAGGTCTCACCGGTTGCTAAAGAAGCTACAAAGGCATAGGCATATATCGTATAAAAAAGACTGCTGATATAACAGGGAATTAAGAATTGAATATCGGTAAAAGGCACAAAGAAAGATATGGGTGTAAGAACAATTGCTCCGATAATAAAGAATAAGAAGGTAGCGGCCAAATTAACATCAGCCTTGCCCTCTCGATTTCCTAACAATCTGACTATGATTTTTTCTATACCCACTAAAAAAATCCTAGCTAATAAAGCGATATAGGATACTATCAAGGTAAACCTTTCCATAAAAATATTTTTTATAATCCTGGCAATAATTTAAGTAAGAATATTATACCTAAAATAGCTCAAAATTAATTTTTTGGCAATAACAGTAGGTTTTTTATCTGTAATTATTCTATATTGTTCTACTGTTAACGAGATATGAGATTCTTAAATGTATGTTAAAATAGGTAAAACTTTCCATAGAAAGGGGATTTAAAATGTTAGAAGAATTTAAGAAGTTTATTATGCGCGGCAACGTAATAGATATGGCAGTAGGTATCGTAATAGGCGCGTCTTTTGGGGGAATCGTTAATTCTTTTGTTAATGATGTCTTGATGCCGCCTATTGGAGTTCTATTAGGGGGAATTGATTTTAGCAACTTATTTATTCTTATTAAAAAGGGTACCACTCCGGGTCCTTACCTTTCTTTAGCTCAGGCACAGGAAGCCGGCGCAGTCACCTTAAATTACGGCGTATTCATCAATACTATTATCAGTTTTTTAATTATCGCTCTAGCTATCTTTACAGTTATACGTTTTTTAAATAAGCCGACTAAGGAAGAGGAGGCACCTCCTCCGGTCACCAAAGAGTGTCCTTTTTGCTTTACAATAATCCCCATTAAGGCAAAACGTTGCCCAAATTGCACTTCCGAGCTAAAGGCCTGAAAACAAATTTTTAAATATTTAACCAAACTAGGTTATTATTAAACACTGCATCAACAGCAATCAATTTGTATTTTTTCCATAAATATATATAATGTAAATAAATAGATGGTGCAGTATCCTAGTTAATGCCCTGTCCCTGAAGGCGGGCCTAAAAATCCGTCAAGGGCACACCGGTGAAGTTCCTGGTGTTGGCTGCTGACGCCCAGTCGGGAGCTGATGCTGGGAGTTAAGGGTTAGGGGCGATCCGTAATGGCATACGGGCGTTGACCCCTCTCCCGTGGAGGCTTATATGCTCTTACCGAGCATATAAGTGAACCTGCATCTGTTGCAAGATGGGTGCAGCGTAGCCTGCTTTGCGTGGTTCAAGGGAAAGCATTTAAAAAAAACTAGGTAGGTATCGAGGTACCCGATGCCCTCACTAGAGCCGAAACTTGAGCTGCTAAAGAAGCTAGGGGACTGCGTGCATTTGAAGGAAAACTTCTAGGCTGTCGGCCTTTGCCGAGTATGTCAGGGATTTAAGTGTGGTCTAAGTGGCAATCCAGTCCTATACCGGGCGACTGTATAGCTGGAATATGAAAGGGAAACTGCCTGTTTGGCAACAACAGGTTATTCCAGGGGAAAACCTACTGGACCTAAGCCGCAACATTGACCTGGCATATTACCATCTATTGACAAACTTATTCCTTAATCAGAAATATCTCAAACAGTTTATTAAAGGGTGGTTATTATATTAAAGAATATTAAAGAAAGCATCATTACTGCTGTCTTTGCCTTTATCCTGACCATTATCACTGCGCTAATCGCTTATCTCTGGATTGAGTCAATACCTTTTTTTCTGGATGTTCTTATTCTTATTCTTGTTATCACTATCGGCATAGTGGCTGATATGATCGGCATAGCAGCAGTAGCAGCAGAAGAAGAATCCTTTCATGCTAAGGCGGCAAAAAAAGTATTTGGTGCTAAAAAAGGACTCTTTCTGGTTAAAAATGCCCATAGGGTAACAATTTTTATGAATGACATAGTAGGTGACATTTGTGGAATATTAAGCGGCTCTTTAGGAACCATAATAATACTTAAAACAGCCAGTAATTGGAACGTTCCTAAAAGTTGGATCGATTTATTGGCACTAAGCCTCATAGCTGCTATCACGGTGGGGGGAAAATCGTTTTTAAAAAGCTATGGCTTTCGTAAGGCTAATGAAATAATCTTAGTGATCGGTAAAATTTTAGCCAGTCCGACTTTGCTAAAACGGTTTTTTAAAAATACCTAACCGTTCCAAACTGCCCTTACCCTGCTAAAAAACATTACTATTCTTATCTTTTGCCATAAAATTCAAAAACCCCAAACCAGAGGGGTGGTCGGGGTTTTTGAATTCGTCAAAATTCTGCGATTTATCTAAACTGATCATTTGAATAGTCAGTTAGAAGTCTGTTTAATTAGCTTTACTATTTCTTTTTTTTGGTATCTTTGGTTTTCTTGTCACCACAACTTTTAGCCATTTTAGCACCTCTTTTCTATAATCATAATTAAAGGAAATCTGATACTAGTCGAAGTATGGACAAGAAATTTTTGTTTTGTATCACTAAACCACTTATACAATTAAACAAATATTTTGTCAATACTTTTTTTGTACTGTGTTATTATTTTATGTTAATATCACCTTATTAATTATTTACCAATTCCTCCTCGGTTCCGACTCCTTCTTTCATTTGTTCTATTTTTTAATAGAGCATCGCCTTCATGTGTTTCTTTCTGTGTTTCCTTCTCTTCTTCTATCCTCACTTCTGCCGGTCTGCCATTCCTCATCAACCTCTATAAGCCTCAACTTCCAGCATCGGACTTTCTTTAGGATAACTATTGCAGTATCTTCGGACAATCATCTGGGCTATGATGGTCTACATTGCACATAAAATGGCAGATATAGCGTCAGTTTGGCGTATTAGGAAATAATTTCCTGCTGTATTCCAATTAGTCCCTTATGGTCATCTGAGATGGTTAAAAGCGCTTTATCCGGGAATCCGATTCTTGGGTAATCCTGTTTACGGTATATTTGGAATAGACAAGTTCTGGTGATGGGGAAGTTACAATTTTTTCTGCCAGGCCGATAGAGGCTACCTGGATGACCATCTAGCTGATTATAGTCGGGCCTTAAAGACAAATTCTCTGATCCGGGTTTCAGGAAACGGTTGGCTAATCTTTCTGCTTTTATGGAAAATATGGTATATGCTCTCAAATTATAATTATTAACAACGCAATAATCGTTATTATTAGCTTCACCAATATTTCTAACTTGAGCCAATCCGCTAATTTGGTCTAAAAACAAATAATCTGCATAAAAAACCTAAACACTTTTTTTGTTTTTACTTTATGGTATAATGTAAGTCAGCCTTAAAAATTGATGTGCAAAAAAGTAATCAAAAATTGGCATTATATACTTTTAGCTATAATATTTTTATTACTCAGCAGCTATTAGCCAATATAGGATTGACAATACCCAATGATAGCAACAAATATTAAGGTTCTATGATGAAATAAGAATCATAGATTTTGTCTTTGGTGATATTTAGTTAGAGCTTTTTCGGTAATTTGACCCTTGCTCTGCTTTGCCTCTAAAGAAATGTTACTGAAGAGATTTATAGAATTAAAGAAGGAGGTAAAGAGAGTGCAAGGCAATAAGCTTTATGTGGGAAACCTGAACTATGCTGTCACAGAGGACCAGCTCAAAGAACTATTTGAAGCCCATGGTACCGTACAGAGTGTCAACATCATTGAAGGTAAAGGTTTTGGTTTTGTAGAAATGTCTACTAACGAAGAAGCAGAAGCAGCAAAAGAAGCTTTGAACGACCAGGAATTTCATGGACGTCCGTTAAAGATTGACGAAGCTCGTCCCCGTAGTCCCAGAAGAGATTTTGACTCTGGACATGGAAGACGCTACTAGATGGTAAGTGAAACCCTCTGGCAAACCAGAGGGTTTTTTATTCTCCTCACTATCCCAACACTTTAAAAACTAATTATTTTCCAAATGCCTATTGACAAATATATTTATTCTATTATAATTGTTAATAGAAAGTATTGCTATTAGCACATTATATAAAGAATACCAATACCTAGTTAAAAGAATAAGGGAGGTTTATTATGGACTTAATTAGATGGGAACCGAGAAAACATGCAGTTAGAAGTTTATTTGATGATTTTTTTGATATGATGGAAGTACCCGGTAGAGGCAGAAGGGGTTTATTGGAAGGCAGTCCATGGGAGCCGGCAGTAGATTTAATTGATAAAAAAGATAAGCTAATTGTTAAAGTTGAGCTTCCAGGGGTCGATAAGAATGATGTTAAGATCTCTTTAGCTGAGAATAATTTGACTATACAGGGCGAAATTAAAAAAGATGAAGAGATAAAGAAAGAAGATTATTACTATCGAGAAAGAGCCTATGGTAATTATGCTCGTACCATTTCTTTACCTATAGAGATCGATAAAGAAAAGATTAATGCAAAATTTAAAAATGGTATTTTAGAAGTTATTATGCCCAAGAAGCCGGAAATACAACCCAAGGAAATCACCATAGAAGCCGAATAATACTTGTTGCACCGAAAAATAGCTCCCTAAAAAGGGAGCTATTTTTTATCCAATTATATTTTTAAGACTAATATTAAATTTCTACCATGCGGCAACGGTACCGTCACACCTCGGTTCGGTTGCTCCAATTAATACCCCGTTTTTATCTCTCCAAATGATTTGTCCTCTGCCGAACCCGCTCGAATCGTAGTCAACTTCTATTATATGCCCCATCTTTTTCAGCTTTTCTGTTATATGTTGGGGAAAACTATCTTCTAATTTAATTTGTTTACCCCCCGTCCATTGCCAGCGGGGTGCATCGAGAGCTGCCTGAGGATTAAGCCCAAAATCAATAATATTTGTTACAACTTGTACATGTCCTTGGGGCTGCATATAGCCGCCCATTACACCAAAGGGGCCAACCGCTTCGCCGTCTTTGGTTAAAAACCCTGGAATAATGGTATGATAGGTCTTTTTACCGGGTTCCAGATAATTAATATGTTCAGGATCTAAGGAAAAACCATGTCCTCTATTATGTAAGGCAATACCGGTACCAGGAATTACTATCCCAGAGCCAAAACCCATATAATTACTTTGAATATAGGAAACCATATTCCCTTCACTATCAGCTGTAGCTAGATATACTGTATTATTACCTGATGGTTTCCCAAAATGAGGATTTAAAGCTTTCTCGGCTATCAAGCTTCTTCGTTGGGCAGCATATTCCGACGACAACAGCCTTTCAACTGATTCCTTCATCTGTCGGCTATCAGTAATAAATGTCTTCCCATCGGTAAAAGCTAATTTCATCGCCTCAATTATATAGTGAAAAGTATCGGGAAACTCTCTTCCAGCTAAAGGCATTTCCTTAAGAATATTTAAGGTCATTAGTGCAACTAGACCTTGTCCGTTAGGAGGAATTTCCCAGACATCATAACCTTTATAATTAATACAGACGGGCTCCACCCATTCAGGGCAAAAAGAAACTAGGTCCTCTTTCCTCAAATATCCGCCATATTTCCGAGAAAATAGATCTATGGTATCGGCAATGTCTCCACTGTAAAACGAGTTAGCTTCACTTTCTGCTATTTCTTTTAAAGTGCAAGCTTGTTCGGGAATTTTCCATATCTCACCCGGTTTAGGCACCCTCCCCATCGGGACAAAGGTATCAAACCAGTATTTTAACTCTTCCATATTTTTAAGTTTGTTATAACGATCAAATGCTTTGCCCCACAGATAGCTAACAACCGGTGAAACAGGAAATCCATTTTGAGCATATTCGATAGCCGGTGTTAAGCTCTGGATTAGTGTTAAACGACCAAATTTTCGGGAAAGTTCTACCCACGCAGCAGGAGCTCCTGGTACAGTTATCGGATACCATCCGGTATCAGGAATTTTTTTAAAACCTTTTTTCCTCATCTCCTCCCCAGAGATTGCTTTTGGTGCCGGTCCGCTGGAATTAAGACCATAAATTTTACCGTTAGTCCATACTAAGGCAAAGGCATCTCCGCCGATTCCGCAAGAGGTAGGCTCTACAACTGTGAGGCAGGCAGCTGTGGTAATTGCAGCATCAATAGCATTGCCCCCCTCTCTTAATATTTCTAAGCCCGCCTCTGCTGCCAGGAGTTGAGAGGTGGCAACCATTCCCCTCTGAGCAAAAACCAATCTCCTTTGAGAAGGATAAGGATAGCATTGGGAATCAAAAGGTATCACAATTACTCCTATTGTTATTCTCTCATCTTATTTCTTACTTAGTCTTTTCAATGAATTAAACATTAATACATTAAACTAATCCGGTTAAAATGTCTTTTAATTTTACAACCAGATAAATTTCAGGACAAAAAGAATGCCTAAAATATAAACCAAGCCGTGCACTTCTTTACCTTTTCCGCTTAACAATTTGATTAAAGGATAGGTGATAAAACCAAGGGCAATACCATTGGCAATTGAGTAGGTAAAAGGTATGGTAATCAGGCAGATGAAAGCCGGCAAGGCCTCCGAAAAATCATCCCATTCTATCTTTAAGATGTTATTAATCATAAGACTTCCTACCACTATTAAAGCAGGTGCGGTAGCTGCTCCGGGAACAATACCCACTAAAGGTCTAAAAAAGAGGGACAGGAAAAAAAGAATAGATACCACCACACCCGTTAAGCCGGTCCTACCACCTTCAGAGACACCAGACGCTGATTCAATATAGGTAGTGATAGTACTGGTACCAAAGATAGCACCGCCTGCAGTACCAATGGCATCTGCCAATAAAGCCTGGCTTGCCTTAGGCAAATTGCCATCTTTGTCCAGAAAGCCTACCTGAGTACTGACTCCCACCAAGGTTCCTACGGTATCGAACAAGTCCACAAATAAAAAGGAAAAAACGACTCCTAATAAAGACAGATTTAAAGCTCCCTTGATGTCCAATTTGAATAAAACTTCACTCCAATCACTGAACTGAGGAATAGCCATCAATCCTTGAAAGGGAGGGGTGATATTTATTCCGGGAAGATAACCTATAATGGTAGCACCTAAAATTCCCCAAAGAATAGCACCTTTGACTTTCAAGGTATAAAGCATTCCCATAATAGCTAAACCTGATAGTGCAACTATCCCGTTACCGCTAAACAGATTGCCGATAGTCAACAGTGTGGCATCATCATTTACTACTAACCCGGCGTTTTGTAATCCTATGAAGGCAATAAAAAGACCGATACCAACGCTGATAGAAGCCTTTAAAGCCATAGGGATAACATTCACAATCATTTCTCTGATGGGCACTATGCTGATAATAATAAATATAATACCTTCTACAAAAACAATGCCCAGGGCGGTTTGCCAACTAACTCCCATACCTAATACTACTGAATAGGCGAAAAAAGCATTTAATCCCATCCCGGGGGCAAGGGCAAAAGGGTAATTGGTCAAGAAAGCCATACACAGTGTTCCTAAAATAGTTCCTATAATGGTAGCAATAAAGACACCATTCCAGGGCATACCGGCATCACTCAAAATGGAGGGGTTAACAAAAATAATGTAAGACATAGTCATAAAGGTAGTGAGACCGGCAATTATTTCCGTTTTTACATCTGTGCCATGTTTTGTAAGCTGAAATTGTTTTTCTAAAAAATTCTGCATATTTTAGCTCCTGTTCTTATATATTTCAATATTTTAATATTATTAGTACGATGTTCTAATATTAGTATTTTCAATTTAATTTAGCAATGCTTAGGGGTTATCATTATCCAAAATAACCTCTAAAAGTGTCAAAAAAGGAAAAGATTCATGAATTGGATAAATAACGCTAATATTTAAACTTCTACCACTGTACCTACGTTACAGAAGAAGAAGCGTTCCCCAAATTCCTCAAACACACGAAGAGAAGTTGCCAGTCCTGTACAATGAGAAGTGCCTATCCTTTCTATCTCAAATTCTTTAAGGGCTGCCAGGCTTTTGATCTCAGTATCTTTATCCACCGGACCGAGGTGGGTACTGCCAAAAATGGTGTGTATATGTTTCTGTCCGGTTTTTTCTATAGCATAATTAATGATATTAATTATGCCGGCATGGGAACAGCCCAGAACAATAACCAATCCTTTACTAGTGTTAATTATTAAGGTCTGATCATCAATAACTGTATCCTGTATATAACCGTTTTCAAATTTGAGTTTCAAGCTGGGGCCTCCTCTTTCAAAAGAGGTCTTGCGAGGCACCTCTCCTGTTAACATTATGCCAGGGGCAATTTCGGTAAAGTCTGTATTAAAGATAAATTCCGCTCCTTTACTTTCCAGCAGTTCACGACGATAGGGAATCCCAATATAACGTTCCACACCATTACGGACAGAATAACTATCCTTGAAAAGTTCCGGATGGGCATACACTTTAACCTTATTGGTATGCTCTAAAACTGATAAAAGACCACTCGTATGGTCGTAGTGGTGATGACTGAGAATAATTCCTTTAATCTCAGACAGATTTTTACCAAATTGCCGAGCATTGTTTATTATAGTTTTACCCCCTCCGGTATCAAAAAGATAATTGCCGTGTTCGGCAAGAGCATTGGAGTCAAAAAAAACACAGTTTTCACAAAGAATTGTTGCCCTAATTTCCATTATCCTTACCCCTTTTTGGAAACACTTTTATTGTACAACACAATCATACTCTATCCTAATCTTTTTAGCATTTCCGGACATTGTCCTTATTTAATTTTCTTAAATTAATATTGAAATTTAAGAAAGGAGTGCTAAAGACATATGATCTTCGAATTGCTGCTTTTCTTTTTATGGTAAAAGGCATTAAAATACTTTTTAATATAATCTACTTTAATTAAACAGATACTTTTTCAAAAGAAAATGAGTCTATGAAAAGTCTGGTATTTTTCAGGGAACAAGTCAAATCATGTCATGATAGAAAAGAGTTTAAAATGAATAAAACAGGTTTGTTAATACTTGGAGGGAGTACAATAATATTCACAATCTCCCTTTCTTTTTTAACCATTCTACGGTATCTCTTAAGGTCTGATACATGTCTCGAGCAGTATAGCCTAGTTCAGCAGTTGCTTTTTTATGTGAAAAATAGGCATTGGAATTGAGGGTATAGATGGAATAAGTGGTATAGAGCGGAGTTTGTCCCAATATTTTATAGTAGAGCTCGGCAAGTGGTGCGGTCAGACGGGCAAGCCAGAGTGGCAAAGTTGTTTTGACCTCTTTTTTACCGGTAATTTCATGCAGCATAAAAAGAATTTCCTGAACCGTAAAATATTTATTCGAGAGAATATAGCACTCTCCGGGACTACCCTTTGTACAGCAGGAGATGATACCTTGCGCTACGTCCCGAACGTCTACAAAGTCGTACCCTCCCTTTATGCTGGCCACTAAACGATTCCTACAATAATCAATTACTAATGTAGTAAGGTGTCCATTGCTATAGTCATAGGGACCTGAGATCCCGGAGGGATGTACTACGCTGGCATTAAGCCCCTTCCGGGCAGCTGATAAGACGTAGGTAGTTGCCTCCGATTTTGTTTTGGCATATAGTCCTACTACTTCATCGGGATTAAAATCGCTGATTTCAGTAATAACTTCTCCCTTTTCTTTTTCAGGAATAGCATGTACTGTACTCACATAAATTAATTTTTTTACCTTATATTTTTCACATAACTCTACCACATTTTTAGTCCCGGTTACATTAACATCAAAAACCAGTTGATTATACTGCGAGGCAATGGAAACGATTCCGGCGCAATGAATCACTATTAGTTCTTTATGGTTAGGGTTATTAAAAAAGCTATACATACTTTCTGGATTACGTACATCACCGTAAAAAATTTCTATATCTCCCTGGGGTATATTTTTTTCTCCCGGTATAACCAGAGCCCGAATACTTTTACCGAGTTTAAGTAATTCTCGTATAACAGTGCTTCCTAAATGTCCTGCCGCCCCTGTGACCAAGTAAATCTCATTCATTGTTAAATGCTCCTGATGGTATTTCTACCTTTATATTGTTTGACCATTTTAAGAAAACTTACCTCTTTCCATAAAGTCACCCATTATTATACACCTCTCTTTTAAAAGCTGTGCCACTGGGGTAGAAATAATGGCATCCCCAAACAGAAATTTCAAACACCTCTGTAATATGGACATCAGCTGACTTTTTTCTTCTCTAACAACTCTGGGGATATAAACTTGATTGTTGATAATTTTAATAGGGATAGTATGGGCAAAAACTAACTAAACCATAAGAACCGGCAGAAACAAAACAAGTCATAAAGAGATTGACAGGTCTGCTTAAGTAGCCCCCTCGTCTATTGGTCATGTTGTTCTATACTAAAAACTCAGTTTGGCAGGAGTAATTACCCTCGCATCCTCAATCAAAAAATTAAACTACTTTATTGCCCAATATGCCGATACCTTCTATCTCAATCTCAATAGAATCCCCGCGCTTTAAAAATATGGGAGGTTTGCGGGCAAAACCAACTCCTCCCGGGGTACCGGTCATAATGACTGTGCCAGGTAGTAAGGTAAAATTTTTAGAGCAATAGCTAACTAGTTCCTTTACCCCGAAGATAAGGTCTGCAGTGTTGGAATCCTGCATAATCTTTCCGTTTAATCTAGACCTGATTCTGCAATGACTCGGGTCGGATAATTCGGTTTCAATCCAGGGACCGAGCGGGCAAAAAGTATCAAAAGATTTACCTCTGGCCCACTGTTGGTCAAAACGTATTTGACAGTCTCTGGCAGATACATCATTACCGCAGGTATATCCCAGGATGTAATCACTCACTTCATCGATTTCCAGATTCTTTGCTTTTTTGCCTATTACAATGACCAGTTCTGCCTCATAATCAACTTCATCGGGAGCTTCATCAGGAAGTATAATATCATCTTCCGGTCCAATTAAACTGGTAGTTGCCTTTAAAAAGATAACCGGCTTACTTGGAAACCCCTTGCCACTCTCCTCGGCATGCTTTTTATAGTTCAACCCGATGCATATTATATTAGGCGGAACAATCGGTGCCAATAATACTACCTCTTCTCTCCTGGCCACTGGTCTACCTATCCAAAATTCTCCAAAAATATCTCCTTCCAGCACACAGATTTTATCCCCTTCTAATACTCCATGAAAGACTTTACCATTTTTTTGATACCTTACTAATTTCATTGTTCTTCCTTTCCGTTCTCTTTACTGAACTTGAGCTGATAATATTTATTTAATACTTAATCTAAACCTGTTATTGCCTCTTCAATACGATCCAACCCTTCTTTAATTTCATTCATCGATTTTGCAAAGACAAATCTAACATATCCTGGATAGTTGAAGGCAACCCCGGGGACAACAGCCACATGGGCTTTTTCCAGAAAGAATCTGGCAACATCTAAGTCATTCTCAATAACCTTTCCCTCATATTCCTTTCCATAGAGTTCAGTTATATTGGGAAAGGTATAGAAGGCACCATCAGGATATTGGCAATGAATACCTTTTATCTGATTTAGCCGATCTACCATATATTTCCTCCTTCCGGCATATTCTAATACCATTTCCTGAAC
>JAAYOB010000028.1 GCA_012520575.1 Candidatus Stramentimicrobium fermentans
ACCATAACCGGTGCCTTAATTACTCCCATAGCTATGGAAAAGGGTGTTCGTTTTGCTATTCGAGAAGGTGGTAGAACTGTGGCGGCAGGAGTGGTTACTGAGGTTCTGGAATAAGGGAAGTAATTAATATTGAGGAGGCAGAAAGGCTTATATGCAAAAAATAAGAATCAGATTACGAGCATACGATCACCGAATACTTGATAATTCCGCTTTAAAGATAATAGATGCTATAAAAAAGACTGGAGGTAAGTATTCTGGTCCAATTCCCTTGCCAACTGAAATTAATAAATATTGCACTTTAAGATCACCTCATGTTGATAAGAAGTCTAGAGAACAATTTGAGATGAGAACACATAAAAGGATGATAGATATCATAGATCCTTCGGCAAAGTCAGTTGAGGCGTTAATGCATTTGGACTTACCTTCTGGTATTGATATAGAGATAAAAACTTTAGAATAATGAATTTTTACGATACTCTATTCCCAACACTATTTTCACAAAAGTAAAAATTTGTCTATGTATGAACAAGAGAATTAAGTTTAAACAAAACACTTATTGTTTTTATTATATAGTCAGTATATATTTATAAACATCGTTTAAATATCTTAAGAATTGCTTGGAGGTACAGTCGTGAAAACAGGCTTATTAGGTAAAAAAATTGGAATGACCAGTATTTTTCTAGAAAATGGAGATTCAATTGGCGTTACAGTTTTAGAAGCTGGACCATGTATTGTTTTAAATAAAAGAGATGAGCAAAAAGATGGCTATCGAGCTATCCAGCTTGGTTTCGTTGCAATTAATAAAAAAGATGTTACAAATAAGCCTTTAGCCGGTTATTTTAAAAAACAAAATGTAGCACCCTGTGGATATATTAAAGAATTTAAATTTAAAGATATTGAAGAATATGAAATAGGTAATGAGATAAAGGCAGATATATTCCAGGAAGGAGAAAGAGTTAATGTAATTGCCTTTAGTAAAGGGAAAGGATTTGCTGGTACTCAAAAAAGACATAACTTTTCCGGTGGTGCTAAAACACATGGACAGAAGGATTACCACCGTGCTCCCGGTTCTATTGGTGCTGTCGATGCAGCCAGAGTTTTTAAAGGGCAAAAATTACCCGGCAGAATGGGCAATAAAAGGGTAAAAATAAAAAATATTGAAATTGTTAAAATTGATTTAGATAGGAATTTAATATTATTAAAAGGAGCACTCCCAGGACCTAATAATGCTCTCGTAGCTATTGAAAAGGTTTCTTAATTACAAAAAGTCTTATACTACACAGGAAGGAGATTAGTACTATGGCTGAAATGAATATACACACCATAGATGGAGAAAAAATAGGCGAAATAGAACTAAACGACAATTTGTTTAGAGCTAAGATCAATAAACACATTGTTCATCAAATTGTAAAAAGACATCTCTCTGAAAAGAGAAGGGGCACTGCGTCTACTAAAAATCGTAGTGAAGTAAGGGGAGGCGGAAAGAAACCTTGGAGACAAAAGGGTACAGGTAGGGCAAGAGTAGGTTCCATACGTTCTCCGCTCTGGAATGGTGGAGGTGTTATTTTTGGTCCAGATAATAGGAATTATAGCTACTCTATTCCTAAAAAAATGCGGCTGATTGCCTTAAAGTCTGTTTTATCTGGCAAGGCGAAAAATAACGATATCATCATTTTACAAGAGTTGAAGCTGGAAAATGGAAAAACCAGAGATATTACTGAGATATTCAGTAATTTGCAGATAGACAGCGATAAGGTGCTTATTGTAATAGAAAAAGAAGATGAGAGGATACGCAGAGCTGTTCGAAATTTAAAGGACGCTATGGTAATTACCGCTAATAAAATAAACACATATGACCTTCTTAGCCATAGGAAGATGGTAATCACTAAGGATGCCCTAAAGATTATTGAGGAGGTATTTCAGGAATGACCTCTAACAAAATGATTTTAATTCATCCTATTATTTCTGAAAAAAGTGTCAAAGAAAAGGAATATAATAAATATGTATTCAGAGTAAGCCTTGATTCTAATAAATCTGAAATTAAAAAAGCGGTAGAAAGTAAATTCAAAGTTAAAGTTGATAGAGTAAATATTATTAAGGTTCCCGCAAAAACTAGAAAAATGGGAAAGCACATTGGAAAAACAGCACAATGGAAAAAAGCCATTGTCACCATGAAAGAAGGGCAATCAATTAAAGAATTGGATAATATTTAATTAAATAATAAGTATTAAGATGAGGAAAGGTGTCGATTAAAGTGGTTGATATAAAGAAGTACAAGCCAACTTCAGCAGGAAGAAGATTTATGTCTATATCCACCTTTGAAGATATTACTCGCACTGAACCAGAAAAAAAATTAACTAGAGGAAGAGGTAAAAAAGCGGGTAGAAATAATGCTGGTAGCATTATGGTCAGAAGAAGAGGTGGGGGTACTAAAAGAAAATACAGAATAATAGATTTTAGGAGAGAAAAAATCGATATACCTGCCAAAGTAACAGAGATTGAATATGATCCTAATAGATCGGCTAGAATTGCATTGTTAAATTATGTTGATGGAGAAAAAAGATATATTATTTGTCCTGACCGTCTAAAAGTTGGTGATACCGTTGTATCAGGTCCAAATGCTGAGATAAAAATAGGCAATACGAAACCATTAAAAGATATTCCCGAAGGCTCTTTTATTCATAATATAGAAATGAAAAGAGGACAAGGAGCAATTTTAGTAAGATCAGCAGGGACTAATGCGCAATTGCTGGCTAAAGAAGGACAATATGCTCATGTGAAACTACCATCTGGTGAAGTCAGGCTCATCAATCTAAATTGTTATGCCACTATCGGCCAGGTAGGTAATGTGAACCATGCAAATATAGATTTAGGTAAAGCAGGTAAGCGTAGATTGCTAGGCCGTAGACCAAAGGTAAGGGGAGTTGCTATGAACCCTGTCGACCATCCCTTAGGGGGAGGAGAGGGTAAAACTGCTGGGGGAAGACACCCAGTGTCGCCTAAAGGAATACTGGCTAAAGGTTACCGTACACGGAAAGAGAAAAAAGATTCAGATAGATTCATTATTAAAAAAAGGACAAAATAGCTGAAGGGGGATAATTGAGAGATGTCAAGATCGATTAAAAAAGGTCCGTATATTGACGAGAAATTATTAAAAAAGATTAGAGACCTGAATAAAAAAAGGAAAAAAGAACCCATCAAAACCTGGTCTAGAGATTCAACAATTTTCCCTTTGATGGTCGGACATACTATAGCAGTTCACGATGGGAAAAAGCATGTCCCCATTTATATTACTGAAAATATGGTGGGGCATAAATTGGGTGAGTTTGCTCCTACCAGGAGATTTAAAGGACATGGAGCGCACACCGAAAGGTCTACTGCAATAAGATAAGTTAATTACTTTACTATTTAAGGGCAAAGAGAAGAGGAGGAATATTATGGGGGTAAAATCTGTAGGAAAATATCTCCCAATTTCACCCAGAAAATGTCGCCGTATGATAGAATTAATCAAAGGAAAAGATGCTGGCTCAGCACTATTAATTCTGCAGTTTTCTCCGAAAAAATCAGCTAAAGTGATTTATGGGGTACTGAAATCTGCCATAGCCAATGCTGAGAACAATCATGACAAGAATGTGGATAAATTGTATGTTGAAAAAGTATTCGTTGATGAAGGTCCTACCCTGAAAAGATTTAGACCAAGAGCTATGGGAAGAGCATCTCGAATTAACAAAAGAACCAGTCATATTACCATCGAAGTGCAAGAGAAGGGGGTTGAAGTTTAATTGGGACAAAAAGTTAATCCAATAGGTTTGCGCCTTGGAATAATTAAAGATTGGGACGTCAAATGGTTTAGCCAAAAGAAATACAGTCAGCATGTCTACGAAGACTACAAGATAAGAAAGTATATAAAAGATAACTTGTCACATGCTGGTGTATCCATGGTAAATATTGAAAGAATTGCTAATAGAATTAGAATAACTATTAATTGTGCCAGACCAGGAATCGTTATTGGAAGAAAGGGTGTTGAAGTTAATAAATTAAAAGACAGCCTTTCCAAGTTAGCAGAAGGAGAGTTACAGATCAATATAAAGGAAATAAAAGTCCCAGAAATTGAAGCACAACTAGTTGCTGAAGAAATTGCCAATCAAATTTTACGTAGAGGCTCTGTAAAAAGAATTATGAAACAGACAGCCTCCCGTGCTCTCAAAATGAAGGCTGAGGGGATTAAGATAATGATTGCTGGCAGGATTGGTGGAGCTGAAATTGCTAGGACTGAATGGCATATGGAAGGAAGATTGCCCTTACATACTTTAAGAGCAGATATTGATTACGGTTTCGCTGAAGCAAATACTACCTATGGAAAGATTGGTATAAAGGTATGGATATTTAAAGGGGAAGTTTTACCGGCAACTCCTATTGCTGAAGTTGCTAGGGAAAAATCTGACCAAGGTCTTGCCGATGAATCAGAAAGTAACGTTTTACTGAGGGAGGAAGAAAATGCTTCAGCCAGCTAGAACTAAGTATAGAAAAATACAACGTAGCAGGATTAGGGGAAATGCTCAGAAAGGGCATTTAATTTCTTTCGGTGAATATGGACTACAGTCATTGCAACCAGCCTGGATTACCAGCGCTCAAATAGAGGCTGCTCGAATAGCAATAACACGTTCTGTAAAAAGAGGCGGTAAAGTCTGGATTAGAATATTTCCTCATAAATCAGTAACAAAAAAACCTGCCGAAACCAGAATGGGAAAAGGGAAAGGTTCTCCGGAATTGTGGGTAGCTGTTGTAAAACCAGGAACTGTTCTATTTGAATTGGGTGGCGTAGAAGAAGAAATAGCTAGGGAAGCAATGAGGTTAGCTTCACACAAGTTACCGATAAAGACCAGGTTCGTAATGCGGGAAGAACAGGTGGTGGGATAAAGTGAAGATAAAAGAAATAAGAGATTTTTCAAATGATGAATTGGAAAATAAATTGTCTGATTTAAAAGATGAGCTTTTTAGTCTTCGTTTCCAATCCATTACCGGTCAGTTAAGCAATTATATGAAGATTAAAGAAGTGAAACATGATATTGCCAGAATAAAAACTGTATTGAGAGAGAAAATTTTGAAAAGTCAAAATACAATAGAATAAAACATTCCGCACAGTTCGTATGGAAAGTAAAAAATAACAAGGTGGTGTTTAATGGCTATTTTGGAAGAGAGTAGGGGGAGAATTGGCATAGTGATTAGCAATGCCATGGATAAATCTGTGGTAGTACAGGTTAGCTATATAATTCCTCATAAGCTTTATAAAAAGAGAATTAAAAGAAGTGCAAAATTCATGGCACATGATGAAAAAAATGTCTGTAAAGTCGGAGACAAAGTAAGAATTGCCTCTACAAGGCCAACTAGCAAGAGAAAACGCTGGGAAATTGTAGAGATTGTTCAAAAGAGCAAATAATAGTAGCGATATGATTTATAAGGGAGTGTGGCAAAAGTGATACAAATGCAGACTAAACTTATTGTTGCGGATAACTCTGGTGCGAAAAAAATTCAATGTATCAAAGTTCTTGGTGGATCTAAGAAAAGATATGCCAGAATTGGTGAAATTATTGTAGCTTCAGTTAAAGAAGCCAGTGTTGGAGGTACAGCAAAAAAGGGTGAAGTGGTCAAAGCTGTCGTGGTAAGGACTAAGAAAGAGATTCGCCGTAGTGATGGCTCCTATGTAAGGTTTGACGATAATGCGGCAGTTATTATTAACAATCAGAATGAGCCTATCGGAACCAGAATATTTGGTCCGGTAGCAAAAGAATTAAGGGAAAAAAAATTTATGAAAATAATTTCCCTTGCTCCTGAAGTTCTGTAACTCGCAGAAAGGAGATAATAATGTCGAAAGTAATGGTAAGACTAAAAAAGGGAGATAATGTACTTGTTATTAGCGGAGAGGATAAAGGGAAAAAAGGCAAAATTGTGAAAATATTTCCTAAAGAGAACCGAGTTATTATTGAAGGTATGAATTTATTAAAAAAACATATGAAACCGACTCAGAAATCACCTCAAGGTGGAATTGTCCGACAGGAAGGTCCTGTTCAAATATCCAATGTCCGGTTAATATGCAATAAGTGTGATAAACCGACCAGTGTCAAACACGGGTTAACTAAAGAACAGAAAAAAGTTCGAGTGTGCAAAAAGTGCGGAGAAATAATGGATAAGGTTTAGGAGGGCAAAGAGATTGGTACTCAGACTTAAAGAAAAGTATGAACAAGAAGTGGTTCCGGCAATGATGAGAAAATTTAATTATAAAAATAAAATGGCAGTACCTAAAATAGAAAAGATAGTTCTTAATATGGGACTTGGCAAATCTAAAGAAGATTCCAAGATAGTAGAAGAAGCAACTGATGTTATTTCAACTGTTACTGGCCAAAAACCAATAATTACAAAATCTCGAAAATCAATTTCTAATTTTTCAATAAGAAAGGGCATGCCGGTAGGTTGCAAAGTTACTTTACGAAAAAGCAGGATGTATGAGTTTTTAGATCGATTTATTAATATTGCTTTGGCTAGAATTCGTGATTTTCAAGGTACCTCGCCCAACTCTTTTGATGGAAGAGGAAACTATGCATTGGGTATTAAAGAGCAATTAATATTTCCAGAAATAGATTTTGATAAGGTTAAAACAACTTTGGGAATGGATATTGCTATTGTTACTAATGCTAAAAATGATGAGGAAGCAAAAGAGCTATTAAGCTTAATTGGTATGCCCTTTAAGGGAGAAGAATAAATAAGAAAGAAGGGGTAAGATGTGGCTAGAAAGGCTTTAATTGTTAAAGCACGCAGGGAGCAAAAGTTTAAAGCAAGACATTATAACCGTTGCAATATTTGCGGCAGACCAAGGGGCTATCTTAGAAAATTCGGTATATGCCGAATTTGTTTCAGGAAAATGGCCTTAAGTGGTGAGTTACCCGGTGTTGTAAAATCAAGTTGGTAGCTGAAGAATTTTTCTTATTTTTAATTAAAAGAGTAATCTAATATATCAGTTTGATAGCTAGGAAGGAGGAAAAGTTTATGGGCGTATTAACAGATCCCATTGCAGACATGATCACCAGGATTAGGAATGCTAATCGTGCGAAAATAGAAAAAATAGAGATGCCTGCTTCAAAGATAAAATTAGAAATTGCCAGAATTCTTAAAGAAGAAGGTTATATTTTGGATTACTATTATAAAGAGGATAATAAACAGGGTGTTATTGTAATATTGTTAAAATACTCCGGTAAACAACGGATCATAACTAATTTAAAAAGAATTAGCAAACCTGGCTTAAGAGTTTATGTAAAAAAAGATGATATACCCGAGGTTCTCGGCGGGCTAGGAGTTAGTATTTTGTCCACATCTAATGGCATTATGACCGGGAAAGAGGCCAAAAAAAGACATTATGGTGGAGAGGTTCTGTGTTATATCTGGTGATGGAGGGACATGGATTAGTATACCGGAAAGTTTCTTATCAAAGAAAGTAGGAACTTAGGGTCATTTATAGATTAAGATAGAATTAGATTGTTGTCGTGTAGGAGGAATTTATGTCAAGGATTGGCAAATTACCTGTTCTAATACCTGAAGGGGTAGAAATCGAAATTAAGAACAGGGTATTTAAAGTTAAAAAAGACAAGCAAGAATTATCTCATCCTATACCTCCTGGTATAAAGGTAGATATTGAAGATAAGAAAATAATAGTAAGTCGATTGAGTGATTTGAGGACACATCGTTCTTTGCATGGTTTAGTCAGAAGTCTACTATTTAATATGGTAAAAGGAGTCAACGAAGGATTTGAAAAAGTTTTAGAAATAAATGGTGTCGGATATCGGGCAGATATGAAAGGAGCAGACTTGGAATTGAGTTTAGGGTATTCACATCCTATTAAAGTTGCCGCACCTAAAGGTATTGAATTTTTAGTAGAAAAACAAAAAATTATTAAGGTAAAAGGTTCTGATAAACAACTTGTTGGGAAAGTTGCCGCTGAAATAAGAAGTCTAAAAAAGCCTGAGCCATATAAGGGTAAAGGCATTAAGTATGCTGATGAACATATAAGAAGAAAAGTTGGTAAGGCTGGTGCCAGTGTGGGTAAGTAGTAAATTGATTGTAATTAGTTTTATTAAAACAGAAAAGGGGTGCCAATTTAATGAAAGATAGGAAAGCAAATGCTCGGTTAAGAAGAAAAAGAAGCATTCGAAAAAAAATTCACGGCACTAAGGAAAAACCTAGATTAACGGTCTTTCGCAGTGCAAACAATATTTATATCCAAGCAGTGGATGATGAAGCTGGGCATACTATAGCGTCATTATCTACTCTAAATGCCGAAGTAAAAAAAGAAGTACACTATGGTGGAAATATTAAGGCAGCCGAGACAATAGGCAGAATGTTTAACGATATATTGAAGGAAAAGGGAATAAAAGCAATTGTTTTTGATCGCAATGGTTACCTGTTTCATGGTAGAGTAAAGGCTTTGGCTGACGAGATTAAGCTTTAGATAAAAAATTATTGACAAAAAATATTTTAGAGAAAATAGCAAGGGAGAGGAGATGAGTAAGTGCGAAAAGGGTCTTTAGAAGAACAAGAATTAATTGAAAGCGTTATTTTTGTAAACCGGGTGAGCAAGGTAGTCAAGGGTGGCAGAAGATTTGGCTTTAGTGCTATGGTTACAGCTGGCGATGCAAAAGGTAGTGTCGGAATTGGTTATGGAAAAGCTAAAGATGTTTCAGACGCTATTAGAAAAGCTGTCACCAAAGCTAAATTAGATATGCACAAAATAAAGATTAGAAATAATACAATTCCTTATTCTGTTGTTGGAGTCCATGGAGGAGCAAAAGTCTTTTTACGTCCGGCTTCTCCGGGAACTGGAGTTATCGCAGGTGGTCCGGTTAGAGCTATAATTGAAGCAGCAGGAATACAGGACATACTGACCAAATCTTTAGGCAGCGATAATAGCTTGAATATTGTTAAAGCCACTATGAAGGCTTTGCTTAGCCTAAGAAGTGCTAGGGATGTTGCCAAGTTAAGGGGTATTCCAGTAGAAAAAATATTTAGTTAGTCTGTTACTAAAGGGAGATATTTCATGGAGTTACACAAGTTAAGGCCAAATGACGGGTCTGTAAAATTGAAAAAGAGGGTGGGAAGAGGAAACTCTTCAGGACATGGCACTACCGCTGGAAGAGGAACAAAAGGACAGCATAGCCGTTCAGGATTTAAAAGAAAGTTTTATTTTGAAGGCGGACAGATGCCGCTAGCCAGAAGGGTGCCTAAACGGGGTTTCCGTAATGTTTTTTCTAAGAAATATGCTATTGTCAATATTGAACAATTAAATAATTTTAAAGAGGGAGAGATAATAACTCCCGAAATACTGATTGAAACAGGAATGATAAAAAAAATATTAAGTGGAATAAAAATCTTAAGTAAAGGGGAAATCAACAAAAAACTGACCATCAGGGCTCACAAATTCAGCAAAGAAGCAATAAACAAAATCGAATCAGCCGGTGGGAAAGCAGAGGTGATATAGGGTGCTGGAGCAGTTACGTAGTTTATTCAAAATACCTGATCTAAAAAGTCGTTTATTATTTACTATGGCGATGCTTATAGTAGTTAGATTGGGAAGCCATATACCACTTCCCGGTATAGATAAACAGGCCTTAGCAAATTTATTTGCCCAGGGCGGGATACTTGGCTTTTTTGATCTTTTTGCGGGGGGAGCATTGAGTAGGTTTTCACTTTTTGCTCTTGGAATAATGCCTTACATTAATTCTTCCATCATTATGTCCTTATTACAATCAGTTGTACCTTTGTTTGAACAATGGGCTAAAGAAGGGGAAGAAGGAAGAAATAAAATTAATCGCATTACTAGATACGGAACACTTGTTTTAGGTTTGGTGCAAGCAGTGGGCATAAGTGCCTGGCTGGAAAGTTTGCAAGTTCTAACTATTACCGGTGCCATGTTCAGAATCTTATTAGTGGTAAGCTTGACAGCCGGCACCTGTTTTTTAATGTGGTTGGGTGAACAAATAAGCGATTATGGTATCGGCAATGGTATTTCAATTATTATCTTTACTGGTATTGTAGCTAGGATTCCCACCGAAATTATTCAGACCTGGAGTTTGTTTAGAGTTGGGGAAGTTGGAATTATCTCTCTAATAGCTTTGTTAGTAGTAGTAGTCTTGGTAATAGCTGGAGTAGTTGCCATACAGTTAGGTCAAAGACGTATTCCGGTACAATATGCCAAACGAGTTGTCGGTAGAAGATTATACGGTGGACAAGGTACCCATATCCCTTTAAGGGTTAACCAAGCTGGTGTTATTCCAATAATTTTTGCTTCTGCTATTCTAATATTCCCTGGTACTCTGGCCCAATTTTTCCAAGGGTCAGCTTTAATGCAAAAGGTAGCCCAGGCACTTTCACCGGGAACTTTATTATATCTCATCTTATATGCTATTCTAATTATAGTTTTTACTTTTTTCTATACCGCCATATCTTTTAACCCACAGAACCTGGCAGATAATATGAAAAAATATGGTGGTTTTATACCGGGAAGACGACCTGGTAAGGCTACCGCCATGTATATTGACAGTATTATGACTAGAATTACTTTAAGTGGTGCCATTTTTTTAGCGATAATAGCTATTTTACCAAATATTTTAATTGAGGTTACCGGGATTACAACTATCTATTTTGGTGGTACCTCTGTTATTATTATGGTGGGAGTTGCCTTAGAAATAGTTCAACAGATTGAGTCTCATATGCTAATGCGTCATTATGAAGGCTTTATTAAAAAATAGTATTGTACTTATTTTAAGATGAGGCGAAGCAGATGATTATTGTATTTTTAGGACCACCGGGGACGGGGAAAGGGACTATCGTTAGTGAATTAAGGAAACATATTAAAATTCCGGCGATAGCTACCGGTGATATTTTAAGAGATGCTATCGAGAAAGAGACAAATATTGGAAAGACTGCAAAAGAATACGTAAATAGCGGTAAGTTAGTCCCCGATAAACATATTTTGAGAATAGTTGAAAATAGAATTAAAGAAGATGATTGTCAAAAAGGATTTATATTCGATGGCTTCCCCAGAACATTTAACCAAGCTCAAGGGCTTGATATAGTACTTCATAAATTAAATAAGCAAATTAATCAGGTCTTTTATTTTGAAACATCTTATAACACCATCATTAATCGTTTATCAGCAAGAAGAGTATGTCTAAAATGTGATGCCATATACAATCTCATTTATAATCCTCCAGATATTGTTGAGAAATGTGACAAATGTGGAGGTAGATTAGTTCAAAGGGATGATGACAGGGAAGGAATTATTAAAAAAAGATTTGAGGTCTATGAGCAGGAGACACTGCCCTTGGTTCAATACTATCAGGAAAAAAGCATTTTAACAAAAATAGATGCTAATAATAAGAATGTGAAAGGTGTATTTCAAGAATTTTGGGAGAGGTTAGCTGAATTAGAACTTATTAGCAATAGTGGTTCATAATGGTAATTATTAAGACAAAGAAAGAAATTGAAAAAATAAAAAAGAGCTGTCAATTAACAGCTAACACCTTAAAGTATATTGGTGAAACAATAAAACCTGGTATAAAAACAATACAATTGGATCAGATGGCCGAATCATTTATAATAAAGCAGGGAGGTAAGCCTTCTTTTAAACACTATGGTCCTAAAGGGTACGAATTCCCATCATCAATATGTGTATCAATCGATGACCAGATTGTTCATGGCATACCTGGCGATAGGATTTTGAAAGAAGGGGAGATAGTAAGTATAGATATTGGTACTAATCTCGATGGATATTTTGGCGATGCTGCTGCCACATTTGGAGTTGGAGAGATAAGTAATCTGGCAAAAAAGTTGATTAAAATAACGCGAGAAGCTTTATTCGCAGGGATTAAGGAAGCAGTACAAGGGAATTTTATCGGTGATATATCTTATGCTATTCAATCAATCGCCGAAAATAATAATTTTTCCGTAGTTAGAGAATATGTTGGACATGGAGTAGGTTTAGGGGTACACGAAGACCCCCAGATACCTAACTATGGAAAACCAAAAACTGGATTAAGATTGGAAAGAGGGATGGTAATTGCCATTGAACCAATGCTGAATCAGGGTGACTATAGAACAATATCCAGTGATGATGGTTGGACTGTAACAACAATTGATGGTGGTCTATCTGCCCACTTTGAACACACTGTCGCCATTTATGAAGAAGGAAATGAGATATTAACAATTTAATTCTATAGATTTCCTGTAGCAAAATATTTTCATTTAGGTACTATTGGGAGAGAAAGAATGGACAAAGAAAAATATGTAGAAATGAAAGGAAGGGTAACCCAAGCCTTGCCAAATGCTACTTTTAAAGTTGAGTTGGAAAACGGTTGTGAGATATTAGCCCATATATCGGGAAAGATTAGAATGAATTTTATCCGTATATTACCCGGAGATAAAGTGAAAGTTGAAATATCTCCCTATGATTTAAACCGTGGTAGAATTGTTTACCGCTTGTAGAATAATCTTAGGCATGAATACGGTTACAATATTAGGAAACGATGGACAATATTTTTCCTTTTTAGTTAAATTTATTGCTGTTAGTTAATATAGTAAAAGCAGAATGGGATAGAGAGGTAGAATTGTTATGAAAGTCAGGTCTTCAGTAAAAAAAATTTGTGAAAAGTGTAAATTAATTAGAAGAGAAAGAAAAATAATGGTAATATGCAGTAATCCCAAACATAAGCAAAAACAAGGGAAATAATATAGGAAGGAGCAAGTCCTTATGGCTAGAATTAGTGGTGTCGATTTGCCAAGAAATAAAAGCATTGAATATGCTTTAACTTATATCTATGGTATAGGTCTAACTTCATCTCATAGAATATTGACTGAAGCCGAGATAGATTATCAGACCAAAGTTAAAGATTTAAAAGACGATGAGATTAATAGGATTAGGGATATTATAGGTCAAAATGTTAAGGTAGAAGGAGAGCTAAGGAGTCAGCAGACTGCTGATGTTAAGCGACTAATGGAAATCGGCTCTTATCGCGGATTAAGACATAAAAGAGGGTTACCGGTAAGAGGACAAAGGACCAGTACTAATGCCAGGACCAGAAAAGGTCCTAGAAAGACTATTGGTGTTAAAAGGAAGAAATAAGAGAAATATTCTAATTCTTGCCAATATTTAGCAAAACGAAAGGAGATAGCCAAAATTGGCTACGCAAAAAAAAAGTAAAAAAGTACGTAAGAAAAAGATAAAAAAGAATGTATTAAAAGGTGTGGTACATATTCAGTCTACTTTTAACAATACTATTGTTAGCATATCAGATATGGGGGGAAATATAATATCTTGGGCCAGTGCCGGATCTATTGGAAATAAAGGTAGTAAAAAAAGTACTTCTTTTGCTGCGCAGAGAACAGCAGAAGAAGCAGGTAAAAAAGCAATGGATCAGGGTATGAAGGAAATCGAAGTTTATGTCAAAGGACCTGGGTCTGGTAGAGAAACTGCCATACGTTCTTTACAGGCTATCGGGTTAAAGGTTAATTCAATACGCGATGTTACACCTATACCGCACAATGGTTGCAGACCCCCCAAACAGAGAAGAGTATAAAGGGGAAGATGTAGCGTCTTTCTATTTTCTTGAGTACTTTAAAAGATATCAGAATTGATATAAAGTTCAGATGAAAATACAAAAATAAATAGCTAAGCAAATCTAAGGAGGTTTCTATGGCTAGATATAATGGACCTGTGTGCCGATTATGCCGTAGACAGGGTACAAAATTATTTTTAAAGGGTGATCGCTGTTATACAGATAAGTGTGCTTTGGAAAGAAGGCCTTCAGTACCAGGGCAGTCTGCTCAAGCCAAAAGAATAAAGAAGTTAACTCATTATGGAGTACAACTAAGAGAAAAACAAAAAATGAGAAACATGTATGGATTAATGGAAAGGCAATTTCACAATCTATTTAAAAAAGCAGAACAAAAACATGGTGTAACTGGTGACAATCTTATTCAATTTTTAGAAAGAAGATTGGATAATGTAGTTTTCCGTTTAGGTTTTGCAAATTCTCGTGTTAAAGCAAGGCAAATAGTAAACCATTCTCATGTGCTGGTTAATGGTAGAAAAGTTAATATCCCTTCCTATATGGTCGACTTGGACGATATGATTGAGATTAAGGAAAATAGCCATAGCATTGCTGAATTTAAAGAATTGAAACAAGAGGAAACTGAGTTAAATATTCCTTCCTGGTTAGAGGCTGATGTAAAGAACCTCAAAGGTAAGGTAGTAAAGCTACCTTCTAAAGAGGATATTGATTTACCGGTTGACGAAAAATTAGTTGTTGAATACTATTCTAAATAATGATTTTATTTCTAGAAGACGCTAATATTTTTGGAAGGAGAGATTCTTAATTGTTAGATATAAATAATATTAAAATAAAAGTTGAAAACTTGACCGATAGTTATGGCAGATTTATTATTGAACCTTTAGATAGAGGATATGGGACTACTTTGGGTAATTCGTTGCGGAGAGTATTATTGTCTTCACTTCCCGGAGCCAGCGCAATTGCCATAAGGGTCGAAGGTATCATGCATGAATTTTCTACCATTGCCGATGTTAAAGAAGATGTTAATGAAATTATTTTAAATATTAAGGAAATTGTTTTTAAAATGTATGGCAGTAAATCAGAAACTCTTCGACTGAAAGCTAGCGGGAACAAAACAGTTACTGCTGGGGATATTACGCCAAATATCAATGTGGATGTATTGAACCCAGAGCATGTAATTGGCACCTTGAGCAATGGTGGAAAGTTAGATATTGAGATAATAGTTGAACAGGGTACTGGCTATACTACCGCTCCAGAAAACAAGAAAAAAAATCTACCTCTTAATTTTATAAGCATAGATTCTTTGTTTTCTCCGGTAATCAAAGTTTCTTATATTGTTGACAAGGCTAGTTCTGCAGAGTTTATGGACTGTGAAAAATTAATATTGGATATTTATACTAATAAGAGTATCTTGCCTGATGAGGCATTAAGCAAATCTGCCAATATACTTATTAAATATCTAAAAGTATTTAATAAGTTCTCTCCTGAAGAGGTTGATTTAGAAGCTGAACTAGTTCCCGAAGAAGACCCGGAGAGCGTTGAACAAAATAAATTATTCGAAAAGACTATTGAAGAATTAGACCTATCGGTCAGGTCTTATAACTGTCTTAAAAAATCCAATATTAATACTTTTGGAGATATTATTGGCAAAACTGAAGAAGAGATAATGTCCATTAAAAATTTAGGAAAAAAATCTTTGGAAGAGATAAAAGATAAGGTAAATGAATTTGGATACAATTTGAAGAGTTCGGAATAAAAGGAGATGGACTAATGAGGCATAGAGTTTTAAAAAGGAAATTAAATGTAGATACCAGTCATCGAAAGGCATTATTATCAAATTTAGCCATTTCTATGATTATAAATCGTAAAATAAACACAACATTCCCTAAAGCCAAAGAGTTGCAAAAATATTTAGAAAAAGTTGTTACTATAGCCAAAGAAGACAACCTGCAAGCCAGAAGAGAAGTTATCAAGGTAATCCCAAATAAAGAAGCTATAAGATTGCTTTTTGAAGAGATAAGCCCTCAATTTAAAGAAAGAAATGGCGGCTATACTAGGGTAATAAGAGCCGGTTTCAGAAAAGGGGACTCATCTCCTATGGCTATCATTGAGTTTGTAAAATAGAGCTATATCAATTTAAAGATTAAGGTTAAATTGTTAGAATATAATATATGCTGGCACTTTAACCTTTTTAATTTATAAGGAATAGAGAATCTTGATAAGATTTGAGAATGTGACACACTTTTATAGTAATAACCAAGAGCATAAAGTCGCCTCTTTATCCAAAATAAATTTAGACATTAAAAAAGGGGATTTTATCGCAGTTATCGGGGCAAATGGCTCTGGAAAGTCTACCTTAGCCAGGCATATTAATGGGTTATTACTACCTACAGAGGGGGACGTATTTGTAGAAAATTTGAATACTAAAGAATTAGATAAGATTTGGGATATCCGAAAAAAAATTGGTATGGTATTCCAAAACCCTGATAATCAACTGGTTGCTACCACTATTGAAGATGATGTCGCTTTCGGGCTAGAAAATATAGGTATTAGAGAAGAAGAGATGAAACAAAGGGTAGATTGGGCCTTAAAGATAGTTGGCCTGAGTGGGCTTAGAAATAGCGAGCCGCATCTATTGTCAGGAGGACAAAAACAAAGAGTGATAATAGCCGGTGCCCTAGCTATGCGCACTTCCTACTTAATTTTGGATGAGCCAACTTCTATGCTTGATCCGAAGGGGAGGAAAGAAATATTAAAGATTATCAAGAAGTTAAACAAAGAGCAAAATATTACCGTGGTTTACATTACCCAATTCATGTCAGAGGCAGCCCAATTCAAAAATATTATAGTGCTAGACAAGGGGAAGGTAGTACTTGCCGGTTCACCTAAAGAAATATTCAGCCAAGCAGACTTTTTGCTCAGTTTAAGTCTGGAGATACCGCAAATAACAAGATTAGCCCGAGAACTTGCCAAAAACGGTCTCAATGTTCCCTCCAATATTATAAATGAAGAAGAAATGATTAAATATCTATGCTCATACATCTAAAAAATGTTTCCTATACTTACAACTTGAATATGCCCTTTGAAACAGAGGCCTTAAAATCAATCGATTTAATGATAAACCGAGGTGAATTTATTGGGATAATTGGACATACCGGTTGTGGTAAGACCACCTTGCTCCAACTATTAAATGGTCTGTTAGAACCCACAGAAGGGCAGGTGCTCATTGATGGTATTAATATTCACCGTAATAAACAAAAGTTAAGGGAAATCAGAAAAAATATCGGCTTATCTTTCCAATATCCGGAAAATCAATTTTTTGAAGAGACTGTGTCTAAAGAAATCGCCTTCGGACCAAAAAATATAGGTTTAACTGGAGAAGAATTAGAACAGAGAATAAAAATATCACTGAAAATGGTAGGCCTAGATTATAATGCATATAAGGACAGGTCTCCTTTTTACTTGAGTGGAGGAGAAATGCGCAGAGTGGCCTTGGCTAGTATTTTGGCGGTTGACCCTGAAATATTGGTTCTAGATGAGCCAACTGCCAGTTTGGACCCACAAAGTTGCAATAAATTGTTATCGGTCATTACTGATTTATATCGAAAATATAAAAAAACAATCATTATAGTTTCTCATAATATGGAAATCATTGCTGAATTAACCAAAAGAATAGTCGTTATGGAAAAAGGGGAGATTGTAATGGATGATACTCCAAAAAATATTTTTCAGTATTCAATTCAAAGATTAGAAAGCATTGGATTATCTTTGCCCCCCATAACTCATGCTATGAATGAACTAAGAAAAATTGGGAAACCGATAAGTTCAGCGATATTGACAGTTGAAGAAGCGAGAGATGAAATATTGAAATTGGTTGAAAAAAAATAGCAAAATGAGATTTTTTAGAAACATTACTATAGGTCAATATATTTATCAGGATTCGCTTATTCATAAGTTGGATCCCAGAATCAAAATAATAGTCGCTACACTAACTATCGTAACTATTTTTTTAATAAAATCATGGATGGGATTCTTTATAATCGGGATATATCTTTTTACTAATATATTTTTGGCTAAAACACATCCTAAATTTATTTTAAGAGGAATTAGGCCTTTGTTAATTCTTATAGTATTTACCTTGCTAATCCATTTTTTTATTACCCCGGGAGAAATTATCTATCGTATATGGATTTTAGCTATAACGCGAGAAGGAATTCAACGTGGGCTATTTATTGCCATCAGACTGTTTTTATTGATTTTATCTACATCATGGCTAACACTCACTACTTCACCCATAGCTCTTACCGACGGGATTGAAAAAATATTGACCTTTTTAAAGGTATTTAGAGTTCCAGCCCATGAAATTGCCATGATGATGACTATTGCTTTACGTTTTATTCCTACTCTGATGGAAGAAACCGAGAAAATTATTAAAGCACAAATTGCCCGAGGGGCTGATTTTGAAAGTGGCAATCTTGTAAAACGAATCCAAAACTTTTTACCAATTATTATACCTCTATTTATTAATTCTTTTCAGAGAGCGGATGATCTGGCAATTGCTATGGAGGCAAGATGTTATCGTGGTGGTGAAGGAAGAACGCATTATCGCACATTGTTAATGACTCATATTGACCATATTTATTTATTCATAACTTTATTAATATTGCTAATTTCTTATTTCACAATTATTTAACGATAAAATCATGAAAGAATCAAAAAATATTAAATTGATTATCACTTATGATGGAACTGATTATGCAGGGTGGCAAAGACAAAAAAATAAGAAAACAATACAAGGTGTAATAGAAGATAACTTAAGGAAGATTTCCGGTGAAAGGAATTTAAAATTATATGGTGCGGGGCGGACCGACGCTGGTGTACATGCCCTGGGGCAGGTAGCTAATTTTAAAACCAGGTCGACTATTCCCATAGAAAAATGGTTGGTAATTTTAAATAACCTTTTACCAAGAGATATTAGAATAAAGGAAGTAGAAGAAGTAGCACAGGAATTCAATTCACGATATAGTGCTAAAAGCAGAATATATAGATACTATCTGATAAATACGCTTGGGAAAACTGAAACTCATGGGATCCAAGAAGTGTTTTTAGGCAGATATTGCTATTATCAGGATTCCATATTAGACCTGGAAATAATTAAACAAACTGCTCGATATTTATTAGGATCTCACGATTTTAGCGCCCTTTCTTGTAAAAATAATCCCGCAAAAAAAGGTAGATTACCTAAAGATAATATTAGAAATATGAAAAGAATTAATGTTATCAGGAAAAATAGTTTGCTAATATTTTCCATGGAGGCAAATGCCTTTCTATACAAAATGGCTCGGCTAATTGTGGGAACTTTAATAGATTTCTCAATAGGGAAAAGGGAACCAAAAGAAATTTTAGAGGTATTAAGAAATAAAGATAATCAAAAATCCGGAATAGTTGTTCCATCCAATGGCTTATATTTAGTTACGGTAAAATATTAATAACTGAAAAACATAATTATAACGAATATCCTTGACATTACTTGCTTATTATATTAAAATCTATACGTTATTTTGTAGTCCTGAATCAAATCGGGTTGATTAAAAAAGCATCTTTTGTTGTGATGCAAATTTTGTATTAACTAAAATTCTAATCTGACCAGAGGTAGATGGAGGTAAAATGGAAACTGATACCGGCAAAGTTAAAAACATGAATAGAATTTGGTATTTAATTGATGCTAAAGGAAAAGTTTTAGGAAGATTGGCTAGCGAAATAGCTATTTTATTAAGGGGTAAAAATAGAGTTAATTTTGATAAATCAGTTGATTTAGGTAACTATGTAATTGTAATAAACGCCGAAAAGATTAAACTCACTGGGCAAAAAGAAGAACAAAAACTCTACCGATATCATACCAATTATCCAGGCTCTTTAAAAGAAATCCCCTATACCAGGTTAAGGCGGGAAAAGCCTGAATTTATAATTAAGAAAGCGGTGACAGGGATGCTCCCTGACAATAAATTAAGACGTAAATTTATAAGAAGACTTAAGATATATAAGGGTGACTTGCATCCGCATAGCGCTCAAAATATTGAAATACTCAGCTAAATCAGCAATAAGGAGGGTCATTACTTGACAGTCAGTCGATTCTATGGAACGGGAAGAAGAAAAACGGCTATTGCTAAAGTGTGGCTAGCACCGGGAAAAGGAAATATTATAATTAATAATGTTCCTCATCAGGATTATTTTAAAGACCAGTCTGATATTTTAACTATTGAAGAACCATTAAAGCTAATTCAAAAAATGGAAGATTTTGATATAAACGTTAAGGTATATGGCGGTGGAATTTCCGGGCAATCCGGTGCAATAAAACATGGCATTAGTAGGGCTTTAGTGAAATACGACCATACTCTAAGAACTGTATTAAAAAAAGAAAAAATGTTAGAACGCGACGCCAGAATGAAAGAAAGAAAAAAATATGGCCAGAAAGGCGCTCGAGCACGTTATCAGTTCTCTAAGCGTTAATATGAAGCTGTTTTAACTTAATATATATTTTTCTAATAAAAATAGCCATCATTACTATTTTTCGTTAAAATAGAACTGATGATGGTTTTTTTATTTAATAAAAGACGTAGGTAAGTATAAATGCCGCAAAATATTACCATATTAGATATTCTGGATATTATTCTTATAACCATTATCTTGTACAATATGCTGCTTCTCATTAAGGAAACACCCGCCGCTCAAATTATTAAAGGTTTTGTAATCCTATTCATTTTTTCTTTTATTTCCAATTGGATAGGGCTGAGAACAATTAATTGGCTGATAAAAGGGTTAATGGCTATTCTGGTTGTCGCCATTCCTATTATATTCCAACCGGAATTACGTCGATTATTATTAAAGATGGGAAAGGGTGATTTTTTATTTAATATTCCACTATTTTCCCAGGGTGAAGAGCTAAAGAAGTGGGAAGAACTTATTAGTGGTATCGTTATGGTAGCCCCAATGCTGTCTGCTGAGAAGATCGGGGCATTAATTGTCTTAGAAAGAGATGTGGGGCTGCAAGATATTTTAGAAACCGGAATAATGCTAAATAGTGATTTTTCCTCAGAATTGCTTTACTCAATTTTTTTACCTAATTCTCCGCTGCATGATGGTGCTGTTATTCTCAGAAATAATCGGATAATTGGGGCAAATTGTATTTTGCCGTTAACTAAAAACACTGATATTAAAAAATCCTTAGGTACACGCCACAGGGCAGCAATCGGATTAAGCGAGATATCGGATGCTTTAATCGTGGTAATTTCAGAAGAAAGGGGTACTATTTCAGTGGCAATTGATGGCAGACTGACCAAGCCATTTAGGCCAGAATTGTTAAGAAAGTTTTTGCATAATTTGTATCGTCCCAAAACAATGAAAATCTTCAAGGCTAATAAAAAGGATAAACTATAAAATGCAAAGTATAAAAAGATGGATTACTAATAATTTGGATATAAAAATATTAGCCTTGTTGATGGCTCTCATATTGTGGTTTTATATTTCCAGTCAATATAACGTTATGGTTGAAAAATATTATGAAATAGAGATAACCCCAGTTAATTTGGATAATTCTCTTTCTATTAAAGAAATTAGGGAAAAAGTTACCACAGGAATTAAAGGTCCACAAAACATTGTTGAGAATATCACCGCTAATAAAATAAGCGGCACGGTAGATTTACAAAGTGTCTTAGAGCCAGGGGAATATATTATTGGAGTCGACATACTTACGCCCAAGAGTACTCAAATTACTAAGATTATCCCAGAAAGCATTCCTATTACAGTAGAGAAAATAGTGAGTCAAGTGTATGTAGTCGAATATAATTTAATTGGATTGCCTAAAAAGGGTTATTCCTTAGAGAATGAGCCCGAAATTGTTCCTAAAGAAATTTTGATTACAGCATCAGAATCAGTGCATAAAATGATTAATTTGGTTAAGGTTGATATAGATATCTCTGACATAAGTGAAAATACGGAGAGAGAAGAAAAAGTGACTGTGTATACCAAAGATAATGCTGTTTTGGATAGTCTTAATCTTAAACCCGATAAGGTTGCGGTTTCAATATATGTAAGGAAGGGTTATCCTGAGGAAATATTAGAGGTAAAACCCCGTATCATCGGCAAGCCGGCTCCTGGTTTTTATATATCAAAAATTGAGGCAACACCAAATTCATTAAAGATATTTGGTGAGTACACTCGAATAATCAATATAGATTACTTAGAAACAATCCCCATAGACGTAAATGGCGTTTCTAAAACCCTTACAGTTAAAGTTACTCCTCTATTAGCAGAAGGGATTTACCTTGCCGAGAACCAAGAAACTTTAGTTGAGGTTCAAATCCAAGTGGATGAAAAAGAAGAAGAAAAAGTGTTCGAAGATATTACAGTAAAACCGAGAAATGCTTCTCCTTTCATAGATTACCAGCTAACTCCGGAAACTGTACAAGTTATAGTAACAGGAAAGCACAGTATCCTTGAGGGTTTAAAAAAAGAAGATATTAAAGCCTTTGTTAATTTGGGGGATATTGAGCTGGAAACGGTGAAGGTAGAATTAGAAGCCATATTAGGTGTCAGTATGGTCACTACTATTCCAGAAAAAGTAGTTGTTTCGACAAAAAGATGATTGTTTTAATAGTGATATTTTTAAATAGTATTTATCTTAAACAAAGGTATTCCAATGACTGAATTGTTTGGAACAGATGGAATCAGGGGATTAGCGAACAGATATCCTATGGATGCTGAGCTAGCTTTTAATTTAGGTCGAGCTATAGGCTACTATAACAAAAATAAGAAAAGCAAAAATATCTTAATTGGTAGAGACACTAGGATTTCGGGCTCTATGTTAGAGGCAGCTCTTACCGCTGGCTTATGTTCAATGGGGAGTAACGTTTTGAATACCGGCATTATTACTACTCCAGCTGTCGGCTATCTTACCAAATATTATGAGGCAAGCATGGGAGTAGTTATTTCAGCCTCCCATAATCCTTATTATGATAATGGCATTAAGTTATTCCGGGAGAATGGTTTAAAACTAAACAAAGAAAGCGAAAAAGAGATTGAGGGTATACTTTTTCAAGAAAAATATAAAAAGATTCAAAATACAAGAAAAACAATTGGTCAGGTAATAGCATTAAAGGAAGCTGGAAAAGTCTATTTAGACTTTCTCGTAACTACAATTCCCCAAGATTTTGCCAGACCAGAATTCAAGATTGTTCTTGATTGTGCCCATGGTTCAGCGAGTCAAATTATTCCGGAATTATTCACTAGATTGAAAATTAATTTTAAAGCTATCAACAATACACCCAATGGCATAAATATCAATCAAAAGTGCGGCTCTACCCATATAAGTACTCTACAAAGTGAGGTGCTGAAGGAGAAGGCAGATTTAGGACTAGCTTTTGATGGGGATGCAGATAGGGTATTGGCGGTAGATGAAAAAGGACAAATTATTGATGGAGACCAGATTATGACTATTTATGCCCATGCCTACCTTAGAGAAGGCAGATTAGGCAATAATATAATTGTCACCACACATATGAGTAATTTAGGTTTTGATGAGACTATTCAAGGAATGGGGGGCACAGTGGTCCGAACTGATATAGGTGATAAACATGTTTTAGAAAAAATGTTGGAGATGAATTCCTGGCTAGGAGGAGAACAATCTGGTCACATAATATTTTTAAGATACAGCCCTAGTGGGGATGGACTAATTACTACTTTCCAACTGCTAGATGCCCTCAATAAAAATAATGAACGGATATCAGTCCAGGCCGGACGCATGAAAAAGTATCATCAGAAGTTATTTAATTATCGGATTTCAGATAAAAAATATCTGCGAAATAGCAATGCATTACAAAAAATGGATAAAGAGATGCAAAAATATCTTGGTGGAGATGGCAGGTCTTTAATTCGATTATCAGGGACTGAGAACAAAATAAGGATCTTATTGGAGAGTAAAGAAGAGAAGAAAATTATGGAATGTCAAAAAGTAATTGAGAAATATGTCAGCCATTTTTAAAAATGAAAAAGTTTCTTATTTCCAATGATGGCATTTTGACATTGTCCTAATCAGCTATGAAAAAAGAACAATTATTTTAGAACGGAATAAATAAAAAAATATTGGTCCATTAGCAGGTAAGTATGATAGTAGGAATAGGAATAGATTTAGTTGACATAGAAAGAATTAAGCAAATTATAATCAAATGGGAAGAGCATTTTTTAAACAAGGTGTACACCCCAAATGAGATAAAATATTGCGAAGAAAGAACATATAATCGTTTTCAAACTTATGCTGGTTTTTTTGCTGCCAAAGAGGCTTGTGCTAAAGCTTTAGGAACAGGTATTCAGGAGGGCATTAAATGGAAAGATATTGAAATCAAGAATGATAATAGAGGAGAGCCCTTTATTTGCCTTTCAGGCTTGGCACAAGCAAGTGCGAGCAATAAAGAGATTAGCAATATCAGGGTAAGTATCTCACATAGCAAAAAATTGGCAACTGCACAAGTAATTATGGAAATTTGAAATATTTTGTCTCAAAGGAGGGAAAAATGAAAGAATTATTAGGGTCTGCTTGGCTGGAAATCGATTTAGACGCTGTAAAAGAAAACGTGCAGAATATCCGGAACTGGATAGGGGCACAGAGAAAGATTATGGGTATTGTCAAAGGTAATGCTTATGGACATGATGCCATAGAAATATCTAAAATAATTTTAGAACATGGAGCAGATGAGCTGGCTGTAGCTAAAATTGAAGAAGGTCTATTTCTGAGAAGAAATAACATTAAAGCCCCTATATTAGTACTAGGAGCTCCTTTAAAAGAGCAGTTCAACCTTTATTTTGATAATCAGTTAAAACCTACTGTATGTGATTTAGAAAGTATTTATAGATTCAATGATATAGCAGCCAAATTACAGCAAAAAATTAAAATACATCTGAAAATTGATACCGGGATGGCAAGATTGGGTTTATCAGTTTCGGAAATAAAGGATATTCTTTCTAATATTAAAAGAATGCCGAATATTATCATTGAAGGAGTGTACACTCATTTTTCTACTTCTGATGAGAAGGATAAGGAATATACTTATTATCAATTTAGGCTCTTCCAAAGGATAATTGATTTAATGATCGATAGCATTACTCCTAAGCCATACTTTCATGCTGCAAACAGCGGCGCTATTCTGGATTTGCCTGAAACCTGGTTAGATATGGTCCGCCCGGGCTGTCTTATTTATGGATTATATCCTTCTAACGAGGTCAAAAAGAATATCACTTTAACCCCGGCGCTTTCCTTTAAAAGTCGTATTGCTTTTCTAAAGGTGGTACCGGCTGAATCTTTTATAGGTTATGGCAAGACCTTTTACACTAAAAGAGAAACTGTAATAGCAACTTTGCCGGTAGGATATGCCGATGGTTACGATAGGTGGCTTTCTAACCAAGGGGAAGTGTTGATTCGAGGAGAAAAAGCGCCTGTTATCGGTAGAGTTTGTATGGACCAGATGATGATAGATGTAACAGGTTTAGGAAGCATGGAGGTGGGAGATGAAGTTGTGCTATGGGGAAAACAAGGAGGCAAAACAATTTCGGTCGAAGATATAGCTCAAAAGTTAAATACAATTATTGATGTAATCATTCATTTAACAGATAAGGCCAGGGTAACGAAATTATTTCTCAAAGACGGTAAACCTTGGAAAATTAAAAATATGTTAGGTGAATATTATTGTGCCTAATAAGGATATTAAAGCCAAAGTTTTCAGAGATAATAATACCACTGCCATCTTTAACAGTAATGGCCCGGAAGAAACGATCTGGTTAGGAACAATAATAGGAGATTTGCTCCAGAATGGCGACTTAATAGCTCTCAATGGTGATCTTGGGGCAGGGAAAACCAGTTTAATTAAGGGTATTGCCTTGGGATTAAAAAGCCAGGATAATATCACCAGCCCTTCCTTTTCTATCATAAATGAATACACCGGTATCGTCCCCATCTTTCATTTCGATTTTTATAGAATAGGCAAACCAGAGGACATAGAAGATCTCGGCTATGAAGAATACTTTTCTGATACAGGGGTTATTCTAATCGAATGGGCTAAAATTATAGCCGATTATCTTCCAGACAATTTATTGTTAATTAATATATTTATGGATTATCAGAACATTTTTACCAGGAAGATAGTATTCAAGCCAAAGGGGAAAAGGTACGAAAAAATAATGGAGGATTTAGAAGCAATTGTTGGTACTGGGCATTGATACAGCTACTAAAGTATTAAACCTAGCTATTGTCAATAATTCTGAAGTAATAATTGACTATAAGGTTAATAGGATGGAGAAAACCCATTCTACTCTTATTTTATCTGCTTTAAACAACATGCTTAATCTATCTGGAATAAAATTAAAAGAAATAGAGGGAATAGCTGTTTCAATCGGACCCGGTTCTTTTACCGGTTTAAGAATCGGTCTATCTACCGCTAAGGGTTTAGCCTTTGCCTTATCTATACCCCTAATTGGAGTAAGCAGCCTGGAATCCTCTGCCTTTAGCTGGTTAAGCTTACCGGGTATACTCTGCCCGATAATAAAAGCACGTAGAGGTGAATATTACTTTGCCCTTTATGAATATAAAAATAAAGATTCTAGTATAGTCAAAGATTACCAATGTGCAAAATGGGTCGAAATAAAGCAGGAATTATTGGAATATAGAGACCATATTTATATTTTTGGTGATGGAATTGAAGATATAATCAAGGATGAAAAGATTGAAAATTATGGTCATATTGCTAATATCTATTTTATTAACAACTCCTTAAATACTGCTAATGCTGTAAGCGTAGCTTTATTAGGAGAAGAGAGAATACCAAAAAAAGAGTGCGATGATATCTATAAACTATTACCGTTATATATAAGTAAATCAGCAGCTGAAGTACTGATAGAAAAAGATCCGGTGTTAATCATTAAAAAATAAGGTATTAAAATGAAAGAAACAATAATATTGGGAATTGAAACATCCTGTGACGAAACCTCTGCCGCTATTGTGAAAAATGGTAGATATTTACTTTCCAATGTTATTGCCTCGCAAACGGAAATTCACCAAAAATATGGAGGGGTTGTCCCGGAGATAGCTTCAAGGAAGCACATGGAATTTATTATGATTATCTGTCAGGAAGCATTGGATAAAGCAAGGTTAACGTTGCACGATATAGATGGAATTGCGGTAGTACCGGGACCTGGACTAAAAGGCTCACTCTTAGTAGGTTTATCTTTTGCTAAGGCTGTTGCTTTTGCGCTGGAAAAACCTTTAATTGGGGTAAATCACATTGAAGGTCATGTCTACGCTAATTTTTTGGATAAAGAGCTACCTGAGACGCCATTCCTTTCTTTAGTTGTCTCCGGCGGTCATACTTCTTTGTTATTGATTAGAGAGATAGGAAAACTTGAAGTAATCGGACAAACAAGAGATGATGCTGCCGGAGAAATTTTTGATAAGATTGCCAAATATCTGGGGTTTAATTATCCAGGAGGTCCTATTATTGAAGAATTAGCTAAAAAGGGGCGAAACGATGCTATATATTTTCCAAGACCTTTATTGAACAGCGATGATTTTGATTTCAGCTTTAGTGGTTTGAAAACGGCAGTCATATATTTTATGATGGAGGAAAAAGCAAAGGATAACCCCGTCAATGTGAGCAATGTGTGTGCCTCATTTCAAAAAGCTATTATCGATATCCTTGTGTATAAGACATTCAAGGCAACCCGGATGTTCAAAGTGAAGACAGTTGTAATAGGTGGGGGAGTTGCTGCCAATGAGAGTCTGAGAAAAGAGTTTTTAAAAGAAGCTCAAAAAAAGAAAATTACAATCTATTATCCTCCCAAAAAACTCTGTACTGATAACGCAGCTATGATTGCCTGTGCCGGTTTTTATAAATTGGAAAGAGGAATTATTGATTCTTATAATTTAGAAGTTTTTACAAAGTAAGATATCAGAAGATAAAATGATTTATTAAGATATATCAAAATGCTACATAAGTTAATTAATGATAACAGCAAAATACGCATAAATATAAAATAAAACGAGATTTGCAAAATAAACACCCATTGTATAAGATATTAAAGGTGATTAGCACTCTCGCAAGGAGAGTGCTAAATAATTTACAATATAAAAATCCTTGAGGAGGAAAAACATGGATATAAAAAAAATCAGACCATTAGGTGACCGCATTTTAGTAAAACCACTGGAGGAGGAAGAAAAAACTAGGGGAGGTATTGTATTACCAGATACTATATCAAAAGAAAAGCCCCAACTGGGAAAAGTTTTAGCAATAGGCCCCGGCCGTACTAATGATGAAGGTAAAACATTTCCTTTGCCTTTTAAAATAGGTGATATGGTAGTCTATGCCAAGTATTCAGGAACAGATTTGAAAGATGATGAAGACGAGGATTACCTTTTGTTAAGCGAGAAGGATATTCTAGCGATTTTTGAATAAAAATTATGGGCTATTATAAATATAACAATAACATTTGATTAAGGAGGATGCCAATAATATGGCTAAACAGTTTTTATTTGAAGAAGATGCAAGAAATGCTCTAAAAAAGGGAGCAGATAAATTAGCGGAAAGTGTTAAAATTACTTTAGGTCCCAAGGGGAGAAATGTTGTCTTAGAAAAGAAATATGGTTCACCGACTATTACCAATGACGGGGTTACCATTGCCAGAGAGATCGAGATAGAAGACCCCTTTGAAAATATGGGAGCACAATTTGTAAAAGAAGTTGCCACTAAAACCAATGATATTGCCGGAGATGGAACAACTACTGCCACAGTTTTAGCTCAAAAGATTCTACATGAAGGCTTAAGAAATGTTGCTGCTGGTGCCAATCCGATCTTATTGAGAAAAGGAATTCAGAAGGCAGTAGATAAAGTAGTAGAAGAGATTAAAAAATTGAGCATTGAAATTAAAGATAAGGAATCCATTGCCAATGTAGCAACAATTTCAGCAGCAGAACGTGAAATTGGGAACATCATCGCTGACGCTATGGAAAAAGTTGGGAAAGATGGTGTTATAACAGTTGAAGAATCTAAGACCATGGGCACCACCTTAGAAGTAGTCGAAGGAATGCAGTTTGACAAAGGCTATATCTCACCATACATGGTTACCGATGCCGAGAGAATGGAGGCAGTGCTGGAGGAACCCTTAATATTAATTACCGATGCCAAGATTAGCAGTATGAAAGGGTTATTGCCGATTCTAGAGAAGGTAGCTCAGATGGGGAAACCACTGTTTATTATTGCTGAGGATGTTGAAGGGGAAGCACTAGCTACCCTTGTGGTTAACAAAATAAGAGGTACTTTAAACTGTGTAGCAGTTAAAGCCCCTGGTTTTGGTGATAGAAGAAAAGAAATGTTAGCTGACATTGCTGTAGTAACAGGCGGGCAGGTGATTTCGGAAGAAGTTGGTTTAAAATTAGAAAATGCCGATGTTGCTATGCTGGGAACTGCAAATCAGGTCAAAGCTAACAAGGAAGAAACTATCATTGTCGGCGGGAAAGGCAATGTCGAAGAGATGAAAAAAAGAGAGGCTCAAATCAGGGCGCAAATTGAAGAGACCACATCTGATTATGATAAAGAAAAATTACAAGAAAGGTTAGGAAAATTAGTAGGTGGTGTTGCTGTTATCAATGTTGGTGCTGCGACTGAAACTGAATTAAAAGAGAAAAAACATAGAGTGGAGGATGCTCTCTCGGCTACCAAAGCAGCAGTAGAAGAAGGCATAGTGGCAGGCGGTGGCACAGTGCTCCTTAATGTCATCTCACCCTTAGAAAATTATAAGCTGGAAGGAGATGAGCAGATAGGAGTAAATATAATTCTAAAAGCGCTAGAAGAGCCAGCCAGACAGATTGCCCATAATGCGGGTTATGAAGGCTCAATAATCGTAGAACAATTAAAGCATAAAGAAGCCGGGATTGGTTTTGATGCCGAAAAGGGAGAATTTGTAGATATGATTAAATCCGGAATTGTCGATCCTACTAAAGTTACTCGCTTTGCTCTGTTGAATGCTGCCAGTATTGCTGGAATGGTATTGACTACCGAGTGTCTGGTTGCCGACAAACCGGAAGAAAAGAAAGAACCAATGATGCCGCCTGGAGGAGGGATGCCCGGCGGTGGAATGGGGATGTATTAAATAAACATAACAGATAAATAGTGTGTTTGGTTATTAACTAAATACAATTATTATTTAACGAAGAGAGCGCCCCTATTTTTGTGAGGGGCGCTCTCTTCGTTAAATAATTCCTTCGATACCGAGATATGCTTCTCTAAATTTTAAAAATTTTATCTATTGGATAGTAATCATAATCAAAGGTATCTGCTACAGGCTTGTAAGTAATTTTTCCATCTATTATGTTGAGGCCTTTACCCAAAGCATTATTACTTGTAATCGCTTTTTGGTAGCCTTTTTGAGCAATTTCTAAAGCATAGGGCAAAGTGTTATTTGTTAGTGAGAAAGTCGATGTTTGGGCAAAGGCGCCTGGCATATTGGTTACACAATAATGCAAAACATCGTGCTTCACAAAAGTTGGATTAGCGTGAGTAGTTGGCATACTGGTTTCAACACAACCGCCTTGGTCAATAGCCACATCTACTATAACAGAATGCTTAGGCATCATTTTCACCATCTCTTCAGTAACTACCTTTGGTGCCGGAGCTCCTGGTATTAAGGCGGCACCAATTAGAGCATCAGCCTCTTTAATTTCTTGTTCAACATTAAAATGGTTTGAAATAAGGGTGTTAACATTTTTAGGCATGATGTCGTCGAGGTATTTCAGGCGATTGATGTTGATGTCAAAAATAATTACATTAGCACCAATGCCGGCAGCTATTTTTGCAGCATTAGTACCTACGTTTCCACCACCAATTACCAATACTTTTGCCGGTTTTACTCCTGGTACGCCACCCAGCAGTACTCCACGTCCCCCATAAGGGAGTGCTAAATAGTAAGCCACAAGATGGCCGGCAGCTTTTCCGGCTACTTCACTCATTGGGGCTAAAAGGGGAAGGGCTTTATCATCAGTTTCCACAGTCTCATAAGCGAAACAGATACTTTTGCTATCTATCATAGCTTGGGTTAGTTCTCGTGAGGCAGCAAAATGGAAATAGGTAAAAATAATCTGTCCTTCTCTAATAAGTTTATACTCAGATGGTAAAGGTTCTTTAACTTTTAATATCATTTCCGCTTTCTGAAAGATATCTTCAGATTCATCTAAAAGAACGGCGCCTGCATTTAAGTATTCCTGGTCAGTTAAACTACTGCCCAAACCGGCTGAACTCTGCACTAAAACCTGATGACCGCTATTAACAAATGCCCTTACTCCAGCGGGGGCAATCGCCACACGGTTTTCATTATCTTTTATTTCTTTAGGTATACCAATAATCATTTATTCAAGTATCCTCCTTACCAAATAATAAGGAAGGACAGTATATCAATGGTATTGATTGCCATCCTTCCAAAATATTCTAATCTAGCAATTCAGGTTTTGAGAAATAATCTTCCACCTCTTTGGCTACAACTGTACTTAAGAAAATAAGTCCGATTAAGTTAGGAATGGCCATCAATCCATTGAGCGTATCAGTTAATAGCCAGACAAAGGGAACTTCTACCACAGCACCTAAAAAAGCAAGAACGATAAATATCCAGGCATAAGGCATAACCACTGAGGGCCCTAAGATGAAGCGGCAACAGGTTTGTCCATAATAGCACCAGGTTATGATAGTAGAATAACCGAACAAGAAAGAGCCAATGGCCACAATAGGGCCACCAAATCCCCTTAATACAGTACTGAAGGCATGTGCAGTAAGTGCAGTACTGGTAAGGCCGGTACCCAAGGAGTTTGTAATAACAATTACTAATGCTGTTATAGTACAGACCATTAGTGTATCGATAAATACCTCTACAGTACCCATCATGCCCTGACGAACCGGATGTTTGGTCTTAGCTACGGCATGAGCCATGCTGGCGCTTCCCAGACCGGCTTCATTGGAGAATATCCCCCTGGCTACACCAAACCTCATGGCTTGAGCTACCGTTGCCCCGGCAAATCCCCCGAAAGCAGCTCTTCCGGTAAAGGCAGACCTAAATATTTCTCCAATTGCCCAGGGCAGCATGTCTATTTTAGCAATAATAATGATAAGGCCTCCCACAATATAAAATATAGCCATAAAGGGGACCAAGAGCTCTGTAACCTGACCGATACGCTTAATACCACCAATAACTACCAAGGCAACTAAGATAGTAAGAACAACACCGGAAATCAAAGGTGGTATACTAAACACACTTTCTCCAACCAGTGCCATAGAGTTAGTTTGCACCATACAGCCGATACCGAAAGCAGCTAATGCGCCAAAAAGGGAAAATATCCAGCCTAACCATTTCTGGCCTAAGCCATTGGTAATAAAATACATGCTACCTCCGCCAAAGCTGCCATCTTCATATTTAACGCGGTACTTTACACCTAAAGTGGCTTCCCCCAATTTGGTAGCCATCCCGAACAAGGCGGTAATCCACATCCAAACTGCAGCGCCTGGACCACCGGCAGCGATAGCAGTTGCTACGCCGGCAATATTTCCGTTACCTACGGTAGCCGATAGGGCTGAACAAAGGGATTGGAAGGGGGTAATTTCGCCTTCACCAAGTGTATCCTGATCTTTTTTAAAGCAAGAGGCGAAGGTAACTTTCCAGGCATAGCCAATTTTAGTAAATTGCACCCATTTTATGCGAATGGTTAACAATATCCCGGTACCAACCAGTAGAACCATCATTGGTGGACCCCAAGCAAAGGCATTAACTTTATCTAAAAACTCCATTATCGTATCCATGTTAAAGAAAACTCCTTTTAATTTTTAAAATATTTATATTTTATGGTCAAACTTCGCAGGATGAACAGTCTAAAATATAGTTTTTTATAAATCGCCAGGAAATAAGAGAAATAGAGAGAAAAATATGTTTCTTTTAAATATAATTATTTACGTTGCACACCTCCTCCTAATCTTAACTTAAGGTATTCTTGTTAACTATTTTATCACCCCCCTTCTTGGTTACAAATACTATAGCTGCTTTTTCATCCTTTCTATAAATAGCTTTAATTATCTTTTATTAATGGGGGCCAAGAAAGGCATGTTTACAACTTCTGCCGGTATCTCCTTATCTCTAATCAAGACCCTTACCTTTTGGCCGATTTGAGTGTACGGAAGATTCAGTAAAGCCATAGCGTAAACCTTCTTTAGGGTTGGGCAGTAACTTCCTGAAGTAATAAATCCTATCTTTTGGTTGTCATTCCATACTTCCATTCCATTACGTGGAATACCGCCTTGAGGTATAAAAAGACCAACCAATCTGCGCTTAATTCCCGCCTCCCGGATTTTAAGTAATGCATCTTTACCAATAAAATTATCTTTATCAAATTTTACTGTCCATTCCTGCCCTGTCTCTAAGGGATTAATATTTTCACCAATATCATTTCCATAGAGCCAATAACTTACTTCAAATCGGGTAGTATCTCGTGCTCCTAAGCCACAAGGTTTGATGCCATATTTTTCACCTTCTTGAAAGGATTTTTGCCAGATTTCAACTATGTCATCACCGCAGAAAGTATATATTTCAAAACCATCTTCCCCGGTGTAGCCAGTGCGTGATATCAGTACGTCTTTACCAAAGAGAGTCCCATAGCAGAATTTAAACCTTTTTAAATCGATAAGATTTATTTCACCTTTAAAAAAGGGGCTTAACATTTTTTCTGCCAGAGGACCCTGAATAGCAACTTCGCCATATTCGCTAGTCTTATTAAATATTTCGACATCAAAATCTCTACTATGCTCTCTAATCCATTGTTCATCCTTTTCAGAATAGTTGGGAGCTCCATTGACTACCAATAAGATAAAATGATTATTGACCTTATAGATAAAGATGTCATCAACCTGGCCACCATGGGGATAACACATAGGGGAATATCTAATAGATTCATCTTTCATATCTGATATACGATTTGTGACCAGATAATCAACAAAAGAGAGGGCATCGGGTCCTTTAACTTCAATTTCTCCCATATGGGATACATCGAAGATGCCCACCTTTTCCCTGACAGCAATATGTTCATCTATAATACCGCTATATTGGACCGGCATATCAAATCCATCAAAGGGAATCATACGCGCCTTAAAGCGAATATGTTCTTCATGTAGCGGAGTCTTTAACAAATTATTATCTTGCATCTGATACCTCCAGATATTATTAATTTAAAAATTAATGTCTTTTTCCTGATGATTGAGCTAGTCTTTAAATTTCAGTTCATCATCATAAGTTAATATCGGTCTTTTTACCGCCAGCACATCATCTGTCCGGCCAATTGGTGTGCGCTGTGGAGCAGATTTTAAAAGGTCAGGATTTTCTTTTGCTTCCTTGGAAATGGCAATCATAGCCTTAATAAAATCATCCAGGATTTCTTTACCTTCAGACTCCGGCGGTTCAATCATAATGGTCTCATCGGCATATGGTTCAAAATGTGGGAAGTAGATGGTGGGAGGATGGAAACCATAATCCATCAATCTCTTAGCAATATCCAGGGTCTTAATGCCGTATTTTTTATATTCTCTACCGGTTAAAGTGCACTCATGTCCACAATATCGGTCATAAGCGGGTTTGTAATATTCCTTTAGTTTTGCTAAAACATAGTTGGCATTGATGATGCTTGTCTTGGAGCACTGGTAAAGGCCATCCGGGCCTAAGGAAAGAATCCAGGTAAAGGCTTTTACTAAAACTGCGAAATTTCCCCAAAAGCTGCGCACCATTCCTATACTTTTTGGGCCAACGTCCTTAAAGAAGTATTTCTTTAGATTTTCATCAAAACTAACTATGGGAGTCGGGAGGTAGGGAATGAGCTTGCTTTTTACACCGATTACGCCTGCACCTGGTCCGCCGCCACCGTGAGGAGTGGAAAAAGTCTTATGCAAATTCAGATGTACCACGTCAAATCCGGCATCCCCGGGACGGTTAATGCCTAATGAGGCATTAAGATTAGCTCCGTCATAGTAGAGCAAACCGCCTTTCCCGTGAACAATCTTTTCAATCTCTACGATACCTTCATCAAACAAACCGACCGTATTGGGATTAGTCAACATTAAGCCGACTGTTTCGTTATCCATTGCCTGGGATAGCGATTCTAAGTCAACGGTACCCCTTTCATTCGATTTGATTTCTACTACTTCAAAGCCGCCCATAGCAGCAGAAGCTGGATTGGTGCCATGGGCAGAATCAGGAATTAATACTTTATGTCTCTTTTCACCGCGATCCAGGAAGAATTTTCTCATTACCAGTATTCCGGTTAACTCACCATGGGCACCAGAAGCCGGAGCCATAGTAAATTGATTCATGCCGTTTATTTCACAAAGCAGTTGATCGAGTCTATACATCAATTCTAAGCTGCCCTGAACCATATCTGGCGAAGAGAAGGGATGGGCATAAGTAAAATTGGTAAGGCTAGCCATCTTTTCGTTAATTCGTGGATTGTATTTCATGGTGCAAGATCCCAATGGATATAGTCCGTCATCTACGCCATAATTGAATTTAGATAATTTTGTAAAGTGCCTTATTACATCAACCTCTGAAACCTCGCTTAAGTTTTTCTTATCTTTAGTTAAGTATTTTTCCGGCAAAAAATCTTTGATATTCATTTTCGGAAATTGATCTTCAGGAAGAGAATAACCATCTCTGCCTGGTACGCTTTTTTCAAAGATTAGCTTCATCTTTTCCTCCTTATTTGGAAAGTATTCTAACTATTTTGTCAAGCTCATCTTTAGTAAAAACTTCGGTTACGGCAAAGAGCAACGCATTTTCGAGTTCTTTATCGGGATAAAAGGATTGAATTGCAAGTGGAGGGATAAATTTGTGCTCAAGCAAAGTCATGTTAAGGTTTTCGATATCTCCTCTATAGCCAATTAAAAACTCATTAAAATAAGGATATTGATAAATTTTCTCAAAGTTACCGGTCTTCAGCAATTGTTCTTCCAGATAATGAGCATTTTTAGTATTGAGTAGGGCGCATTGATAGAGTCCTTCGGTACCCATTAATGACAGATATATATTCGAAGCGATAACGTTGAGGTTATGGTTGGTACACATATTAGAAGTAGCCTTTTCTCTTCTGATATCCTGTTCACGTGCTCGGAAAGTCATAACAAAAACTCTTCTTCCTTGTCTGTCAACCGTTTCTCCAATGATTCTCCCGGGAATCTGTCGAATAAACTCTTTTTTCGTAGCTAAAAAAGCATTGTACGGTCCACCAAAGTTTAGATCTAAACCAAAGGATTGTGTGCTTCCGACAACGATATCCACACCCATTTCACCTGGTGATTTTAGAAGAGCCAAAGACATACCTTCGGCAATAACCTGAATGAGCATTGCTTTTTTTTGGTGCGCTAATTCAGAGATTTCTGTTATATTTTCGATACTTCCGAAAAAGTTAGGACTTTGTATTAGGATAGCCGAAGTATCCTCATCAACTGCTTGCTTTATTTTTTCTATATCCGTCATGCCCTCATGAAAAGGTATTTCAACTATTTTAATATCATGGGGTTCTATGTATGTTCTAATAGCTTCCTTAAAATGAGGGTGTAGAAGAGAAGACACAATTATCTTTCTTCTATGGGTCAGCCTCAGGGACATCAGAACTCCTTCTGCAGCAGCAGAGGCACAGTCAAAGATAGAGGGCACCACCACCTCCATCTTAGTCAATCTCGAAATATAGCTCTGGAACTCGAAGATAGATTGCAAAGTGCCCTGGCTTAATTCAGGCTGATATGGTGTGTAGCAGGTCCAGAATTCCTCTCTCTGCAACAAAGCTCTTTCGGCTTCCGGAACTAAATGGCGATAAGCACCTGCCCCTATAAGAGGTTTTAGATTATAGAAGTCGGCATTTTTTTGGGCAATACCACCAATTTCCTCTTCTAATTCTTGTTCAGAAAGGGCCGCGGGGAGGTCTAACTTTCCTTTTAATCTTACTTCTTTCGGAATACTGTCAATCAATTCTTCAAAAGAAGAGACCCCTATTTCCCGGAGCATTTCTTTCAGCTGTTCCTCGGTTGAGGGAATATATCTCATTTATAATTCACCCCCTATTTAATAAACTCTTTATTCTTTTCGATATTCACTATAATCTGCAGCACTCATGAGTTCTTTTGTTTCATCCGGTTGGCTCATTTTAATTTTGACAAACCATCCATTACCATAAGGATCCTGGTTAATCTGAGACGGGTCATTTATTACATCCGCGTTGACTTCAATAACCTCCCCGCTTATCGGTGAAAAAACTTCTGCAACTGCTTTTACTGATTCTATAGTGGTAAGGGTATCACCTTTTTTAAGCCGTATCCCTGTTTTCACCTCTTCTAAGTAAACGATGTCACCTAATTGGTCCTGAGCATAAAAAGTGATACCGATAGCAGCCACGTCGTTTTCTACTTTTACCCACTCATCACTCTTACTGTAATAGAGTCCTTCCAAAATTTTATTAGACATAATTCTTACCTCCAAAATATTTTATTGTTTTTATTTAAATATTAAAATAATCCTACAGTATTGCCGTTCTTATCAATATCAACTCTGGTAGCAGCTGGCATAGAAGGCAGGCCGGGCATAGTCATCATAGTTCCCAACAAGGGGTATAAGAAACCTGCTCCCATAGAAGCCCTGATATCTCTTATCGGTATCCTATAATTTCTTGGTCTACCTTTTAAAGCCGGATCATGTGAAAGAGAAAGGTGGGTTTTGGCCATACAGATAGGTAGATTTCCGAAACCAAGGGATTCAAATAATTTAATGTTCTTTTCTGCCTGGTCCAGATAGGTTACCCCATCGGCTCCATATATCTTAGTGGCAATAGTTTCAATTTTCTCTTTAATAGTGGCATCTAAAGGGTACAGGTAATGGAAATTACTTTCGTTTTTAGTAGCATCTATAACGGCCTCTGCTAATTCAAGACAGCCTTCACCACCCTTAGCCCAGCCTTCATGAGTTACCACAGAAGTTGCACCTGCTTTAAGGCCTATTTCTTTAGTTAACTCTATTTCTGCTTGAGTGTCGGTCGGGAATCGATTAATAACCACAACAGGATTAATACCATGCAATAGAGCATTTTCGATGTGTTTCTCCAAATTTTCGCACCCCTTTTCGACTGCCGGCAAGTTTTCCTGAGAAAGCTTTTCTATATCCAGAGGTTTTCCGGCTACAACTTTAATCAGCCCTCCATGCATCTTTAAGGCTCTGATAGTGCTGACAATGACGGCACAATCAACCTTTAGTTTACTGGCACGGCACTTGATATTACACATTTTTTCAAAGCCCATATCAGAACCGAAGCCAGCCTCAGTAACCACATAATCCGCCAATTTTGTGGCAATGGCATCTGCTAGTACTGAATTATTTCCATGGGCAATATTGGCAAAAGGGCCGCAATGCATAAAACAGGGACCGTGCTCCAGTGTTTGAATGAGATTGGGTTTGAGTGCATCTTTTAAAAGAACAGTCATAGCTCCGGCAGCTTTCAAGTCTTCGGCGGTGATGGGCTGGCCATTGGTAGTGTAGGCAACAGTTATTCTGCCTAGTCTTTCCCGCAGGTCAAAAATGTCGGTAGCCAGGGCCAAAATCGCCATGACCTCAGAGGCCACGGTAATGTCAAAACCTGTTTCTCTGGGGATACCGTTTTCTTTTCCGCCTAAACCGACAATAATACTCCGTAAGGCACGGTCCGATATATCCACCACGCGGTTAATACCCACTTTGTGCAAATCTATATTCATCTTGTTACCTTTTTGTAAGTGTGTGTCCAGCATGGCGCATAATAGATTGTTGGCAGCACCAACAGCATGTATATCACCGGTGAAGTGTAAGTTTAAATCTTCCATAGGTACTACTTGGGAATAGCCCCCTCCAGCCGCACCTCCTTTAATTCCAAAGACCGGTCCCATCGATGGTTCTCTTAAAGTATTAATGGTCTTTTTCCCCAATTTTGCTAAACCTTGTCCCAATCCTATAGCGGTAACTGTTTTACCTTCACCTAAAGGGGTAGGGGTAATAGCGGTTACCACAATGTACTTTGCTTGCGGACGGTCAGCTAATCGGTCTAAAATGTCCAGTTTTACTTTTGCTTTGTAATTTCCATATAGTTCTAAATCTTCTTCCCCTATACCGATTGAAGCAGCTACCTCTTTGATGGGTAGCATCTCAGTCTTTTGGGCAATCTCCAGGTCTGATAACATAAAATCCTCCTTATTTTGTAATCGCGGTTTATTTATATAGTATATTTAATAGCTTAGGGAATACTCGTATGACATAAATACTTTAAATAATATTTTATTATTAACTGACCTAATACGATCAAAAACAAAAAACAGAGTTTTAATAATAAAAAATCATTAAAACTCTGTCTTGAGACCTGAGAGATTATTCCTTAGAATGTATTTGGGTGCTATTCTTATAGTGCATTTATGTGGTCTAAGGCTGGTAAGGAATTTACTCCTTCGGTGATATATATATCTTTCCAGAGATCTGTCCAATTTCGGTCCTTTTGCCTGAGAGTTTGGATGAGTATTCATACACCTTGCCCCTTCGGCGTTTTTTTAAAAAATCTCTCCCGAAATCTTCAGCCAGCATATATTAAGGTAGAAATATCATCAAAAATTCTAAAGTATGACTAATTTTACCATAATATTTGTCTATTGATAGAAGTATTTAAAAAGGCTTCCTGATTAAGACAATGATTGTTACTTTTTAAAAGTACTTTTAACGTTAATTATTTTCCGAAATAATATTTTGTGCTATAATTTAAACTATTCCGAATTCCTTAGATCAACTATACAACAAAAATAAATTAATTGCAAACTATTATTTTACCCGCGTACCTAATAAGTAATATCATAATAATTGTCTTGCAACTATACAGGTATCTTATAAAACTCCTTTATTTCTTCAATAAGAATATTATTAAAAATTAATAGATGAATTTGATAGAGTGAAAAAATAGTAGATAAACTTTAAACAAAGAATAGATTCGGCTCTTTTAACAATGTGAAGAGTGTCGTCGAGCGTAATATTTTTATTTATTATTTTAAATAAAGGTGCAAAATGTCAATGGAAAAAGATTTTACTTGTGACTGGATAGCCATTTTAGATTTTGGTTCTCCTTATACCCAATTAATAGCCAGAAGGATAAGGGAATTGAAGGTCTATTCCGAAATATATCCTCATAATATTGCATTTTCAGAATTACTTAAAAATAACCCCAGAGGTATTATATTATCCGGCAATGCCGACAACCTTAATAATGAGCAAGTTCATCATTTGGTTCAACAATTATCCACTTTAGATGTTCCAATACTGGGAATTGGCCAACCAATAAAGATTTTAATAGAAATGTGTGGAGGGGAAGTTGAATATTCAAAAATAAATGAATACAAAAACACCTTAGTAAATGTTTTGCCGGAAGGTAAAAATGATTTATTTTATCAATTGCCGGATGCTATAAATGCCTGGATATGTCCTGACTATACTACAAAGAATATTCCCTCCAATTTAAAAATTATCGCTGTTACCGAGAAAAAAATAGCAGCAGCTTTTTCAGATAGCGAGAAAAGGATATATGGATTGCAATTCCATCCCGAGGTAGAGCAGACTGAATTTGGCCAACATATTTTGTCTAACTTTGTTAAGGGAATATGCCATTGTATACCAAAATGGACTGAAAAATTTTTTATAGAAAAGACCGTTCAGGATATAAGAAAAGAAGTCGAAGATGGCAAGGTTGTCGCAGGGATAAGTGGAGGGATAGACTCTCTGGTAGCGGCACTTCTCACTTATAAGGCGATTGGTGACCGGCTCCATGGCATATTTATTAATACCGGCTTGATGCGAAAAGATGAAGAAGAAGAAATCAGAAAGCTCTTCATTG
>JAAYOB010000029.1 GCA_012520575.1 Candidatus Stramentimicrobium fermentans
ATAAATGGACACAGTGGATGTTTTTACAACTTTATAAGCATGGGCTTGCTTATAAGAAAAAAGCAGTAGTGAATTGGTGTCCTTCCTGTGCCACTGTATTAGCCAATGAGCAGGTTGTTAATGGTAACTGCGAGAGGTGCGGAGCTGGAGTGACTAAGAAGGAGCTATCGCAGTGGTTTTTTAAGATTACTGATTATGCCCAGCAGCTGTTGGATGATATGCAGATTTTAGAAGAATGGCCTGAGCGGGTATTAACCATGCAAAGGAATTGGATTGGGAGGAGTGAAGGTGCATTAGTAAGGTTTGCAATAGCCGGAACCAATCAGACTTTCTCGGTTTTTACCACCAGACCGGACACCCTTTATGGAGTTACTTTTTTTGTTCTTTCTCCGGAACATCCTATAGTAGAGGAATTAGTTAAGGGAACCGAATATGAACCGGAAGTAATCAAATTTAAAGAGGAATTCCTGAAAGAGAATATCACTGAAAAGGATATTGCCATTGCTGAGAAAAAAGGATGTTTTACCGGTCAATATGTCATAAACCCTTTAAACAATGAAAAAATTCCTATCTGGCTGGCAAACTATGTACTAATGGAATACGGCACCGGTATGGTTATGGGAGTACCTGCTCATGACCAGAGAGATTTTGAATTTGCCCAAAAATATGATCTGCCCATCAGGATTGTTATACAATCAGAACGCTCCGAGGAGATCCTGCAAGAAGCTTATATTGATGAAGGAATTATGGTCAATTCGGATAGATTTAACGGATTTCCCAGTGACCAGGGTAGAGAGATGATTATAAAGTACTTAGAAGAGGAAGGTTTAGGGGAAAGAGAGATTAATTATCGATTAAAAGATTGGTTAATTTCCCGGCAGCGTTACTGGGGTGCACCTATTCCAATGATTTATTGTCCTCATTGCGGTATGGTGCCTGTTCCGGAAGAAAACCTACCCGTATATCTACCCGGAGATGTTGATTTCAAACCAACCGGGCAATCGCCATTGCTTTCCAGTAAAGAATTTTTACATACTACCTGTCCCCAGTGTGGCGGAAAGGCTACTAGGGATACTGATACTATGGATACTTTTGTCTGCTCATCCTGGTACTTCTTGCGGTTTTGTTCTCCCCATCTGACAGAGAAACCCTTTGATGAAGAAGAATTGCATTACTGGATGCCGGTAGATCAGTATATCGGAGGGGTGGAGCACGCCATTTTACATCTTCTATACTCAAGGTTTTTTGTGAAGGCACTTTATGATATGGGTTTTCTTAAGTTTAAAGAACCCTTTAAACGGCTTTTTACCCAGGGCATGGTCTGTAAAGATGGAGCGGCAATGTCTAAATCAAAAGGAAACGTAGTTACTCCGGGCCATATTTTTGAGAGATATGGTGTGGATGCCACCAGATTAATGATGCTTTTTGCCGGTCCACCGGAAATGGATATGGAATGGACGGAAAAAGGTATAGAAGGTGCCTCTCGTTTCTTAAAAAGAGTCTGGCGAATTGTTTACCATTACCGCAAATTATTTCAAGAGAAAAATCTGTCTAATAAACAGGAAAACAATTTAGTTAGTGTAGAATTTAAAAGATTGGAAAGAAAAACACAACAAACTATAAAAAAGGTAACAGAAGATATTGAAGAAAGATTTCATTTTAATACAGCCATCAGTGCTATTATGGAATTAGTCAATGAATTATATGGGCTGAAAATTATAATAACCCAGCTGAGCGAATCTGAGAAGATGATTTTAAAGACTGCTTTAGAAAGTACCGTTAAACTATTAAGTCCGATAGTGCCTCATTTTAGCGAAGAATTGTGGCAAGGAATGGACTATAAACAGAGTCTCTATTTTGAAAAATGGCCTCAATTTGATCCTCAATTAATAAAAGAAGAAGAACTATTAATTGTAGTTCAAGTAAATGGGAAATTGCGCGATAAAGTTAAAGTTTCAGCCGGTAGTTCTGAGGAGGAAATTAAAAAAACTGTATTAGGATTGCCGAAAACCAAAAAGTGGATAGAAGGTAAAGAGATTGATAGGATTATTTATATACCAGAGAAATTGGTAAATATTGTGGTACATTAATCCAGCGGAAATTTCCCGTATGAGTAATGGAATGATGTATCGCATGAGGCGTTAAAACTTATTATGGTATAATTGTGTTGTTGCTATCTTTGATTTCTGTTAAGATGGATCTTAGGAATCTCAGAATACATAACTACTTTTAAAGACAAATAAAGTTTTAATTAAATAAAAAGGATAAAGATTTAAAGAGTTAGCTATTAGAATTCTTTGTCCTTGAAAGGAGAATTAGAATGGCTTCATTTGGTGATTTAAATAGCTTTGTTGGGATTGGCCGTCTAACCAGAGACCCTGAGTTGAGATATACACCGTCCGGAACGGCAGTTTGTCGGTTTGGATTAGCTATAAACCGTACTTATAAAAGCAAAGAGGGAGATAATGTAGAAGACCCTCTTTTTATCAACATTACTGTTTGGGGGAAACAAGCAGAGTTTAGCTCTCAATATTTAAAAAAAGGTAGAAGAATTGCAGTTAATGGCGAGCTTAGATCTAATAACTGGGTGGATAGGGATGGAAATAAAAGAATCAGTTTTGAAATTAACGCCCGAACTGTCCAGCTTTTAGACTATTTAAGAGATATCGAAAGTTCGACAGAAGATGAGTATTCCAATGTCGGGACTTTTAAAGATAGCAGTACAGATGAAGAGATCGCAGAAGAAGACAATTATATAGATGAGAAGGGTGATGAAGAAGATATCCCCTTCTAATAAAGAACTATCATTAGCTTGAGAGATTAAAATAAATATTATTTTTTGGATAAATTATAGATATATTTGAAAAACCAATCTTTTTCTTGGTTTTTATAGACAAAGAAAAAAAGAGATGTTATAATAAACCTTGCGGTTTAGAAATGATCAAACAAGGGGGCGGATAGCTCAGTAGGGAGAGCACTGGTTTTACAAGCCAGGGGTCACAGGTTCAAGCCCTGTTCCGCCCACCATTGGTTTTTAAGTGGGGTCGTAGTGCAGTCCGGTCCAACACGCCTGCCTGTCACGCAGGAGAACGCGGGTTCAAATCCCGTCGGCCCCGCCATTTTTCTTTTATTCAAAGATAAGTTCTGCCGAGATAGCTCAGTCGGTAGAGCAGTGGACTGAAAATCCACGTGTCCCCAGTTCAACTCTGGGTCTCGGCACCAGCCATTTTTCTTTGCGGAAATAGCTCAGCGGTAGAGCATCGCCTTGCCAAGGCGAGGGTCGCGGGTTCAAATCCCGTTTTCCGCTCCATTGTCTTTATCAATTCTATAATGGCAATGATTGAGGCGGCATAGCCAAGCGGGAAGGCAGAGGACTGCAAATCCTTCATCCTCGGTTCAAATCCGAGTGCCGCCTCCAATTGTTTGAATAACTTAAATAGAATGGGCGGTTAGTTCAGTGGAAGAATGCTTCCTTGACACGGAAGAGGTCACTGGTTCAATCCCAGTACCGCCCACCACTTTTATAATTTTCTTTCTTTTTAAAGAAAGAAATAAGAAGGGAAAAAATCTTTATAAACGACAAACAATAACAATGAGTAATAAAAACTCATGTAAGTTAACGTGGGTTTTTTTGTTTTAGGAGAGTGTTCAATGGGGGAAATTTCTATTTTTTTATGGGATGACAGAAAAGTTAATATTAATGCAGGAGTAACCTTTTATGAGCTAATAAAACAATTTGATTCCCGATTAGCCCAGGAAGCGTTAGCTGTAAATATTAATGGTGTGAAAAAAGACCTTCTTGAAAAACCTCAAGACCAGGATAAGATTGAGGTGATTACTTATCAGAGCGAAGAAGGCAAAGAAATATTCTTTCATAGCTCTTCACATATAATGGCACAGGCGGTCCAGGAATTATATCCAGGCACCAAAATTGCCATCGGTCCGGCTATAGAAGAGGGGTTTTATTATGATTTTGATTCTGAACACACCTTCTCTCCGGAAGATTTCCCGTTGATTGAGAAAAAGATGAAAGAATTGATAAAAAGGAACCTTGCTTTTCAGAAAAAAACATTGTCGAAAGAAGAGGCAATCGATTTATTCAGAGAAAGAAAAGAGGTCTATAAGGTTGAATTACTGCAGGAAATTTCAGATAACCTGGTGACCATATACCAACAGGGTGATTTTGTAGATCTGTGCCGGGGACCCCACATCCCCTCCACTAAAAGGATAAAAGCTTTCAAATTATTGAGCGTAGCCGGTGCCTACTGGCATGGCGATGAAAAGAATAAGATGTTGCAGAGAATATATGGCATATCTTTTGATTCCAAAAATGCTTTAGAAAAGTATTTGCATTTATTAGAAGAAGCCAAAAGAAGAGACCATCGAAAGATTGGGAAAGAACTTGATTTGTTCAGTTTTCATGAAGAGGGGGTTGGTTTCCCGTTTTTCCATCCTAAAGGCATGATAATCCGAAATCTGCTAGAAGACTATTGGCGGGAAGAGCATAGAAAAAGAGGATATCAGGAGATTAAAACACCTATCATTCTAAATAAAGCTTTATGGGTGCAATCAGGTCATTGGGACCATTATCAGGAGAATATGTATTTTACTAAGATAGATGATGAGGATTTCGCAGTAAAACCGATGAATTGCCCGGGCGGTATCCTGGTCTACAAGAGTAGATTGCATAGTTATAAAGAGCTTCCCCTACGGATAGCAGAATTAGGATTAGTGCATCGCCATGAACTATCAGGTGTACTGCATGGATTATTTCGAGTAAGATCCTTTACGCAAGATGATGCCCATCTTTATATGATGCCCTCCCAGATAAAGGAGGAAATACAAAATCTGATTGAATTCGAGGGCTTTTTCTACCGGACTTTCGGTTTCGAGTATGATATTGAGTTGAGTACCAAACCGGAAAATGCAATGGGTTCTAATGAGGTATGGGATAGAGCAATAACCAATCTAAAAGATGCCCTGGATAGCAAGGGGATTGTCTATAAAATTAACGAAGGCGATGGAGCTTTTTATGGTCCTAAAATAGATTTTCATTTAAAAGATTGCTTGGGAAGAAAATGGCAATGCGGCACTATACAGCTTGATTTTCTAATGCCCGAGAATTTTGATCTCTATTATATTAATGCCCAAGGCGAAAAAGAAAGACCGGTAATGGTGCATAGGACAATTATGGGCAGCTTAGAACGTTTTATAGGTATTTTAATAGAACAATTTGCGGGAGCTTTACCTGCCTGGCTTGCTCCAATTCAGGTTAAATTATTACCTATTGCCGAACGACATATCGAATATGGTAGAAAATTAGGGAAGATTCTCTCAGAACAGAATATCAGAGTAGAACTTGATGAGAACAATGAAAAAATTGGAGCTAAAATTAGGAAAGCAGAAATACAAAAGATTCCTTACATGTTAATTTTCGGGGACCAGGAAGTCGATAAGAAGACCGTTAATATTAGAAAACGTAGCGAAGGTGACACCGGAGATGCTCCTCTAGAGCAATTCA
>JAAYOB010000001.1 GCA_012520575.1 Candidatus Stramentimicrobium fermentans
AGAGTAGCCCAAACTAAAGCGTGAAGACTACTCTGATTATGTACAGTAAAATTACAGATTATTTTTCAGTTTGTGATTTTTGGTAATTATGCCAGACGGTAATCACGGTTGGAAAATCTATATTGAGTTTTTTACTCCTCGCATATGCAAGCATTCTTCACCGCTTTCCTAAATTTCTTTTTTATATTTCTATATCCTTCTTCGTTGTCAAGCAAAACACTCTTTTCTTTCTAATTTAGGAACTAATTCAAATGATCAATAACTGAGATTGCCTATTTAGTTTTACTTTGGTGCTGTGCCAATCAAGAAGATATTGGGACATAAGCTGTTTAAATCTGTCACAAATTTATTATTGGTGTTTTCCACTTCCAGTAGACATCCATTCCCTAAATAGTAATGTTATTCACCACTCACATATTTCTTTTTTGCCTGCTTTGTATTTTTTAACAACTAAAGGGCGTGCGTGATAATATCTCTGTAATAAAATTCCCAGTACCACAAGCATGCTCTGAAAATCGAGAGCCAATTCGCTCAGTCCCTTGTCTGACAAGGTCATACATTAGCTTAACTCCTCGCTCGGCTGTAAACGCTTCACCTTACTTTACAACACATTGCTTAGAATTTATTTGCTTCATCATAACAATATCCACCCTAATAAGACATAAATTCTAAAGTGTAAATTAGCACTCTACTTTAAGTTCAGTTTTTAATAGCTTATATATTTTAACATTTAGAAAATGTGATTTAAAAAATTCAATGGTTTATACTATTATTTGGTGAATTTTATACAAAAAATATTCTTAGAAGTAAAATTACACAGTTTACATATATTTATACAAAGATTGTGAGGGCAAATGGATGAGATTGTCACGCAGGCTAAAGCCTGCTTACAATAAAAAAGCAAAATAAAAGAAGGGGAAATATTAAAAGCACAACTTATTGTCAACAAGTTCGGAATGAAGGAAAAAGAAGAATAGAAGGACTATAAAGATTAAATTTTATCGCAATGTTGTAATATGAATTCCTTTTTAGAGTGAAGATGTGTATAATTACTAGGTATTGCCTTATAGTATAGTTAATTTTACCCGAATATCGTTGAATCGCTATCTGGTATTTATAGTTAAATATAGTAGAAAGGTACTAAATAAATATATTCAGAACAGAGGAGGAACGGAGATGGAATTAGAAACAAAAAAGATTGATATTGATGCCCTGCCGGGTGAAAGATGGTTTCCCAAAGAGACCAACTTTGAAGAAGATATGCCGCTTTACTGGGGTGACTGGGGTGTAGCTTCAGAGATAGATACACTGAAGGCGGTTTTGATGAGGAGACCTGGTAAAGAGATTGAAAATTTTGATTACCGGGCAGTCAGATTCAATGATCCGATTAATGTCGAAAAATTCAGACAGCAACATGATAATCTGGTTCAAATATATAAAGACCATGGGGTTAAGGTCTATTATGTAGAAAAACAGAGAGAAGACCGGCCTAATGCTGTATTTATGCGGGACCAGGTGTTTATGACCCCTGAGGGCGCCATCGTTAGTAGACCGGCAATGGCAGAGAGAAGAGGGGAAGAAAGGTATGCTGCAGAAGCCTTAGCCAGATTGGGAGTACCTATCATCAAGACCATCAATGGAGACGGGATATTTGAAGGTGCCAGCGGTATGTGGGTAGATAGGCATACGGTTATTTTAGCCACTGGTATGAGAGCAAATAGATCCGGCTATGAACAAGTTGCACATGAATTGGAAAGAATGGGTGTTACCGAAATACTCCATATGCAAATACCCTGGGGCTATGCCCATATTGATGGATTGTTAAATATCGCTAGCTATGATACCGCTATGGTACACGCCACCCATGTACCTTATGATATCTGTATTGCCTTAATGAAAAAAGGGATGAAAATTTTAGAGGCACCTTCCCAAACTGAAGCAAGAGAAACTTTGGGCGTAAACTTCGTGGCACTTAAACCGGGGTTGGTAATTCAGCCCGCCGGAAACCCCAGATGCAAAGAGGTATTAGAGAAAAACGGTATTGAAGTCATTTCTGTAGATTTTTCGGAAATACTGAAGGGGTGGGGAGCAATACACTGTTCCACCGTATTCTTAAAGAGAGGTTAAGATAAAAAAACTGCCCTCTCTATAATATACCTGAAAGATATTCTTAAAATTTAAAGTACTTTTCTTAAAACAAAAACTCAGATATTATAAAGACGAGGCATTTGGACCTCGTCTTTATTTTTAACTTCTCAGTAAACCTTCCTTTGCTTTACGGCATATCTCGTATGTCGGCCCTATTAAAACACCCGGCTTACTTTTCATGAAGATGATTATCTCTTCCAACATCTTTACCCGGCTGACCCTGCCGCATATCCAGGGATGCAAGACAAAGGTCAATGAACCACCCTCTTCATAGAGACCTTCAAACTCTTCCAACCAAATCTCTTTCACGATACTGGTAGGCATGATGGGCCTGCGGGATGGCTCCTGTATGGTGAAAAAGAAATGTGAGGAGTCATCATAGAGCCAATTAAAGGGCAGTTCAGTAATATATTTTCCCTCACTCGTTTTATGCAAATAAGGGCAGTCTCTATCCATCATATTTGAGGAATATTCAAAATCATTTTGGGCAATAGCATCGATAGTCTCTTTGTTTAAATTAGCCTCCGGTGAGCGATGCCCTTTAGGTATAACTCCCAGTAAGTCTTTCATTATCTTTTTGGATTTTAAAATAAGCTCATTTTCTTGTTCAATAAAATAAGCCTTTTCATGCAGATACCCATGATAACCGATTTCATGCCCCCTCCTTACTATCTCTTGACACACTTCACTATACCGCTCTATAACCCATCCAGGTATAAAAAAGGTTGCCTTAATCTCCTGCCGATCTAACATATCGAGTATTCTTGGCACTGCCACTTTTGGTCCATAGGAACCTTCTGCCATTAAATTCATGGAATGTATACTATCCATGGTCCGGGAAAACCAGAAAGTTTCTGCATCAAGATCGAAAGTAAAAGCCACTCCGCATTTGATGCCATCAGGCCAGATTTTGGTCATTAAACTTACACCTCCTATAGATTAGATATTTTTACTTATCTTTGTATTGTAATGGTTTTTTTTCTTTAAACTTTAATCCATATTGATTGCCGTTTTATTTTAATATTTCTTTCCTATTTAGGAACAATGATCTCTATCAAGAGAGAGCCCCTTTTAACATATATACCGGTATTAACCAGTAGCACCTTCCCATCAGCAGGTGCCCGCAAAGTTTCCAGTTCTGTACCAAATACATCTTCGACGGTTCCGATTATTTCGTTCTCTTTTACCTGTTCTCCTACTTTAGTATGATGATAAAAAATACCTTCCGCTTTTGCTCTGATATGAATAGGTGCTTTATAGTAGATTTGGTTTTCAAGCTCAATCAGACTATCATCTAAAACTTTCATAAAGCCTAATATATTAGTCAGGCCTCTTAAAATTAAATCTACATATTTTTCACTGTCTTCCCCTATTTGTCCTGCATTCATAACCAGACTGGGAATTCCCATATCTGCGGCTGTAGAATAACTTTGGTTCCGATCATTTATCTCGCCTTCAGCCGATTTAATCACAATATCGGTCAACCCTGAGTATTTTGCCATCTTAAGAGACACTTCATTTACTCTCTTATCTTCCGAATCATGTATTTCACAAAAGGGGCTCATGGCTTCTGTTAAATCCGCGGAGTGTAAATCAATATAGTAATCGCTACCCTTTATAAAATTTTGTACTAAATGATAGACTAGTCTTTCGGAATAGGTTCCGTTTTCGCTTCCCGGAAAACATCTATTAATATTCTTATTATCCTTGGGACAGACAAACATCTTTTTACTTTTAAAGGCCTCCATATCTACAATGGGAATAATCTTTACAGTGCCTCGGAGTGTTTCGTAATTTAACCTTTTATACAGAGCTATTGCGGCTAGTACAGGCGGATATTCGCAGCCATGGATACCTGCGGTAATACAAACCGTCGGCCCTTTCTGTGCACCTTTTACTAAGAGATAAGGGAATGTAATGGCATCACCATCGGCAGCTTTATACTTTACATAACTTCCTTTTTTGTATATGATTGTCATAGTTTTTCACTCTCTTTATTCAGTATATTTTAGATATTTTTACGGGTAATAATTTGAGCAGGAGAGATTCTTCTTTAAAAAATCCATATAAGATAATATTATTAGTTATCGGTAACTCTATGGCAGCGGCATTTAGTTCCATCAGATATTTTTTTTAGTTCGGGGTGTATGGTAGAGCAAATTGGAATACTGACCGGACATCTTGCCTGAAAACGACACCCTTTCGGCAGATTGATTGGAGAGGGTGGGTCATCTAATACCTTTAAATCAAAATCTTTCTCTTCACATTCGGTATTAGCTGATTCGATTAAGAGCTTGCTATAGGGGTGTTTGGCATTTTGCCTGAACTCTTCTGCTTTTAAAATTTCTACAATCTCTCCTAAATACATAACCGCTATATCAGTACAAATATATTCGGCAACCCTTATGTCATGGGTAACCAAGAGGTAAGTCAGTCTTTCTTTCTGCTGTAATTCTACCAGCAAGTTCAGTATTTTGGCCTGTACTGAAACATCTAAAGCGGAAGTCGGTTCATCCAAAACAATAAAATCTGGATTTAACGATAAAGCCCTGGCAATACAAATTCTCTGTTGCTGTCCACCTGACAATTGATGGGGAAATCTGGTCAGCAGTTCTGGTCTTAAGTTAACTTTATCCAACAACTCTTCAATTTTTTGCTCAATTTCTATCTCTTTTTCGTATACTTTGTTTATTTTTAACGGCTCTTTGAGTAAAAAATCGATTGTTCTGCGGGGAGATAGAACTTCAGCCGGATTCTGAAAGACTATTTGAATTTGACTGTAAATTCTATTTTCTCTTAAATCTCTACCTTTCATCTTGGTAATATCATGTCCTTTATACCAAATAGTGCCTGAAGTGGGTTCCTGCAGCCTAGTTATTAATTGAGCCAGGGTGGTTTTCCCACAGCCACTCTCACCGAGTAAACCAAAGGTAGTGCAGCCCATTATGTCCAGATCCACCTTATCAAGGGCATTAACATAGGCTTTAGGCTTATTCCATACTCCACGTCCAACGGGAAATAGCTTTTTTAGTTTGCATGTTGATAAAATAGGTTTAACCATATTAATCACCAATCAAATGAAAGCACTCACTCTAACTTTATATTTGTGATCTTAAAGATATTTACGGCAAGCTACTCTTCTACCATTATCTAACTCTACCAACGCCGGCGGCGTACCTTGACAGCAATCCCCTGATTTCTCCAAACATCTGCAATCAAAGATACAGCCGTCGGGAATATTGAGCATATTGGGAACAAACCCTTCAATACTCTGCAGAGGCCTCCCCCTTTTGCTGACCGAGGGCTGTGAATCCATGAGAGCCCTGGTATAAGGGTGCAGAGGTTGCGATAGAATATCTTCAGTAGATCCAATCTCCACAATAATACCGCCATACATCACTGCAATCTTTCCACAAACTTGTTTAACCACATCTAGGTCATGAGAGATCCAGATCAGCGAACTGTTGAACCTTCTCATAATATCTCTCATCAATTTGATTATCTGTTTTTCGACCGTAACATCCAAGGCGGTAGTCGGCTCATCGGCAATTATTAAAGCCGGATTGCAGCTAACTGCCATCGCTATCATCACTCTTTGCGCCATTCCTCCGGAAAGCTCAAAGGGATATCTTTCCAGTACACTCTTTGCTTCCGGTACCCTCACAATCCTAAGCAATTCTTCCGCCCTATATACTGCCTCTTTATTATTGAGACGGGAATGTGTTTTCAGCACCTCTATCATCTGTTCTTTGACTTTAAAGAGTGGGTTTAGAGAGGTCATAGGGCTTTGTAAAATCATGGAAAGTCCTGCACCTCTAATTTTCCCCATCTTCTTAGAGGATAAAGAGAGGAGATTTTCACCTTTAAAGAAGATGGAGCCTGATATAATTTTACCAGGAACGGGTAATATACCCATTATGGATTGAGATAAAACACTCTTACCGGAACCAGTTTCTCCAACAATTCCTAAAGACTCACATTCACCGACTTCTAGACTAATATCCCGCAGTACTCTGGATACACCGTCGAAAGTATTGAATACTACATTTAAATTATTAACACTGAGTAATCTATTCATCTTTTTATCTTCTCTGTCTCGGGTCGAAAATATCCCTCAGTCCGTCACCTAAAAGATTCAACCCCATAACAGTCAGCATAATGGCTAATCCCGGAAAAAATACCAGCCACCATTGCCCTGATACTATATATTGTCTTCCCTCACTGATTATCAAGCCCCATTCGGATATGGGCGGCTGTACTCCGATACCGATAAAACTCAATCCGGCAGTATTCAAAATAACATTTCCGAAAGAGAGTGTTGAACTTACTAAAACAGGGGGTAAAACATTGGGCAAGATATGATAAAACAGAATATAACTCCACTTGCCCCCGATTCCCCTGGTAGCTGTGACATAGCCGCTCTGTTTTAACGAGAGTGTTTCTCCTCTGGCAATTCTCGCAGTACCGGTCCAGGAGCTGACTAGCATGGCAATAATCAGAGTTTTTATTCCTCCTCCCATAATGGTAGCTAACACCATAGCCACAATGACAGATGGGAAAGCCATCAATAAATCTACAAATCTCATAATAAAATTATCGATATTACCGCCTAGATAACCAGAAACGGTGCCTATTGCCAGACCCAGCAAGGTAGAAAAGATTACTACAATAAAACCTATACTCAACGAGGTCCGGGCTCCGTAAATTACCCGGCTGAACAAATCTCTTCCATAACGGTCTGTGCCAAAATAATGGGCGCGGGAGGGCGAATTGAGAATACTATGATAGTTTATTTCATCCGGAGGAATAGGGGCAAGGAGCGGTCCTAAAATTGCTATCAGAATGAAAACAAAGACAATAGTAGCCCCCACGACAGAAAGCTTATTGGAAAGGAATATCTTTTTTCGATGTGATTGTTTACTCTTATCTATTTGGATTCTTGTATCTCTTGTCATAGTCCTGCTTTTTGGTCAGTATTGTATTCTCGGGTCGATAGCCATATAAATAAGATCTACCGCTAAATTGATCAACACATATATTAAAGCCATGAAAATAATAAAACCCTGAATGGGGCCATAGTCTAAAAAATTGATGGAATCGACCGCATATCGGCCGATGCCGGGCCAATTAAATACGGTTTCAATAAAAACAACCCCTCCGATAAGCTGTGCTAAAAACATGCCCAACATGGTCAAGACCGGCTTTATGCCGTTTTTTAAGGAATACTTCCATATTATCTTATTGGTCTTTACTCCGCAGCTTTTGGCAAACTTAATATAATCCTGCTGACTTACCTCAATCATACCTGCTCTGGTTAGACGGCAGATCATTGCTAAAAAAGAATAAGAAAGGACCAGAACGGGTAATAATAGATGCATAAAGGCATCTTTGAATAGGTCCCAATCACCGTTTTTTAGGGCATCGAATAATAAAAAACCGCTCCCTCCGGCAACCACCTCTTTGGTTAAGCTTAACCGGCCGGTAGGTGCAGGAACCCAACTCAATTTATAATAAAAGATATAGATACATAAAAGCCCGATCCAAAAGCCCGGTGCTGAAATGCCACCGATGGAGAATAGTCGAGAGGCATGGTCAATCAATCCGTTCTTATGAACAGCTGAAATTATACCCAACCAAACCCCTACTAAAGCAGCAAAACCGAGACTCAGCAGGGAAAGTTCAATTGTTGCCGGCAGCCTCAACTTAAACTCTTCTACCACAGTTCGTCCGGTATGGTAAGAAAATCCAAGGTCGCCTTCCAATAGAGATTTTAAATAGTTAAGATATTGTTTTATATAGGGCCTATCTAATCCCATTTTTATTCTTACCCTATCGACATCCTCTTGCTTAGCCTGAGGCGGTAAGAGCATGCGCGCCGGGTCACCGGGAACAACTCTAACTAAAATAAATGCCACAATTGATGCACCTATCAAAACTAGGAGCATAAAGACAACTCTTTTTAATAAATACCGGCTGAAATTCACTGAACCTTCCTCTACCATACTTTCAAAGTAAAAAACTCTTATTTCGATTTGCCTACAATAAGAGCCTACGGAATCTTTTTACAGGAATGCGACTTTAATTATTGCTTATTATTCATATGATTCACTACTTAGGACAGCAAAAGTTAACACTTTTACTGTCCTAAGCTTATTTCATTAATTAATCATTCAATGTCCAATTCATATAGTCTGGTAATGCTATCAGAATAATGGACATAGTTCTTTACATTTTTCCGGAAAGCAAGGACAATTTTGGCCTCATATATAGGTATATAAGGAACATCTACAGCTAATATTTCTTGAATTTCTGCTAATATTTCATTACGTTTTTCGGGGTCCATTTCTACTTTAGCTTTGTCTATTAAATTATCAACTTCTTCATTGGAATATTTGGCATAATTACCTGGGCTGGGAATGGAGGAGGAATCGACCAGATCGTTTAATAAACCTACCGGGTCTGCTGCATTATCCCACCAAGAGACTACAAAAAAGTCCAATGTCCCACCGTCACCAGCTTGGAAGAAGGCTGGGGGTGCCATCGGCTTAATTTCCAAATCAACTCCTATTTTTTTCAATTCAGCCTGCATTATGACTGCCATATCCGGGAATTTACCGGCATTAAAGAGATCGAAACTGATCTTAAGTCCTTCTCCATAACCTGCTTCTTTTAATAATGCTTTGGCTTTTTCTAAGTCATATTCATATTTGAAGGCAGGAATAGAACCGGAGAGCTCGTCGGTTAAGATTGACCTGGCTCTGGGAGAATATTTCCCTCCTCCGCCAATAATCTCACAAAGATGCTCATAGGGAATGGTATAGGCAATTGCCTGGCGGACTTTGACATTATCATATGGTGCAACTTCTGTATTCATACCTAAATACACAACTTTAGAATTGGCAGGTCTGACCAATAACTCTATATCCGGGTTGGCTTCTAAGGCAGGGTAGTCTATCGCGGCAGGCAACCTATAGAAGTCTATATCACCTTTTTCAAGCATGATTCTTAAATTACTGCTCTCCGCCACTGTTTTCAGAATGATACGGTCTATTTTGGGTTTATCTCCCCAATAATCTTTGTTTACCACTAAGCGGGCTTCATCGGTAGATAATGATTCTAAAATATAAGGGCCGGTACCTGCTTCATTGGAGGCCAGCCACTTCATCTGATCGTCCACAGCGGAACCGCCTTTTTCCAGAACAGTATTTCTGCTCAAAATGCTACCATTGTAGCTACTGATTCTCTTTAGAAACTGCGGTTCTACGCGACTAAGTGTTATTTTTACTTGATATGGATTAAGAACTTCCACTTTGGAAATCAGTTCGTTGAAGAAAGAAGCATAACTGCCGTGAGTTCTGAGCATATCAAATGTAAACTCTACATCAGCTGCATCAAAATCATGGTTACTGTGAAACTTAACGCCTTTTCTTAAATTGAAGGTGTATTCTAAACCATTTTCCGATATTGTCCAGCTTTGCGCCAATCTCGGATTGAACACATCAGGTTCTTCAACCAATTCACCATCTTTGGAGACCATACTACTTCTGCTTATTAAAGTGTCATAGGTACTGATACTGATATATTGAGAGGTGATGTTTAACCCTATCAAAGGATTGATGTCTCCGGGAGGATTGCCATCACCTATTACTAATACTTTTTCCTGCGCACTGCCGGTCATGGATATGAATACAGAAATCAAAAGAAGAATTAAAAAATACGATATTCTTTTTTTCATTTTTTATTTACCCTTTCTATACATTGATTTTAGTTTTTAGTAGTGCCAGTCGCTATTTGTCTAATATTTGGGGCTAACATAATTATAAGTAATTAATACAACTACCATTGTCCTACTGCCGAGTAAGGCAAAATTCCATATTTTGAGTTTTATCATTTGATTTAAATAATCCCTTACGGCTATATTTGCCGCAACCTATTCCATAAATATCACTCTTTTCTCTTTACCTTATTTTCCTTTTTATCATAATGTTATGTTATAAGATTGGTTAGACAATTGTTAGTCAATGGCTATAGCCCTTTTCCTCTAAGAGAGAGGTAAAGAAAGATAAATTGATATTTGATTACTCATTTTTTTTAGCGGTAAATTTGATTACATCACCAGTATAAAACATTCCATGCCGGGTACCGAATCTTTCTCTGAGCATATATTCTGCTTCAAACCCCGTACAATGCCCTGACCAGATATTGGCTATGTCAAACTTCTCTAATTCTTCAATAGTCCGTCTTCTAACTTCTGGACTCAAATCTATAAGATGAAATCCTCCCACCACCCCTAATATATTTTTGTTATTAGTTATATTAATTGAGTGGTATAATGTATTTGCTATTCCGGCATGGCTGCAACCGGTTACCACCACTATTCCGGACTCACCTAAATCAAATACCAGAGCCATATCATCTTTTTCTGGATCTTCAATTAATATACCATTATCCAATATATAGACATCTTCTTCCGGCTTTTCAAAATCGGTAATGCGAGGAACGGTACCGGTCATATGAATTTCGGGATAAATTTCAGTTTCATTAACTAACAGTATTAACCGCTCTCTTGGTAATTGTAATATTAGTTTTTCATCAATACCAATATAGTGGATTTCCGGTTTAAGGCTATATACTGGTCTGGTAACCTCTTTATGGGCGAATAATTTAAACTTAGCAGTCTCATCATTGATCAATTTTTTTAAACCGCCAGTATGATCGTAATGGCAATGTGATAAAACCAGACTATCAATACTTTCTACACTTATGTTTAGTTTCCCCATATTGTGTAACAACGGATCTGACTCCCAGCCGCTATCAAAGAGTATTCTCTTTTTTTCTCCATTATCCCAATAGCAATCTATTAAGACAGAAAGTCCGAATTGGGACCAGAGATTGTTAATATATCTTGAGCGGTCACAGACCAGTATCTTTAGGTCAATTCTTGCAAGTGCAGATTTATCGGACATAACTAATTACCTCGCTTTCTCATCTGCCATTAAGGAAGCATAACATTTTCCCACTCTTCCTTTAGTAAAATTTCAAAATTTTCAGTGGTAGGTATATTTTCTTCTTTTATTCTGGGATGCTTTGTTTCATGTTCTCCATCTACATAAATAAGAATTCGGTCATTATAGAGGCTTTTTAATTTTCTTAGAACTTCTACTGCTTCAGCAGGTGAAAAAGTGCCTGAATAATGGCCTCCGGCAATGGGGGATGCAAATTTTCCCCGATAATGGAAGCGGGCAATAACCTTATTACCCCTAGGTCCGTTCCAGTGTATAGTGTTTTGTGACGATTGCAGCTTACCGTTATCAAAAGTAAATTCATAGTTAGGTACAAAAACATAATGGTGAGAACCCGGAACTTCCCCTTCCAGTAAATAATTTTCAATCCGGGCCATATCTAAAATGGCACTGATAACAAATGATTGGACCATGCAGTGCCCGGCACGGGTTCTGAAGGATTCATCTATAGAATATTCCACCAGACATTCATCCCATAAATGCCCCCAAATATAATTACGATTGGGTAGAGATGCGACGCTGATCCATTCTCTGTCTAAAACCAAAATTTTATCATATCCTTTTGCATTGCGAGAACAGGCGGCAATATAGGCTGAAATTGGACTTAAGGTATTAGCTCGAATTAGAATATCTTCAATAAAACCATAGTATTGCCAGGCTCTTTCCTTTTTAGTAGGCATTGCAATATCCCATAAAGAGTGGAACTTAAACCATTTGGTATATCTACCTGTACTCCTAACGGCAGCAATTACTGCCGCTGCTTCTTGTTTTTCTCCATCTAATAGAGTGGCATTTTTAACTTTTTCTAAGAGCGTTCTTTCTTGCGTGGTCAGTTCAGGGATACCGATTTTTTCTCGATATTGCTCAACAAGTCTTTGCAAATACGGAGATTCTTCTACATTATCCCGTCCCATCAGGGGATACCAGGCGAGCTTATCGTTAAAGATTAACACTATCTTTCCTTTAACATCTTCCACTTTTTCTCCGGTAACGGCACAATAGAATTCTCCTTTGCTCGATATCCAAGCCATTCCTTCTTCGGAATAAATAACAAATACCTCCTCGGAAGACTCCTGTTTTTTGGTTTCAATAATAAACCTCATGGCAGCTGCCTCCAATTCGGTAATCTCTTTTTTATAAGTTTTTAAGGTGCTGGCCAAAGGCATCATCCTCTGATCCAGAAAAGGGAAAAAGGGATACCTTTCCGGGTATAAATCTTTAGTAGTCATTACAATATTTGTTTTCTCCCAGGGAAACATTTTAAAGTCAAAGGGGGCAGAACGAAAATATTGAGTATGTGGTAAGAATTCATTACTTTCTCTATCATCTTCTAAAAAGGCATTTTGATAACCCGGCACACTAGAGATATGCTCGTAAAACCAGAGATCTGCCCTCAAATATATTTCCGGATGCATCACACAAATACTTCGTGAAGCATAAAAAGCATAATGATCAAAGGGGTCAGTTAAAGCGCTTTCAACTTTTTTAGTCCACATTTCTACATGAACAGAAAGCGGTGAAACTGGACTGGTTAAGAATAGCGGTTCATTTAATTCACTTGTGCGATCCATATATATCTTCTCCTTTACAAACAAATATCTAAACAAACTATGTTACACATAACTATACTATGACATAAATATTATAACATAGGTTTTAATTTTCTGTACAACGATTTCCTTAAAAGTATTCTTTGAAGATAGTGACTCACTTAAAACAGGCTTTACTTTTGGCCTTTATTCTATCTAAGCATTGCAGCACGGTCCTCATTCATAGTTAGTAATATTTTATGGCAGTAATTTTGAAGAGGGAGAGATAACACTTTTACCTTAATGGTAAAAAAGAGTAGCCCAAACTAAAGCGTGAAGACTACTCTGATTATGTACAGTAAAATTACAGATTATTTTTCAGTTTGTGATTTTTGGTAATTATGCCAGACGGTAATCACGGTTGGAAAATCTA
>JAAYOB010000030.1 GCA_012520575.1 Candidatus Stramentimicrobium fermentans
AAAGAACCTCTCGAATTGCAGTAAGTGAAGTATCCCTGGTCCGCATTTCCGGTAATAGCATTTATGTCAGAGGATTAGATGCTTTTATCGATAGTCCCGTTCTGGATATTAAAGCGAGCAAAAGTTAAGTCCGATAGTTTTATAGAAGAATTTTGGGTAACAAGAGTCATCTTATTTTCATAGCATATTCCCAAAATTAACATAGAATCTGCTTATTCTATTAATATATACTAACCATGTCAGTAAATATTTTGAGTACTATAATCCGTAAGAAAATGTCCATTTTAAAAGTAATAAAAGGGCGTTATTTCCTATTGTAAATTTTAGGATATAGGAGAATGAGATGGTCAATAAACTAAAATCTTTTATTGTATCCGGTGAGGAAATTATCAAAAAGGTAAAGGAAATTATTCGAGAAGGTAATGCCCGTAAGATAATTATTAAAAATGAGAAAGAGGAAACTATAGCAGAATTTCCTCTTACTGCAGGGGCAGTGGGAGCATTGCTTGCACCTGCAGTAGCTGCTTTAGGAGCCATTGCCGCCCTAGTCTCCAAATGTAAGATCATAGTAGAGAAAAAAGAAGATAGTAATAAAGGGGACCGTTAACTTAGAAATTAAAACATTTATTCCATAATGGCAGAAAGGTTAATGGACAGCGGTTAAAGTCCATTAACCTTTCAAGCTTTCGGTTATTGAGGAAGACTCAAAAATAAGTTTGGATAATAATTGGTAAGCCGAATGAGCTTATTGTGTCCCATATTCCCATATATAAAATATAGTTTATTGCAAAAAAGATAGATTATGCTAAAAAGAGAATTCGGTTACTACCGATGCTCTTATAATAACTGCTTCCGGTGATATTGGGGTTGGGACAGATGAGATATCCAAGCCTTTTGCCAGCATTGATTCCTGTATATGGATAGGAGCGTAAGAGGCTTGTTCCTCTTTTATGCTGCGCAGTTCTATGATAAATTTTCCGGCACCTTCGGCAATGGCATCAGCCTTTTCCCGTGCCTGCCTGGTTGCCATTTTTAAAGCTTGCAACACTAATTGGTGGGATTCCTGCAACTCAAAATTAATATAGTTAATATTATTAGCGCCGGCTTTTACTGCCAAGTCGATTAGGGTGCCTACTCCTTCTAATTGGGTAGTCTCAATCAAGATTTCATTGTAAGCCTGGTAATAGATTTTATATTGTTCCTCATCAGCTGTACCTTTTTGCCATTCGCGGTAGCTGTTTAGTCTATAGGCGGAAGTCTTCACTTCTTCTTCGGAAAGGCCAAAATCCAATAATGCATCCAAAACCGTGTTTGTCAGTGTAGCATTCTCATTTACCGCTTCCCGGGCGGATAAGCTACGGGTTTCAATAGCCAAACTTATTTCGGCCAAATCCGGTTGAGCGGTTACTTCTGCCTGACCGTAAGTCTGTATAATCCTTTCCCCTTCAGCTGAAAAAGCAGCCAAGCTGAAAACTGACATAATTGCTAATAGGTAAAAAAGATTAAAAAAGATTTTTTTAATACGCATAACCAAACCTCTCAGTATATTTTTCGATATATTTTATAAATATTTATTTACGTTTTCTAAGATTATGATTAACTTACCATTTTTATTATTAAATGTAAACCTAAACATGCTTACATACTAGAATCATCCGGAATCATCCGGTTTTTTGAACCGGAGTTAAATTGAACTATTTCCTTGGATCTGATTGTACCGATAAAACGATGCTTTCCGGTTCTTTCCCAATCTCGTACTAATTTATAACTAAAAATGTTTATAAAAAACTTCAAGAGTATCACTTTTGTGGTTGGAAAAGCCCAATTAGCTGTTAGTAAGAAATTGTTAAATGTGATAAAATCATTTATGTTGTTATAATAAAAATGGAATTACTATTTTTAAATAAACATTCAAAAGAACACAATCGGGAGGCATGATGGAAGCAAAGAAAAATTTACTTTATGAGCACGAAGAATGTATCAAAAGGGGGAATAAAATCGCCTACTTTTCTATGGAGATTTGTGTTGACCACAAAATACCGACCTATAGTGGCGGATTGGGAATTTTGGCAGGTGATACTATACGGTCCGCAGCAGATTTGGGCGTTCCCCTTACGGCAGTTACTCTGCTTTATAAAAAAGGTTATCTAAAACAGAAGATCGATGGGCAGGGTTATCAACAGGAATTACCCGAAGAGTGGAACCCGCAAGAGGTGATGGTTAAATTACCGATACGAATTCAGGTGGAGATAGAGAAGAGGAAGGTTGCAGTCGAATGCTGGATGTATCTGGTAAGGGGTATCGATGGCAGCAATGTGCCGGTTTATTTTTTAGATACCGATTTGCCGGAAAACAACGATTTTGACCGCAGTCTTTCCTATTATTTATATGGCGGCGATGAACGTTATCGCCTTGCTCAGGAAATAGTATTAGGAGTGGGCGGTGTAAGAATATTGCGAGAAATGGGGCATAAGGATATTTCTCACTACCATATGAATGAAGGACATGCCAGCTTACTGGCCCTTGAATTATTGAATAATTTTAATAATCTTGAGAAAAATAACTGGGATATTGAACAGGTCAAAAAAAGGTGTGTTTTTACCACCCATACGCCGGTATCGGCAGGAATGGACCAGTTTCCTTATCCCTTAGTGGAGCAGGTTTTAGGCGAAATAATTCCCTTCGACCTATTAAAAAGTTTAGCCGGTGCGGAGAGATTAAATATGACCCAATTGGCTCTCAATCTCAGCCACTATATTAACGGAGTAGCCAAAAAACATGGACAGGTCTCCTGTGAAATGTTTCCGGGATACCATATTGATTCTATTACCAACGGAGTCCATTCGGCTACCTGGGTGGGAAAATATTTTGCTGAACTGTACGACCAGTATATACCCGGTTGGAAATCAGACCCTTTCAGTCTGCGCTATGCCCTGAATATTCCGGATGGAGAGGTCTGGCAGGCACATCAGAAGGCAAAGGGAGAATTAATAGAATATATCAATAAGGTGTCCAATTCAGCATTTGAAAAAGAGGTGTTGACCATAGGTTTTGCCAGAAGGGCTACCACTTATAAACGGGCTGATTTAATCTTTTATGATTTAAATAGACTAAAGGAAATTGCCGGTAAAAAGGGTAAGATTCAATTAGTCTTTGCCGGTAAGGCGCATCCTAAAGATGGACCGGGAAAGGAATTGATAGCTAAAGTTGTCCGTATCTCTCAACAATTGTCAGATTCCGATAATATAAAGATGGTCTATCTGGAAGACTATAATATGGATTTAGGTAAGATGTTAACATCAGGGGTAGATGTGTGGCTGAATACACCTAAAAAACCTCAGGAAGCATCCGGGACTTCAGGGATGAAGGCAGCTCATAACGGAATTCCCAGTTTCAGTATTTTAGATGGATGGTGGGTGGAAGGGTGCATTGAAGGAGTTACCGGCTGGTCTATCGGTTCTGCGGCTAATTTGGAAAGCATAGAACAGGAAGAAGCAGATTCCCTATATAGAAAACTGGAAATGGAGGTAATACCTGCTTATTATAATCAGAGGGCTCATTGGATCAATATAATGAGGCATTGCATTGCTGTTAACGCCTCATTCTTTAATACCCACCGCATGGTATTGCAATATGTGTCCAATGCTTATTTGTAAGAGTTAACAGTAAATAATTCAAAGAGGAAGGGGGTACCGCGTAGTGCAAAGTAATGCCTGGATAAAGGATTTTGTAGAAAGATTGACCAGCGTAGAAGGAAATTTTGAAATATTTGCCTCCCTATTTTTAAAATATGAACAGCAATTTGTCTTTGGTATAAAAGATAGTAAGGAGTGGATTGAAGAATATGGCGAGAGAAAGGCAGCTTTTTCGGCTATTGGCGGGCGTATGGAGGAGGATACTGCTGATATAATGCAATTTTTAAAAAGTAGCGCAATGCAAGATATCGGATCGGATATTAACATTTTAGACAGTCCGTATACCTATCTCGACTACCAGCATCGTTTAAAAAAGATACCCATCAATCTGGTGAGGGGAGAGATTCGGCCCCAAATGATTACTATTATTCAGAAGGCCAAATATGCTTCGACTCCTAATACCCTTATCTTTAGTTATGCTGCCAGTACCAAGAGTAAACCGGATTCCCTGCAATACAGTGCCCTATTTTTAGCTAAAGAGGCAGTGCTGGTGAAAATGTTTAAAAAGAAAAAAACGGTGCAGGAGCTAAAGAAAGACGGCGCTGTCTTTGAAGAGCGTATAAAAATACCGGACAACCTTTATCTTTATCCCAGTGGCTCTATAAATAGTCTGTTACGTTTTTTAAGTTACGAAGTTTTTTAAAAATATCTGAAATAATTGCAAAAAGAGTCTTATTTTGAGAGGGGGAAATAGGTGAATATTTTAGTAATTGGCAGTGGTGGTAGAGAACATACCATAGTCTGGAAACTGGCACAGAGCAAGTCAGTAAAACGTATTTATTGCGCACCGGGTAATGCGGGTATTGCGGAACTGGCAGAATGTCTGCCGGTAAAAACAGATGATTTAGAAGGTCTGTTAGAGGTTGCCCGTGCTAAAAAGATAGATTGTACTTTAGTCGGACCGGAGCTGCCGCTCTCCTTAGGCATTGTAGACCTGTTTGAACAGCACCATTACCCCATCTTTGGACCTCAGCGTAGGGCAGCCGAGCTCGAATCGAGCAAGGTCTTTGCTAAACAAGTAATGGGCGAATGTGATGTGCCAACCGCTCATTTTCAGGTTTGTGAAGATTACTTTAAGGCACTCTCTTATATTAAGAGTCAATCTTTTCCGCTAGTCATTAAAGCAGACGGATTAGCTGCCGGGAAGGGAGTCATCATAGTTGAGAACCAAAAAGAAGCTGAAGATGCTCTCTCTCAGATTATGAAGGAGAAGAGATTCGGTGAGGCGGGCAGGAGCGTAGTTGTTGAAGAATTTCTAAGCGGAGAAGAAGTATCGCTGCTGGCTATCAGTGACGGACAGCATATTCAATCTCTCATATCGTCACAAGACCACAAGAAGATTGGGGATGGTGACCGGGGATTGAATACTGGAGGAATGGGTGCTTATAGTCCGGTCCCCTTTTTTAGTGAAGAACAGCAGGGATTTGTACTGAATAGAGTGTTCCGGCCAATTATTAACTATATGGAAAAAGAGGATAGGGTTTTCAAAGGGGTTCTTTATGCCGGCTTGATTTTGACTTCCGAAGGTCCCAAGGTATTGGAGTTTAATGCCCGTTTTGGAGACCCGGAAACACAGGCCATGCTTCCTGCCTTAAAGACTGATTTGATGGAGATAGCAGAGGCGACTATAGGCGGACATTTGAATAAAATAAAACTGAGCTGGCATGAGCAATCGACCGTTTGTGTGGTCCTGTCTTCACAGGGCTACCCCGGGACCTACCGACAGGGAGAAGTAATTACCGGTTTGGATAATTTAAAAGATCGGGATGATGTGATGGTTTTTCATGCCAGTACTGAAAAAGCAGAGAAAAATATAATAAGTGCCGGCGGAAGGGTATTAGGGGTCACTGCCTGGTCTGACTCTTTACAGGGAGCAATTGATAAGGCTTATCAAGCTGCACAAACGATAAAGTTTGCTAACAAATATTACCGTAAAGATATTGGTCAAAAAGGACTGTCTTTTACCGGAATATAATTATACTTATAAATATATAGAATTTAGAAAAACGAAAGGAAAGAAAAGTTGGATAAAATAAAGAGAGCTATTATCAGTGTTTCCGATAAGACAGGCATTGTCGAATTAGCCCGGGGGCTGACTAAAGCAGGGTATCAGATTATCTCTACCGGAGGGACTGCCAGGACCTTACAAGAGGCAGGTTTAGAGGTGACTTTAATATCGGAAATAACCGGTTTTCCGGAAATATTAGAGGGAAGAGTGAAAACCCTTCACCCGGCTATCTTTGGCGGTCTGCTGGCTCGCAGTGATAATCCGGAACATCAACAACAAATAAAAGAGCAGCATATCTTACCGATAGAGTTGGTAGTGGTCAATTTGTATCCTTTCGAAGAAACCGTTGCCAAAGAAGGTGTTGACATTGCAGAAGCTATTGAAAATATCGATATAGGCGGTCCTTCCCTTTTGCGGGCTTCCGCTAAAAATTATCAGGATGTTACGGTTATAGTCGACCCCGCTGACTATCCGGCCCTCTTAGAAGAACTACAAAATTCAGACGGGCATATCTCTCTTGCCACTAAGAAGAAATTAGCGGTTAAAGTATTCCAATATACTTCTTATTATGACAGCCTCATTTATAATTATTTAGCCAGAAATATGCTCCCCGATGGAGATACTTTCTCGGATTATCTGGTGTTGGGAGCAAAAAGGGCTGGTACTTTGCGTTATGGTGAAAACCCCCACCAAAAGGCCGCTTTTTATCGGGAAAATATGGTGGAAGAAGCCAATTTAGGTGATGCCCATCTGTTGAGCGGGAAAGATCTCTCCTACAATAATCTGGTTGATTTGAATGCCGCCTTAGGGATTATAAAAGAATTTGATGAGCCGGCGGTTACTTTCATTAAACACACCAACCCCTGCGGACTTGCTATAGCTGACAGCATTGAAGCTGCCTATGAGAAAGCCTATCAGGGTGACCCTTTATCCGCTTACGGCAGTATCATAGGCATTAATAGAAGAGTCGAAGAAAAATTAGCACAAATAATCAATAAAACTCCTTTTGTAGAGGCAATAGTAGCGCCATCTTATAGTGAAAGCGCTCTCTCTATTTTAAAAGAAAAGGGGAATCGACGTTTGATAGAGGTTGGTAATCTGCAAGTTCAGGACCGGTATGTTCGGGAACTGAAGAGTATATCCGGAGGATTTTTAATGCAGGAACGGGATTTAAATAGTATTTCTCCGGATGATTTAGTAGTGGTTACCGAGAAGAAACCGGATAATGATGATATTGTAGAATTATTATTAGCCTGGAAGATGGTAAAGCATGTAAAATCAAACGCTATAGTTCTGTCGAGTAACAAACAGTTATTAAGTGCGGGGGGCGGTCAGATGAGCCGGGTAGATTCAGTGCAGATAGCGGTGCAAAAAGCGGGAGAGCGTAGCAAGGGAAGCTATTTGGCCTCTGATGCTTTTTTCCCATTCTCTGATGGGGTTGAACTGGCAGGCAAAGCTGGAGTAAAAGCTATTATTCAGCCCGGCGGCTCTAAACGGGATGCAGAGGCAATTGCCGCTGCTGATAAATTTGGACTGATTATGGTCTTTACCGGCTGCCGCTCTTTTAAGCATTAAATAACTGTAAGCTAAAATTGACCGCTTAACCAATTCTTAATTAGTTGAAAAAGAGGCAGAAATTTACAAAATTTATTGCACCAGAATAGGGTGTTAAATCCCTTATTGGGCATCGAAAACCCTCGGGAAAGTACTCGAATAGAGTTTATCGGAGGGCAAAATGCTTTGGAGGAGATTAGAGAAGAGAGCAAAAAGCCTTCTGTTGTCATCTTTACCCTATTTCCAACTTCTACTAAAGAGATAAAAGAGATATCCGATAAAACCCTGATCATGCCCCCTAAATCAACCTGGTTTGAGCCTAAATTACGCAGCGGAATATCTGTTCATCAATTTGATTGATTAAATAATTGCCAATACCAAAAACCAAGAACAAATTTTTCTAATCCAACTAAAATGTAATTAATTTGTTTAAATTTATTATGGATAATTAGTAATATAGATTAGCAAAAAGAGTTCAATAAATATTCTTTTATTCATTCAACCAATACTGCTATAATAAAGTAAGCTCACTCACCATTCTAAATACTGAGGAATGGTATTCTTCTTTAATTTTCTTATGATTATTTTGTTGCCGGGGAGGATGTCCAAATGGAAAAAAGACAGGTGGCTACCATAATGTCTAAGAAAGATATTGATAGAACGTTACTCCGTATGGCGCATGAAATTATTGAAAAGAATAAAGGAGTAGAAGATTTAGGAATAATCGGCATCAAAACCAGAGGGGAGTACTTGGCTAAAAGAGTCGCTGATTATATTTATGGTATTGAAAAAGTGAATATTCCGGTCGGGGTACTAGATATTACTCTATATCGTGATGATCTGAAGGAAAAACAGCCCCCGACAATACTGGTAAAAACCGAAATACCATTTCCGGTAGAAAAGATGAAGATATTACTGGTTGACGATGTTCTCTATACCGGTAGAACGATAAGAGCGGCTATGGATGCTTTGGTTGATTTAGGAAGACCAAAATGTATCCAGTTAGCGGTATTAATAGATAGAGGGCATAGAGAACTCCCTATTCGGGCAGACTATGTGGGTAAAAATGTTCCTACCTCACATCGTGAATCAATTAAAGTGAGATTGGGCGAGGTGGATAGCCTGAATCAAGTTGAAATTGTCAAATAAAATTATATTTACAAAAATAGATTGGGGAAGAAATACAGTGATTCAGGAAATTTAATTGGGAGATTATTATGTTCTACGGTAGTTGGGGAAGAATATTAGAGATCGATATAAACAAAAAGACCATTAGAGTGATAGAGCTGCCGGAAAACATTTATGATTGGTTTTTAGGAGGACGCGGCTTAGGTGCCTATTTCTATACCCAATATGCCCGACCCTGGGACCTTCCCCCTTTATCAGCAGAGAATCCTCTTATTATAGCTACCGGACCTTTGACCGGAACATCAGCACCGACCTCAGGGCGTGCGACTATGACCGCAAGGTCGCCTTTAACCAAAACAATCTTTACCTCGAATTCAGGCGGATTATTTGGAGCAAGGTTGAAGTTTACCGGATATGATGCAGTCATTATATTGGGGAAATCAGCTAAACCAATTTATATTTCTATTAATGAAAAGGAGATAAAAATCGAAGATGCTGCTTCCTTGTGGGGTAAAAGCACCACCGATACTACTCAAAAACTGAAAGAACAGTATACTAAAACTGCCAGTGTCCTTTCCATCGGACCAGCCGGTGAAAATGGGGTTTTATTTGCCAGTGTGATAGCCGATGGAGCCAGAGGTTTCGGCAGAGGAGGTTTGGGAGCAGTCTGGGGTTCTAAAAATCTGAAAGCTCTGGTAGTGAATGGCAGGAAAAAGCCCAGGATAAAAGCCAAGGATAAATTAAGAAGTGTACTCTATGAAGCCCATAAAGCCATCAAGCAAAACCCCGTTACCTCTCAAGCTTTGCCGGAGTTAGGTACCAGTTTTATAATGGATGTGGCTTATTTTGAAGGGGCTTTACCTATTAAAAATTTTTCTACCAATCAATTTATTGGAATAGAGAGAGTAGGTAGTGCTGCTTTACAGAACGAGATAATGGAAAGGAAAACTTCTTGCTGGGGGTGCCCTATCTTTTGCGGTAGGCTAAGCCGAGATAGTGATGGCAATATTTCGGAAGGCCCTGAATTTGAGACTATCTGGGCTTTAGGACCAAACCTGGGAATAAATACGTTACCTCTAATACAGAAATTAAACCGACTGAGCAATGAATATGGGCTGGATACCATCTCTTTAGGCGGAGTAATTGCCTTTGCTATGGAGGCTACTGAAAAGGGAATTCGGGATTTTGGAGTAAGATTTGGAGAAGGAGAAAAGATTGTAGACCTGATTAAAAAAATTGCTGAAAATAGAGGAATAGGGCAGGAATTAAAAACAGGGACAGCCAATTTAGCGCATAAAATAGGTAAAGAAGCAGAGTATTTTGCAATTAATGTTAAAGGGATGGAGTTTACGGGCTATGACCCGCGTATGATTAAAGGCATGGCGGTATGTTATGCTACTTCCAATCGCGGTGCCTGCCATCTACAGGGCGGATATTCAGTGGGACCGGAAATATTCGGACTTCCCCGTAGGATAGACCCTAAGCAGCAGATTGGGAAAGGAACCCTTGTGGCAAAAAGGCAGAATGATTCGGCAGCTGAAGATAGCCTGATAGTCTGCCGTTTTGCCGGTATGAGTGTTCTTATGGAAAATTGGTCCCGCATCTTATCAGCGGTAACCGGGAAAGCTTATTCCGCACAAACGTTGAGCATTATTGGAGAGAGAATATACAATTTGGAAAAAATCATAAATATGAAGCTGGGTTTTAGCAGAAAGGACGATTCCTTGCCCCCCAAATTAATTGAGGAACATTTGGGGGAGGAAAAGATAGACTTGGACACTATGCTCAATGAATATTATGAATTCAGGGGCTGGAACCGGAAAGGAATACCTACCGGAACAAAATTAAAAGAATTGGGGCTGGAGGAAATACTGTGAAAAAGATAGAGAAGAATATTGTGGAATATTTTCAAAAAATAGGATGGGCTGCCTATGTAGCAGGTTTACAGGATACGCACAGCGGAAATATGAGTATGCGTATCGGCAGCCGTATGCTTATTACCAGGCGCGGCTCCATGCTTGGTTTTTTAAATGGTCATGATATTATTGAGTTAAGTTTAGAAAAAAATGACAGCGGAATCAGCCTGGCTTCCAGTGAGGTGGGGATTCACCGGGCTATTTATAAAGAAACAAATGGCTTGGCTATTGTCCATGCACACCTTATCAATGCGGTGATTCTTTCCTTTATTTATAAGGAGATTGTTCCTATTGACGTAGAAGCCTCCTATACTATTAAAAAGGTACCGGTACTCAGTTTTGAATTGGGCAGCGGTTCTAAGGAAATGGAAGAAGAAATTCCTAAATTTTTAAAAAATAATAAGATTGTGGTAATAAAAGGGCATGGAGCAATTGGATTAGGTGAGACTCTGGAGGAGGCTCTTTTTTATAACAGTGTTTTAGAGAATTCTTGTAAAATAATAATGGGTATACATTCTTTGGGTAAGAATCCTGAGGAGTTTACTCCCAAAGAGATTAACAGAGGATGGTGAGAAAGTTTTTACCTACCGTATTATGGTTGTCTGAACTGGTTAGTGTTAATTCTTTTTACTTTTAAATAAGAAAACATACAAAGCATTAAATATGAATACCGGTATCATATTCAACATTAAAAAATTTGCTATTCACGATGGTCCGGGAATCCGTACCACAGTCTTCTTAAAGGGTTGCCCTTTACGCTGTCAGTGGTGCCACAACCCTGAGAGCTGGTTAAGGAAGCCGGAAATTTCCCTGGACCAAGAAAAATGTATCAGATGCTATCAGTGCGTATCTTTATGTCCTGAGCAAGCCATATTTCTAAAGGATGACTATCCCTACACTGATCAGAAAAAATGCGCACTCTGCAGCACCTGTGTTTCTATTTGCCCCGCTCAGGCCCGTGGGATTATCGGTAGGAGAATAAGTACTGTTAAAGTGATACGTGAGCTGAGGAAGGATTTGATTTTCTATCAGGAGTCTGATGGTGGAGTCACCTTCTCGGGAGGCGAGCCCTTAGAACAGATCGATTTCCTTGCCGAGCTGCTCCTGCTCTGCAAGGAAGAGAGTATACATATTGCGGTAGACACCTGTGGCTATGCTCCCTGGTCTAACTTGGAGCGTATCCTTTCCCTGGTAGATTTATGGCTCTTTGACTTAAAGATTTTAGATGAGCAAAAACATAAGCATTATACCGGGGTTTCTAATCAACTTATCTTAGAGAATCTAAGGAGGTTATCTAAGAAGACCAAGAAGATTGAAATTAGAATACCCCTTATTCCGGGAGTTAATGATAATATAGAGGAGATGGCTGAAATGGCTGGACTTATCCGCTCCCTTTCCTTGAGTGAGGTAAATATCTTGCCTTTTCACCGATTGGGCTTGGAAAAATATCGCCGTCTGGGTTTATCGGCCAATATGGAAGAGATTGGTGCTCTTTCTCAAAAGGATATCGAAGTTGTCAAACAGCTATTTTCTAAGCACAAGTTAAGAGTAAATATAGGAGGATAAAGATGAACCCCAGGATAACCATATTAAGAGAACAGAGTCTTGCAGTTAAACCATTCATCGACATTGAACGGGCAAAGCTTATAACTGAGGCTTATCAGACTTATCAGGGTAAAGTACCGGTACCTATTTTGAGAGCATTAGTCTTCAAACACCTTTTAGAGAATAAGACTATAACAATCGAGCCGGATGAGCTTATTGTGGGAGAACGAGGGAGTTCGCCTGCTGCCACTCCCACCTATCCTGAGCTGTGCTGCCATACCTTGGAGGATTTTGACATCATAGAACAGAGAGAAAGAATATCCTTCCAAGTCAGCCCTGAGGCCAGAAAAATACAAAAAGAGGTAATTATTCCTTTCTGGCAAGAGCGCTCTATCCGCCATCAGCTCTTTTCTCTAATGGGCCAGAGCTGGTTGGATTCTTATGAAGCCGGGATCTTTACTGAATTTATGGAACAGAGGGCGCCAGGTCATACCGTAGCTGATGGCAAAATCTACCGGGAGGGTTTTCTGAGCTTGCAAAAGCGAATTGAAGATGCCATCCACCGTTTAGATTTTAAAAATGATAACCAGGCTTTTAATAAACTCAATCAATTGAAGGCTATGTCTATCTGTGCTGATGCTCTCATAAACCTGGCCCATCGCTATGCTCAATTAGCCGAAGAGTTAGCCGGAAAAGAAGAGGACGTTGTTCGAAAAAAAGAATTGCTCACTATAGCCGAGGTCTGTCGCCAGGTACCGGCTCATGCACCGCGCAATTTCCGGGAAGCCTTACAGATGTACTGGTTTGTGCATATCGGGGTGACTAGTGAGTTAAACACCTGGGATTCTTTTAGTCCGGGACATTTAGACCAGCATCTCCTGCCTTTCTATAAACAAGATTTAGAAAGCGGAGCATTGAATAGAGAGAATGCCAGAGAATTACTGCAATGCCTCTGGATTAAATTTAATAATCAGCCTGCTCCGCCCAAGGTGGGAATTACTTTAGCGGAAAGCGGTACCTATACCGATTTTGCCAATATTAACAATGGAGGGCTTACCGCAAGTGGTGAGGATGGGGTCAATGAGGTTACCTACCTTATCTTAGAGGTAATTGATGAGATGCAACTCTTGCAACCCAGTACCAATATTCAGTTAAGTCAAAAGAGCCCGGACCTCTTTTTAAGGCGTGCCTGTGAGATTATCCGTAAAGGTTGGGGACAACCCTCGGTATTCAATAGCGAACTGGTAGTAGCAGAACTCCTGCGACAGGGGAAAAGTCTGGAGGATGCCAGGGAGGGAGGAACCAGCGGTTGTGTAGAGACAGGCGCCTTTGGAAAAGAGGCCTACATCCTAACCGGCTATTTTAACCTGGTCAAGGTATTAGAGGTTACACTCCACAACGGGCAGGACCCCAAAAGTGGGAAACAGATCGGCATCGCAAGCGGTGATCCCAGAACCTTCACCAATTATGACGAGCTCTTTGCCGCCTTTAGAAAACAGCTACATCACTTTATAGAGATTAAGATAAAGGGCAATCAGATAATAGAACAGCTCTATGCCACTACTATGCCTGCTCCATTTCTATCCCTCATTATTGATGACTGCATAACAAGGGGGATGGACTACAATGCCGGCGGTGCCCGCTATAATACAAGTTACTTGCAAGGGGTAGGTATAGGAAGCATTACCGATAGCCTGACTTCCCTCAAATATAATATTTTTGACCGTAAGAATATAAGTATGAATACTCTGCTCGCGGTCCTTGCTGATAATTTCAGGGGTGAACCGGAGATCTATCAGCTGCTGAAGAACCAAACCCCTAAATATGGTAACGATAATGACTATGCCGATACTGTCATGCAGGAGGTTTTTGCTGCCTTTTATGAGGAGGTAGAAGGGCGCTCTAACACCAAAGGAGGTAAATATTGTATTAATATGCTTCCTACTACCTGCCATGTTTATTTTGGTTCAGTGGTTGGTGCTACTCCCGATGGCCGCAAAGCCGGAGAGCCTCTCTCGGAGGGAATATCACCGGTGCAGGGTGCTGACCGGGATGGTCCCACCGCAGTAATTAAATCAGCTGCCAAGATGGATCAGGTTAAAACAGGAGGTACACTACTCAACCAGAAGTTTACACCCTCACTTTTAGAGGAAGAAAAGGGATTAGAAAGTCTTGCTCATCTTATCAGAGCATATTTCAAACTAGGTGGTCACCATATACAGTTCAATGTAGTTAAAGCTGATACTTTAAGGGCTGCTCAGCAAAACCCGGAGGATTATCAGAATCTTATAGTACGGGTAGCCGGCTACAGTGATTATTTTAACAATTTGAGTAAGACTTTGCAGGATGAAATTATCAGCCGTACCGAGCATTCCGACTATTAAGTTAAAAGAGAAGATTGTTCTCATATAAGAATAATATTGATAGAGAAAATGATTTTAATAAAACATACAAACAGAATAGTTTTACAAAAAATGGGAGGAAATAATGTTAACAGAGGTTACTAAAATTATAAGAGGTCTATCAGTAGATGCCATAGAAAAGGCCAATTCAGGACATCCCGGCTTACCATTGGGCTGTGCTGAAATCGGAGCAGTGCTGTTTGGCGAAGTACTGAGACATGACCCTCAAAAACCGGACTGGCTGAATAGGGATAGGCTTGTTCTCTCTGCCGGCCATGGTTCAATCTTGCTTTACGTTCTGTTGCATTTGTCCGGCTATGGTATTACCTTAGAAGATATTATGAATTTCAGACAGGTAGGCTCTGTTACCCCCGGACATCCCGAATATGGACTTACCCCCGGAGTGGAAGTTACCACAGGTCCATTAGGCCAGGGCTTTGCTAATGGGGTAGGGATGGCATTGGCAGAAAGGATAATGGCCAAAAAGTACAACAAAGAAGAATTTGATATTATAGATCACTACACCTACGTTTTAGCCGGTGATGGTTGCTTGATGGAGGGTATTACTTCAGAGGCGGCCTCACTAGCCGGTCACTGGGGGTTAGAAAAGCTTATTGTAATTTATGATAAAAATCGGGTCTCTTTAGCCGGCAGTACCGATTTAATTTTTACTGAATCGGTGTCTGAGCGATTCCGTGCCTACGGTTGGCAGGTAATAGACCATGTTAATGGTCATGACCTTGATGAGATTAGGGCTGCCTTTCTGAAAGCTAAAGAAAAAAACGGTAAACCCGTACTCATTATTGCCGAAACTCATATTGGTTATGGGGCACCGACCAAGCAGGATAGTTATTTATCGCATGGAGCACCTCTGGGAACTGAAGAGGTAGCCGGCTTGAAAAAGAATTTAGGGTTACCTGCAGATAGAACTTTTTATGTCAGTGATGTAGTGCGGAAATATTTCCAGGATAAAAAGTTTCTTCTTAAAGAATTAAGGGAACAGTGGGAGAAAAAATATAGGCAGTGGTCAGAGAAATTTACGGGAGAGAGAGAACAGCTGGAAAGGGCTATTAATTTAGAAATTTCGGAGAAAATGGATTTTTGGAATTTAGTAGCGTCTGAGAATATAGCCACTCGAAATACCTCCGGAGATATTTTAGACAGTTTGGCAGATGAAATTCCGTACTTAATAGGTGGATCAGCGGATTTATCACCTTCAACCATGACCTATTTGCCCAAGCATTCTGAGATACAGAAAGGCTGCTATGATGGACGTAATATTCGCTTTGGAGTTAGAGAGCATGCTATGGGTGCCATCTGTAACGGATTAGCTCTGCATAAAGGAATATGGCCTTATTGCTCCACCTTCCTGGTTTTTTCTGATTATATGAGGCCAACGATTAGATTAGCTGCCCTAATGGGATTACCGGTAATCTTTATCTTTACCCATGACTCAATATATGTGGGAGAGGATGGACCTACCCATCAACCTGTGGAACAATTAGAATCACTAAGAATGATTCCCAACCTACAGGTTATTCGTCCAGCGGATAGCGAAGAGGTGAAGGCTGCCTGGCAGAAAATTATAAAAAGGCGGGATGGGCCCACTGCTTTGATACTAACCAGACAAAAACTTCCCTTACTGGAAAAGAAAAATGGGATTAAAGATATTTTCCGAGGAGGTTATATTGTATATAACAAGGACGAAAACCCGGAGGTGGTTATTTCATCTAGCGGAAGTGAGGTACACACCGCACTCCAGGTCAAAAATATTTTAGAGAAAGAGCGGGTTTCCTGCCGGGTAGTTTCTATTCCTGACCGCGAAGCGTTTGCCGGACAGGGGCAAGATTATAGAGAGACGATACTGGGTGGCAAAAACACTTTTCAGGTAGTGATTGAGGCAGCTACCGGACAGGGTTGGTATGAAGTAGTGCCCAATCTTTCCTTGGGAATCTTTATCAGGCAATTTGGAGAAAGCGGTCCCGGCGAGAAAATAGCCGCTAAATTCGGTTTTGAACCGGAAAAAATTGCCAGGTTAATTTTGGAGAAGCAGAAGATTAAAAAAGCAGAGTAACATTTTTGAATAATATGAGCCATGTACAAAATTAACAACTATTCAGAATATTTTTTGTAAATTTGTCTTTTTTGTTTGACTTTTAGAAAGTTGTTGTTAAAATGGAACGTAACAATTAAATAGAGTGTGCCTCACTTTATTTTTGAAGTGAGGTAGAGGCGCGAACGATCAAGAGTACTGATAGGGAGCCCAGGCAGTGTTGAACTATCAGAAAAGGGGTCTTCGCCGAAGTCTAAATGCTCTGGCTTAGGGTATTAGGCTGGGGTTATGGTAAATAGCCATAACACTGTCACCTGAGATAATTCCCGTTCTCAGGTGGAGCGCTATCTCATCGAGAAGAGATAAAGTGGGATGTAAAAATGTTGCTATGTATTAGGGCAATCGATGAGCTTAGCGCTTATACCGATTGCCCTTTTTATTTTTTAATTGTTTAAATTAAAAAATAAACGATAGCTAAAAAATAATTTTGGGCGGAAAAAAATTTAACAAAAATTATAAAATAAGTGTTTGTTAATAATAGAACAATTAACAGAGGGAGGTTAACGATATTAAATCAGAACTAAAGAGAAAATAAATTACGAGAAGGAGGAGGTATTTATAGATTTTAGAGAGAATAGTTTGTTAATAATATTACAACTTAAATTATTGCCAGCAAGTAAATTATAAGCATATTGTAATAATGTCAAAAAATAAAAAAAGGAGAAAAATACACGATGAGAGGATTATCCAATGTTTTATTACCTTTAACTTTATTTATATTGTTAATTTCAATGTCAGTCATGTCTCAGGCTTTACCTGAAGATCCTGAAGTAATGTTTGCAGTACCTCATGATGCTGACGTAATATATGTCAATGCCAATATAATTACAGTTGATAGGATGCATGATTGTTCTCGGGCCTCTGCCATGGCTATTGATGACGGTTGGTTTATCTATGTCGGTGATGAAACGGGAGTACAGGCCTATAAGGGACCTGAAACCCTAGTAATTGATTTGGATGGAAAAACCGTTATCCCGGGTTTACATGATTCCCATATACATTACAGAATTGGATCCCGGGAACTGTATCCTTAACACCAGACATCAGGGAAGAGTTAGGTAAATGGGTTTCTGTGGAAAGGATGCAGAGTGTCATTAAAAACTGTATTGCCACTGGACAGGGGATGCGGATAGGCGAGAACGGACAACCCTGGTTGGTATTAACTGGCTGGATGTCAGATGTATGGAACCCTCCGGTATTTCACAGAAAATTGGTTGATGTGGTATCAGGAGATATTCCCGTATACATATCCCGTTACACTCACGGAAGCGGATGTAACACTAAAGCTTTGGAACTAGCTGGTATCACTAAGGATACACCTGATCCCGAGGGAGGACACATCAAAAAAGATGAGAATGGAGAAGTTACTGGAGAATTTGTTGAGAGAGCTCCGGCTGAATTAACGCGTCTAATTCCTCCTGCAGTTCCCTATACCCCTTATGGGAATGCCCGTAACTTTGTGGAAGGCCAGCATTTGGCAATTTCCAAAGGGCTTACTATGTGATACATGAGGCTTCTTCGACTGGTTATAATGATATAATGCGAAATTTGAGCCTTTATGAAGGCAACATTATGTTACTTAGAATTAATGATATGTGTAGTCCTGATTGTGCAAAACAATTAGGTAAACCACTCAATTTTAACAATAGATACATAGTTCAGACTGTGAAGCAGCTTTCAGATGGGCTATGGGTTCCAGAGGCGCCTGGTTACTGGAAGAATATTCTGATTATCCTGGATTTTTCGGTGAGCCCAGATTAACTCCACAAAATATAGGAGATTTAGGTGCAGAGCTCATTGATATAGGGTTCAATCTTGCTATACATGCCATTGGTGATGCTGCAAATCGTGCAGTTATTGATGGTTATGAAATGGCTTTAAAAAATACCGGAGCAGATCCGTTTAAGGTCAGGTTCCGAATTGAGCATTGTCAGACACTTACACCCGAAGATATTTTCAGGATTGCCCCCCTAGGGTTGATCGCTTCTATGCAGCCGCTTCATGCTACTGAAGACCAGCACTTTTCTCCCGATAGGCTGGGACCTGAGCGCATGAAGGGTGCCTATATCTGGAGTACCTTGCTTGATCTGGGCGTCGTGGTTGCCTCAGGTACGGATTATTCTGTTTCTCCCTACAACCCGTTTTATACCATTCATGCTGCAGTGACCAGACAAGATCGGGACAATTATCCACAGGGAGGCTTCTACAAGAACGAAGCCATGACCAGAGATGAAGCCCTGTGGTCTAGCACTTGGGCCGGTGCTTATGCTGCAAAAATGGAAGATATCTACGGCTCTATCGAGAAAGGGAAATTGGCAGACTTTGTGGTAATTCCGGTAGATATTTTGGATGAAGAAGCTATTACTGATGAAGACCTCTGGAAGATTGAAGTTGACATGACAGTCATCGGTGGTGAGGTAGCTTATAGAAAACCTGTAATGGTGGAATAAAGTACCCCGCCTGATTAATTAAACCTTTTTTAATAAAGCGGAAATAGTAAATTAATACAAAGTATATAGAGATAACTTATCGGTGGCCTTGTTTCCAACTTGGCCACCATTATTTTTTAATTTAATATGCCCAAATTTTTGGTTTAAGTCTGTGCATATTGTTCCTCATCTGTTAATTCATAAATAAAGTGAGATTACTTTTATAAAACTAATATTATAGAAGATCTGATTAGTATTTTGTCCGCAATTTAAAAATAAAAGAAAGAGACCCCTAAGTGATTCACATAATCAAAGAATGTAGTTTATTGTATCAGTAAATAATCCGACAGTTACCGGGCAGATAATGGCTGTAGCTGCGAGAGCAAGTATGAAACAAAAACCCTGCTGCTATAGTCTATTGGATACTCCACTGATAGATTTTCTTTATGGAGAAAAAAAGAAATACTATTGCGGCTGGTATAGAGGATGCGGAAATCTAATTTAAAGACTAAGCTGAAGGGTGTAAACGAATTAAATAATTTTTGTAAAGATGAATACCGGGTAAATAGTTTTATTAAATAATCTGCAAAAATAACTACCTCACCTGATTCTTTCCTTATCATTCGATATAGCAAGAAGCTCTAGATGAGAAATAACTTTTTTCTATTAGATTTAATATGTTATAATTAATATAAAGATAGTGACGTAAATTCTTAAAAATGATATTAAAAAGAAAGGAGGAAAAGGTGATGATACAGGTAAAAGTTTTTGGGGTCGCGATAGACCCGGTAACAAAAGGATTTGTCGTTATTTTAAAAGATCAAGATGAGAAGAAGTGGCTTCCCATTTGGATTGGGCCCTATGAAGCCAAGATGATTTCTTTAGCCTTAGAGAAAAATAAACCAAGCAGACCTTTTTCTCCCGATTTAATTAAGAATATTATTGAGGCCGCAGGTCTGATTGCTGAAAAAATCGTTATCTCTGACATAAAGGACAATACCTATTATGCTACCATCTGTCTAAAAAAAGAAGAAAAAGAATTATTAATTGATGCCAGACCCAGTGATGCTATTGCAGTTGCCCTAAGATTAGAAGTACCTATCTTTATTGCGGAAGAAGTTATGAAAAAAGCCTCAGTAACCCATTCTTCCAAAGAAAGGGATGTAGCTGTTCAGTTAGCTCAACTGCAAAATGAATTGCAAATCGAAGTAGAAAAAGAAAATTATGAAAAAGCAGCTCAGCTGAGAGATGAAATTCGCCGCTTAGAAAAGATGAAAAATGTTCCTCCTTTGAAACCTAATTAATTGGCTGTGATTATATTCAATAAAAGCTAGCAAAAGAGTATCAAGGAGAGGATTATGTTGCATAAAAAGCTTCCTGTTTGCTGGCAGGAAGCTTTTTGATAATAGAGTACATATAAAAAATATGGCTTGTTATCAGTACTTAGTAGTAAGGCACTATTTGACTGTATCTTATTGAGTTATTAGTGTCCTGAATAATTGGGAATGATGGCAAGTGAATATAGAGTGATAGCCTATTTTGATATTATACTGCAGAGAAAACCATTCTTGAAGCAAATAATAATGCACTAAACCTTGTTTGAAAGTAGAAATAATACTATCTTAACTATAATTAACTAAACTGAAATAATACTACGATAAATGAATATTTGACATTAGCAGTATAATGACTGTGAAGTTTTCTAAAGGAGAAAAAATTATGACACAATTTGATAAATTTACAATTAAAGCTCAGGAAGCAATTAGTCAGGCACAGCAATTAGCTTTACAATACAGTCAGCAGGAAATTAGGAGTGAGCATTTATTATTAGCTTTAATCCGACAGCGTGATGGTATCATACCTTCGGTTTTAGCCAAGTTGGAGATAGATATTAATGATTTAGAATCGGTTTTGGAAAAAAGATTACAACAAATGCCCAGTGTACAGGGTGGTGTAAGTGGGCAATATGCCGGTAATGAGTTGAATACTGTTTTCAATAAAGCTGCTCAGGAAGCAGGCAAAATGAAAGACGAGTATGTCAGTACTGAACATCTTTTACTTGCTCTGATTGAATTAAAGGACAGTTCTTTTGCTCAATATTTTAAAGAAAGAGGTGTCAATAGAAATAGTGTTTACCAAGCCCTAGTGAGTATCAGGGGTCATCAGCGTATAATCGACCAGAATCCGGAAGAGAAGTACCAGGCGTTGGAGAAGTATTCCCGTGATTTAACCCAGTTAGCCAGAGAGGGAAAATTAGATCCGGTGATTGGCAGAGATGATGAAATAAGACGGGTTATGCAGATACTTTCCCGTAGAACTAAGAATAATCCGGTGTTGATAGGTGAGCCCGGAGTTGGTAAAACAGCTATTGTAGAAGGACTGGCACGTAGAATAGTGAGCGGTGATGTCCCCGAAGGACTTAAAAACAAGAGGGTTGTTGCTCTCGATATCAGTGCTATGGTAGCCGGTGCCAAATATAGAGGGGAATTCGAGGACCGCTTAAAGGCGGTCCTAAAAGAGATAGAGGAGGCAGAGGGCTCTATAATTCTCTTTATTGATGAGATGCATGTGCTGGTAGGCGCTGGTGCTGCAGAAGGTGCAATAGATGCCTCGAATATGTTGAAACCGGCCTTAGCCAGAGGAGAATTACACACCGTTGGAGCAACTACTTTAAAAGAGTATAGAAAGTATATCGAAAAGGACGCCGCCTTAGAGAGAAGATTTCAGATGGTGCTGGTAAAAGAGCCTACCGTTGAGGACACCATTGCTATTTTAAGGGGCTTAAAAGAACGGTATGAAGTACACCATGGGGTCAAGATTATGGATTCGGCCCTCATTGCTGCTGCTACACTCTCAAATCGCTATATTACCGACCGTTATTTACCGGATAAGGCGATAGATTTAATTGATGAGGCAGCCTCCGGTCTGCGTCTGGAAATTGATAGTATGCCTATTGAAATAGATACTATTCAGAGAAAGATAATGCAGCTTCAGATTGAAAGACAGGCTTTAAAAAAAGATAACACAGACGTGGCACAAGAGAAGATTAAAAAAATAAATAAAAATTTGAGTAATCTGGAAGAACAGAAAAGTAACTTGATGTCCCGATGGAGTCATGAGAAAGAGATTATCCGGAAAATTAATGATATTAAGAGCGAAATAGAACAGGTTAAAACTGAGGCAGAACAGGCGGAAAGAAATGGCAATCTCAATCGATTGGCAGAGATAAGATATGGCAAGATGCCGGAATTAGAAAAACAACTGGAAGAGAGCAATAAAAAAATTGCCTCTTTGCAGAAAAGTTCCCGTATGCTGAAAGAGGAGATAACCGAAGAAGATATTGCTCAGATTGTAGCTAAATGGACTAATATCCCGGTGGGACGTTTAATGGAAGGGGAAACCGAAAAGTTAATTCACATGGAACAGGAATTAAAGCAAAGGGTAGTAGGGCAGGATGAGGCGGTGAGTCTTGTTTCCAACGCTATACGGCGTTCCAGAGTGGGTATTTCAGATCCCAATAGGCCCATCGGTTCCTTCATATTTATGGGGCCAACCGGAGTGGGCAAGACAGAATTAGCGCGAAGTTTGGCAGTATTCTTATTCAATGATGAGAATGCCTTGGTCAGGATAGATATGTCTGAATATATGGAAAGGCACAGTGTAGCGAGACTTATTGGTGCGCCCCCCGGTTATGTCGGTTATGAGGAAGGCGGTCAATTAACAGAAATTGTCAGGCGCCGACCCTATTCGGTGATTCTTTTTGACGAGATTGAAAAGGCCCACCAGGACGTTTTTAATATCTTATTACAGATAATGGATGATGGCCGATTAACCGATGGACAGGGTAGGGTGATTAATTTTAAAAATACTATCTTAATTATGACCTCCAATATCGGCAGTCAGTATATCTACCAGATCAATTCTGAAAATAAAGAAGAAATAACTAAACAGATTGGTCTAATATTAAGGGAACATTTTAAGCCGGAATTTTTGAACCGAGTTGACGAAATTATAACTTTCAATAAACTGGACAAAGAGTATATTATCCAGATTGTCGATATTCAGCTGGATATCTTAAGAAAACGTTTACAGGAAAGAGAGATTGGACTGCAGGTCAGCGCGAGAGTGGAGGAGGTACTGGCAGAACGTGGCTTTGACCCCCAATTCGGAGCCCGCCCTTTAAAGAGGGCTATACAGAGATACCTGCAAGACCCGTTGGCTTTGCAAATATTGGAAGGAAAGATTAAGGAAAAAGAGCAGGTTCAGGTTGATTTTGATGAAAAGAAAAAAGAAATAATATTTCAAACAAAATAACAAATATCGGATAAAGAACAGTAAAAAGTTTATTTGTTATAGTAAATAAAAGGCTTTTTACTGTTTTTTATAACAACGAAAATAATTTTTGAGAAGTAACCAGTTCAATCTGTTTAAAACAATATTATGTGCTCTATACTATGTTGATTTTACAGGTAATGGATATTAATCTTTGAAACCCCAGAATCGATATCTATATCAACCTGATATAGTGCACTGTTATAGTTTTGAGAGATATAGGTATAGTCTTTCTGCTTTACAAAGTTTTCATCAAAATCCTTTTTACTTAATCCGGTATCCAGATGAACCTTTGCCCCTACATCTTCAGGAATGGCAATATCGATCTTCGCAACTCCCGAGTCAATCTTTATGCTTCCATTGTAACGGGGAATAATGAGGTTGATATTGGAGGCGCCGCTTTTAATGGTGAAACTCTCTACTTTAAATTTTGATAAATCGTAGTCTATCGCAGTTGCCCCGGTTTCTAAGAAAATATTATAGACAATATCAGGGTTTAGTTTTAAGTCAATTTGATTTTTTGGTGGGTCTATTGTCATTTTGTCGGAAATCGGTTGGTGATAAATTTGTACCTGTGCTTCATTATCCAGCATGGTGAAGCTTTCTACCGGTTTAAATTCAGGATACCGATAACTAACCTGGCATTCATAGAGCAGAGGAGTGGTATATTTGAGAGCAAAAGAACCGACCTCATAGTTTAGGGCGATATCTGCTTTTTGTATTAAGGGAACCATTTCGATATCTTTGCTGACCTCTCCAATCATTCCCTCTTCAGTTAATTCCTGTATCTCTATACTTTCAGTATCCTCATCTTGCTCTGAAAATTCTTTTTCCATTTTCTGAACCACAGATGGGACAAGCTCCATCTCTTTTTGAATGATTTCTACCTCAGTAGGAACTTTATCTCCTAATGGTACATCTAATCCCATATAACTGGCACCAATCCCCAAAATGACTCCCAGTAATAAGAGCAGGGGACCTAACCAGGAAAGCCTTGTCCTAAAAATAAAACTAATACCCAGGCTGATTAACAGTAATGGCCATAGTTTTAAAAGGTTAAACCAGACAGACCATTCCAGTATGCTCAAGTTATTTAGTAATAGGATAATACCAACTAAGATTATAACCAATCCTTTAAAAAACCGGGCAATGCTCACTTTTAGCCTCCTTTCAAAAAAATCCTAATTAAATATTGTTATTTCCTGATATAAATTGCTATGCAAATTACCATGGATTAATAAAAATATCTATCTATTCTTTAGTTAATCCGGACCAGCTATTAGCAATTAACAGGCTTATTAATCTTTGCTGGTCAGATAAAGATTCAGGATTCACAGATAAAGCAGTCTCGGCTTCTCTTAAAGCATTTTCATAATCCTGGCTGCGATAATAAGTTAAACCTTTTTTGTAATGAGCCAGGGCCAGGACTCCTGGAGCATTAGCCAGATTGGCAGCTAATTGATAATTGGTCAGGGCTTCGGGAAGGTTCCCATTGTGGTAGTATTGGTCTCCAATTTCAATCAAAGCTTCAGCAAAGTTGTTAAAGGTAAATTGATGACTTCCCAGGGGATATATCTTTTGGGACAATTCTTTTTCCAATATAGCCCGATTATAATTATGGTCCTTAAGATTGATTTCGCCTTGAAAGAAATAAGCTAAAGCAGCAGACCTATCATCACCTTCAAATTGGGTTGCTGTCTGATAAGCCTCCTTGGCCAGATCCAGCTCCCCAATGCTGCGATAATAGTTTCCTAAATTGAGGTAACAGTATGCATCAGGTTGGTAGGCTGATAGTTTTTCCAGAATCGGTGGTTGATGTTTTAAATAGCCCATGGCGGTAAATCTCTCATTTGCTTTTACCAATTGGTGATTATCGAGGTAGAGTTGACCCAATTCTGCATTTAATTGGGGATGATTAGGAATAAACTCTATCACCTTTTCATATTGCTCTATAGCTTTTTTCAGTTCACGCTGTTCTTTGTAAATCATTCCTTTAAGATAATAAGCATAGGCAATGCTGTCATCTGTTAGCCGGGACAGTTGTTCTAAAGTCTGTTCGTAATCACCCATTTCAAAAAAAGTATAACTTAAGTTAATTAAGGCAATCTTATTGGCGGGGTCCAGTTGCAGGGCTGTAGTAAATTCATCTTGAGCCGGCTTGTATAATTTTTGTCCTAAAAAAAAGTTTCCCAAATTAATCACCTGATAGACATCCGGCACAATTGTTTTTTCTTCTATAATCGACTGGAGGAGTGCTTCTAATCTAGCATCAGCGGCACCAGCAGAAAGATAAAACAAGGTAAGAAATAAGAGGAGTAAACCGGCAATTCTTAGGCTCATATTGGAAGTTCTTTTCATTAAAAATTCCTCCTAAATTTTTAAAAAGATACTTTGAAAATTTTTTAAATTGTTTCGTTTTAATATATTCCTTAAATTAGTTTTATTTAAAGGTATTCTTAATCTTGATTTCTATTATATTACTTTTACTCTTTTTCTTCACTAAATTTTTTTAATTTTAGAGTAAATTCTAAAAGCTTTTGGTCAACCGAGTAATTTACTGTGTTTTTCTTAAATTTGCCATCCTTTTGTCTCTCGCCAGCCTTTCTGCCGGTTAATATTTCTATTCCCTGGTCAATAGTCTTAACCGCATAAAGATGAAACTTGCCGTTTTTAATTGCCTCTACTACATCTTCTCTTAACATAAGGTCGTGTATATTTAAATGTGGGATTAACACTCCTTGAGACCCGGTTAATCCTTTTGCTCTACATACATCGAAGAACCCTTCAATCTTTTGATTCACTCCACCGATGGGCTGAATCTCTCCTTTCTGATTTACAGAGCCGGTTACTGCGATATCCTGTCTTATAGGAATATCGGCAATACTGGAGATAATGGCATAAACTTCAGTGGAAGAAGCACTGTCTCCTTCTACTCCTGAATAGGATTGTTCAAAACATATACTGGCGCTAATAGTCAGAGGTTTATCCTGGGCATATTTGGAACGAAGGTAGCCGCTCAAGATCAGGACTCCTTTATTATGCGTCTTACCACTCAGGCCTGCTTCTCTCTCAATGTTTATAATCCCTGCCTTGCCCATAGAGGTCTTAGCAGTAATTCTGGTGGGCTTACCAAAAGAGTACTCTCCTAAATCATATATGGAAAGGCCATTCACCTGCCCTACCACTGAGCCTTCAGTATCTATCATTAGGGTTCCTTCTTCAATCATTTCTTGGATTTTATTCTCGATAAGGCTTAATCTATCTATCTTTTCTCTAATAGCGATAGTAATATGTTTCTTTTGGATAACTTGTTGCTGGTCTTGTTTAGCCCAATAATCAGCTTCCCTTAACAAGTCTACCAATTTATTGAAATGGGTGGACAGTTTATTTTTTCTTTCTGTTAATCTGACCGCGTATTCTATCACCCCTTCAATTCCACTCCGGTCAAAAGGAAGAAGTTTTTCCCTCTCGCATAAACGTTTAATAAAACAGGCGTATTGATAGACACTCGCATCGTCATTTTTAGTAACTGTATCAAAATCCGCTTTTATTTTAAAAATTTTTTCAAAATCCTGGTCTCGGAGAAAAAGAAGCTGATAGAGAAAAGGGTCTCCAATCATAACTACCTTTACATTACATTCAATCGGTTCCGGCTTAAGAGCAGAGGTGCTGAACATAGGAAAAGGGTCATAAGCTTCCGGCTCTATCTTCTGATTCAATAGAGTCCTTTTTATAGCAGGCCAGACACCCGGCTCAAGCAAGACATCCAGAGCATTAACTACCAGAAATCCGCCATTGGCTTTTAGAAAGGAACCCGCTTTTATTTTAGTAAAATCGGTAACTATATGTCCGGCTTGGGTTATTCTTCTTTCAATCATGCCGAAAAGGTTTTTGTAAGAAGGATTGGTTTCCATTATAACCGGAGAGGTCTTGGTATCCGAATTGTCCACAATTACGTTTACCGAATAATCCGGGAAAGTATCCTTTATCTGAGGTAATCTTAAACCGGGAATAGCTGAGGTTTGTTCTTTTTTTTCCTGAAAACGATCTATATTTTCAAGTACACTCTTTTGCACCTCATTTAGGTAAAAATCGATAGCTTTGTTATTATACTTTTTCTTTATTTCACCAGCTTCTTCTTCTACTAAGGGAGTAATCATTTTTACCTCTAATTCAGATAGCTTACTACTTAAATCTTTTTGCAGTACGCTAATCTTTTTTGAAATCTGAATTATCTCCTTAGAAAATTCCTGATGCTTCTTTTTAATTATTTCAGATTCTTCCTTAGTCATTTTTCCCTCTGCTATCAATGTCTCTAAATTTTCTAAATTTGTGGGCTTCTCATCTATAACGGGGAGGATATCTGGTCTGGTATAGGGACCTATTTGAATCTGGACAATAGTAAAATTTTCTGCCTTTACCTTATCTTCAAGGTCCTTAATCAGCGTCTGCTGCCTCTTTTTATAGCTTTCCGTCAGGGTATCCTTGCTCCCCTGGTGTCTGTCGCTTTCTAAGATGGCAGGAATGTGTTCTTTTAAGGTATTAACCAGATTCTCCATATCTTTTTTAAATTGATTGCCCTGTCCGGCAGGTAGACTAATAGCCCTAGGCATATCAGGGTATTTAAAATTGTGTACATAACATTTATCATCAAAGATAATATTTGTCCTTTTTCTATCTTGTAATAACATTCTGATAGTAGTGTGACGCCCTGTCCCTGATTTTCCGGTAATGAAAATATTATAACCCAAATATTCCATGTTCAGACCTAATTCCAGGGCCTTTAAAGCCCTTTCCTGTCCTAAAATTTCATCACATACCTCTAAATCATCAGTGGATGAAAAATCAGCCTTTTCTAAATTACAATACCATCTTAACTGTTCATGGGGTACTGCCAGAGAGTTAGTTTTTCTGATATCCATGACTACTCCTAATATAACGTATTATTGTAAGCCCTTTTTAACATGTAATCATTTGTATTATTTTGCATAGCAGCTCTACTCCTTTTATTATAACAGCATATTTTCTATTTGTTAAGGAACGATATTATGAGAAAAGAACAATATAGATTAACAACAGAATGGATTTAGGAATCAAAAGAAGTTTTTCCGAAAAGATGAATCTTTTACTTTTTTAATATATAATAAAATTTAAATAGAAGATGATAATTAGAACAGCAGGAGGGTAAGTAATGTCAAGAAGTATAACTATTGTTTTTGTTTTATTGATAATTATTATTGCTGGTTTTGCTTTTATTAATTATAGCCGTTTAAATCAAATGAAAAGTGATTTACTAAAAAGAGAAGAATTATTAGGTGAATCAGAGCGCCTACTCAAAGAGCAGGAGACCTCTATTTCAGAGTTAGCTGAAAAGATGCGAGAAGTAATAAGAAAACAGGAACACCCTCAACATGAGGGGATTGTTAGCAATATTGAAGGGGAATTACGGGGATTACAGTTGAAGGTAGATGAATTGGTGCAAATGCGAAAATCTGATACCGTGGATATAGTCCTTTTCGGAGAAGAAAAAGCAAAATTGGAAACATTGCTTTCGGAGAGAGAAGGCCAATGGCAGGAAAAAGCAGAAGAAAGCAAGAGAATAATCTCCTCTTTACACAATGAAATCCAAAAATATGAGTTGGAGAGCAAATTAATAAATGAGAAAATATTAGATATAGAAGGATATTTAGCTTCAGAACAATCACAACGAAAAGAACTGGAGCAAGATTTAACCAGGTTTCAAGAGACTATTGAGCACTTACAGGGGCAATTAGCCTTAAAACAGGACGATGAAAAATATGTACAGCAAATAAGCGAATTACTGTCTACCACTCAAGAACTAAAAGAAGAAATTTCGAAAAAGGATTCTACCTTAGTTCAATTTCAAAAAGAGTATCAGGAGATAGTTGAACAATTAAATGCTTATCGGCAGTATGTTGAAGAATTGAAACAAGAACTTGCCAATGCTAAAGAAATAGAAGATGCTCTCCGGAAAGAGCAATTGGCAGAAAAAGAAACCGGTTACTATGAAGTAAAGAGTGGAGACAATCTTTGGAATATTGCGAGAGGAAAATACCGGGATGGGATAGCCTGGACCAAGATATTTAAAGCTAACCAGGATCAGATTCAAAATCCTGATTTAATCTATCCCTATCAACAATTTGTTATCCCGGATTAAGAAAGCTAAGAAACAATGAAAACTATTTTTCGCATATCCGGTCGATCTCTTTAGCGTATTTTTCATGGATAATAAATCTTTTTAATTTCAGACTTTCAGTCACCTCGTCCCTTTCCTGAGAAAAATCGTCAGCTAATAGATCTATGCCCATTATCGTTTCAAAAGGCTGGAAACCATTATCTTTGGACAGCAGCCTTTTTTGCTCCTGTTGAAAGAGAGATAGAACTTCTTTCTTTTTAATCAAGTCATATTTATCTCGATAAGCGATATTTTTAGCACGGGCAAATTCAGTGAGAGCTTCAAAGTCGGGGACAATCAAGGCTCCTAAACGAGGTTTATCCTGTCCCACTACTATAACCGTATTTATATAAGGACTCTCCCCTAACTTATCCTCTAAGGACTGTGGTTCCACGTTTTCTCCACCTCTCAGTACTATGGTATCTTTGATTCTCCCGATAATTTTTAGATATCTGCCGTTATAGGTTTTTTTACCTAGGTCTCCGGTATTGAACCAGCCATCTTGTAATACCTCAGCAGTCTTCTTTTCATTCTTAAAATAGCCTTTCATAATCAAGTCACCCTTAGCCAGGATAATACCAGGCTGGCCGTGAGGGACTTCTAATTCCGTATTCTCTTTATCTACAACCTTAACCCAGGTTTGAGGGACTGGCTCACCAACAGTGTAAATTATAGGATTGTGTTGCCTTCTCCCGGCAATTACCGGAGAGGTTTCCGTTAATCCATATCCTTCTAATACCAAGACTCCTACTGAATCTAAAAAAATATCAATATCTTCCGGCAAAGCACCGCCACCGCTAATGGCAAATTTAATTTTACCGCCCAATGTAGCACGAATCTTTTGGAAGACCAGTTTATCGAATATATGATAGGCAAAGGATAGTCTTCTTACGGTACGCCGAGCATCTTCTATCTCCTGAGAAGAAAATTGGTCGCGGTCAAAGAGAGGCATGGTATTTTCTGCTATTCTTTTAGCCCGCTTATATCTTCTGGCAACATCGCACCCTTTGAAAAAGAGCAGCCGGTGTAATTTGCCGCCACTTTTTATCTTTTGCATAATTCCCTTGTACAAACTCTGCCAAATACGGGGAACAGTGCACATAAC
>JAAYOB010000031.1 GCA_012520575.1 Candidatus Stramentimicrobium fermentans
GGTAGAAAGAGACCAGAATTTTTTACTGCCGCAGCGAGGACATGTTTTCATACTCTTTTATACTGATTTATCAACAGTTTTTCAAGGTTCTAAGTGCAACTTAAGTATAGGATTACCAAAAATAATAATAAATAAAAGATAAGGGAAGGTGCCAAAAATGGTTCAAAAGAAAACTCGTTTAGATTTCTTAGAGATGAAGAAGAAAGGAGACCAAGCAACTTGGATCACTGCCTATGATTTTCCTACGGCCTCTTTTGCTGAAAAGGCCGGCATAGATATGATACTAGTTGGTGATTCATTAGGCATGGTAGTATTAGGTTATCAAGGAACTATACCGGTAACTATGGATGATTGTATTTCACATTGTCAGGCAGTAAGAAGAGGTGCCCCCAACACTTTCTGCATCGGTGATTTACCTTTCTTATCCTATCAGATTTCCTACGAAGAAGCAGTCCGGAATGCAGGCCGTTTCTTAAAAGAAGCCGATATGGATGCCGTAAAGTTAGAAGGGGGCTTGAGGGTTTGTCCCCAGATTAAAGCTATTGCCGATGCCGGTATCTTAGTCATGGGACATATCGGTCTAACTCCGCAAAGTTCAGGTCAGTTAGGCGGCTTTAAAGCCCAGGGCCGAGATGCAGCCAGTGCCCGTGAGTTGATTAAAGATGCCTTAGCAATACAGGAGGCCGGTGCCTATGCTCTACTCTTAGAGGCTATCCCGCCGGAATTAACCACCTTTATAGCTAAAAAGCTCACAATTCCTGTTTATGGTATAGGAGCAGGAGGTCCCTGTGATGGACAACTCTTAATCTGTGGCGATATGCTGGGCCTATTTCAGGCCTTCACCCCCAAATTCGTTAAGAAATATGCCAATGTAGCAGAGATAGAAACTAATGCCTTTAAGGAATATATAAAAGATGTAAAAACGGGAGCCTTTCCAGCAGATGAACACTGCTACCATATCCTAAAAGGTAAAGAAGAAGAGTTTTATGAGATGCTGAAGGAATTTATGTAAAACTTTTTTTAATTGAAGCACTAGTAACTACAAATATAAAAATAATTTTTTATAAATATGAGGGGAAGGAATTATTATGAAGGATAAATTTACAATCAATTTCAAGGTAATAGATGAAATTAATGAATTTTTTACGGAGAAGAATAATCCGGTAATAGATGAAATAATTAAAATAGTTGATAAATATGGAGGTCCTCAAAAGATTAACAGTCTTAGCCAGCAAAATGGAACAGTAGAAGTACTTATTGAAAAATTACACAATAAAAAGCCAGAATATTTTGATCAACTAAATTGGCTAATAGAGCAAAGAGAGAGTAAAAAATTTATAAATATGGAGAAATATAAAAGTAGAATTAATACCCCTAAAGATATGCTGGACGAGAGTTATGAAGTTACACTGGAGATATCATCACTACATTATTTTCCTTGGTTAATTTCCCAGGCAAAACAGGCAATTGAAAGGGGAGAGCTTTTACCGAGTAGATTTATCAGAGTTAGATACATGAAGGAACAAGAAGATGATGGAGATTTGTTGGCTACAATTTCAGCAATGAAAATATTAGGCTCCTCCTGGGTGGAAAGTTTAGATACCAAAGGAACAGACGGTTCCAATATACATTTAGGTGGTCCAGAGACAATTACCGGGTATTTTGGAGGAATTGGGCAGCCAAACGACTATGTTTATAAATGGATTGATGAGTATCTCTATTATTATACCAATTATGGTATTAAAGAAGTACTGAATATAAACGGAGGAACAATATTAGCAGGGTATTTCCTCTATAAGCTTGGCATTGATATTGCATTTAAGATTTCAGTTTTTATGGGTAATGATAATCCCTTGAATGTTTTGTGGACTTTTTTGACGGCAAGATTGTTTTCCAGAGAAGATGGATCAACTCCTTTAGCAGGATTTAATCTCTCGAACTCGGTTAATAATCAAACAATTTCTTTTACCGGTGATATGAGAAAACTTTTGGGATTAGAAGACCTGGTTAGAATAGAACACCATATAGTTGAAACCTCCAAAGGTATAGTAAAGCAACCTTATGATAGATTAACAGAGTTAATTGAAATAGCCAAAACAGTAAAAAATATTTCCGCTAAGCACGAAGGCGGGATTCCTGAGGTTGAGAGAAGCAGAGAACATCCGTCTGATCTTCTGGACTATTTCATTTCCAAGAACGAAGTTATAGAAAAAAAATTAATGCCATACTTGGAACGTAACTACTTGGATAAACATGATGCAGTTCAGCGAACTGCTCAAGAACTTTTGAGAAATGGTATTCCTGTAAAAGCTGCCCCCAACCTCCATTATTATTGACATGTAATGTACTAGAAATATGTTTGTGGGAGTATTTGTATTTAGAACTTTAAACCCACACACATTTTATAGTGAGAATGTACCTCAGATGGCAGCTAACAGAAACCTACCTTCTTAGAAGGCGGTGATAGCTTAAAGGTTATACCGGTATGACATTCCCTATGGTAAGATAGGGTATGGCCAAAAAATGGAAGAAATTGTCCCATACCCTGAAACCTCTCTTTGCCAATATCTTACTGTATGAACTGGACGGAGAACCGGGAAGAAGGGGACATAGATTTGTATGATATCCCGATGATTGCAGCATCTATCTGAAAAGTAAAAGGTCAGGCTAGAGAGTCATGGAAAGTATTATTACTTTCTTAAAGATAAAATTAAACTAAAGATAAATGTAACAAAGAATGCTGTTGATGTATCGGATCAAAGAAAATTCCTTGGTCTTAACTCGTACCATTACCATGAACGTATCCGTATTAGCATAGCTCATCAAACTATTTAAAGATTTAAGATTAAAATTCGCGAAATAACCTCAAGGAGCAATAGACAAAGCATAATTAACGAATCTCAAGATTAAATCTCTATTTATGAGGTTGGATACAATACTTCTCCCTATTTGATACCCCCTTGTACTAACAAGAATAGAGGGCTGTGTGAGAAGAAGATTACAGATGTGCTTCTAGAAACAGTGGAAGAAGATTTGTAACGGATATCCTAATTTGATTCAATTAGGATAGATTATAAAGCGCTAAGTTTAGCCTATACCCACAAAACATACCGGTATATTGCCGGAGATTTTCTAAACAGTGCCTTACCCAAGGCCTATCGGATTAATCTTGGGCTGATGAGCCTGATGAATCGTTATTGTGAAATTTGTAGTCTTTGTGAACCGCCGAATACCGAACGGTGCGTACTGTGGTGAGAGGGTACTGTAGATAAATTAATTATCTACCTTCTACTCGATTCAACATCTTGTCTTAGCCGGGCAACTGGTACAGGGCAGATGATTACGGTACTTATATCCAACTATTTTTTCATATTCTTTTTAATACAGTAATAGGATAACCTCTCATTGACGGGACAGTAATAATAATTGTCTAGAGTACATAGATATACTTATGGGAGAAGAATTCCTCCTTCCCGGTAGAGTTGGCATTGAGCTTAGTTGGTATACACAGAAATGCAGTAGATTTTGTGAACATAGAAAAATATATAGTGTTGATGCCATCATTAACTTTAAACAGTATTATTGCCATTTCCAGAGCATATTTCCAGATGTTTTTTAGAAAGAGGTTTATAAAAATATATTGTAAAAATTTGTCTTTCTTAAGATAAAATCTGGACCTAAATCACCCTATATTGTTGGAAAAGAAAGGAGTGTATAGCCAAGTCAATGTAGCAGAGATAGAGACCAATGCCTTTAAAGAATATGTACAAGATGCAAAACCGGTGCGTTCCCGACAGATGAACATTGCTACTATATCCTAAAAGGCAAAGAAGAAAAGTTTTTATAAGATGCTAAAAGAGTTTGAATAGTGAATACTTATTTGTGCTACAATTCAAATACAGTTAGAAATACAGTACTGGATAAAAATTAAAAGAAAATAGAGATAGAGAAGGAATAGTAGCGGATATGAAGTTAAAAGAATTGATTGAACAGGATTTTTACCAAAAAAATGATTTAAACTGTGCAGAGGCCGTCCTTTATGGGGTTAATCAGGTTTGCCATCTTGGACTATCCAAAGATTGCTTAAGGCTCTCTGCCGCTTTTGGCGGAGGAATGGGTATGGAAAGTGTTTGTGGTGTGCTTACTGCATCACTCATGGTTCTGGGCTATCTATTCGTGAAAGAACATGCCCATCAAAGCCCAGAAATTAAAGAGATAAGCAAAAAATTATTTCAAGCCTATACTGAAAAAATGGGTAGCTATATCTGTACACCATTAAAAGAGAAATATCGCACCGAAGAGAAGAAGTGCTATGAGGTTATTCTAAAAGGGGCTGAAATTTTGGATGAAATAATTGAAGAAGAAATGAGAAAAAGAGAAAAGCAGTGAATTCCATCAGGCCTCTATCAGTAATCGGTAACGGTAAAGTAAATCTATCCAATGCTAATCTCAATCGGGTGTACTACCATAGTCAACATCCTGAATTAATTGCACCAGCGTTGCGGAGTTTTTGTTTTTAAAGAAAACAGATAGTTTTTTGAAAAGATAAGAATGAGGTTCTATATTAATCAGGAAGGCAGCGCATATCCCTATCCTCAGGAAGCCGTTTCTGTTCAAAAATTATTAACAGCTGAGCTCGAGCGCTAAAAAAAGCGGAAACAGTAACCGGAGTTGCCATTAAAGGAATAGATAAAATCGGCTATATCTTCGAAATAATCATGTAATATATACACCCCTCCTTCGAGTTAACGAGATTAACCCGGAGATTATGGAATCAAAAATAATGCCCCATCTTTATTTTGCCGGAGAAATATTATATGTGGATGGAGATTCCGGAGACTATAACTTACCATGGGTTTAGAGTTCCGACTATATAGTTGATAAAGCTGCTGCCAAAAAGATTTAATGGAAATGAGGTTTTTAATTGACAGTAGAGAGAAGTTGTTCTAATATTACAAAAATATTCTGATAATATTACCCATAAAAAGTAACAGGGAATAAAATAGAAGGGTGGTTGTTAACATGAAGTTAAAGCAGAAAGTAGCTATTATCGGGGTTGGGAAAATGGGCAATACCCTGATAGACAGTATGCTCAAAAATAAGGTGGTCAATACCAATCAGCTTTATGGAACTACTTCTCGCCTAGAAACTGCAGAACAAACAAGGGAGAAATACCATATCAATGTCAATACAGACAATCTTTCAGCTGTTAGGGAAAGTGATATTATTATATTAACAGTAAAACCACAGATAATTCCTCGGATATTAAAAGAGATTAACGAAGTTTTGGACAAAGAAAAATTGGTTATATCTATTGCTGCGGCTATAACTACCCATTTTATGGAGGAACAACTCGATAAAGATATTTCTATTATTAGAGCCATGCCTAATGTTGCATCCTTGGTAAATGAAGGTATGACTGTATTGTGTCCCGGGCAATTTGTTGGGAAAGAACATCTTAATTTGGCTTTTCAAATATTTAAATCTGTCGGTGATGTCGCAGTTATTGAACGAGAAGAATTAATGGATGTGGTAACAGCTCTTTCGGGGAGTGGCCCTGCCTATAGCTATATGATGATAGAATCATTAGCTGATGGCGGTATAAGAATGGGATTGCCCAGAGAATTAGCCCGTAAGTTGGCTGCACAATCTGTGCTGGGTGGTGCTAAAATGGTACTGAAGACCGGGCTGCATCCCGCTGTATTGAAAGATGATGTAACTACTCCGGCAGGAGTAACCATAGACGGTCTCATGGAATTAGAGGATGGTGGGTTTAGGGTAGCCCTAATTAAGGCTATTGACCATGCTACTCAAAAATCTAAGCAGATTTCTAAATAATCACTTTATTATTGTGTAACATTTTATAAACTAATGAAATAAGGATATTACGAAAGAGAGGTATTAAATTATGCAAATTGCCCAACGTATGAGTCTATTAGGAACTGAAACTGCTTTTGAGGTACTCGCTGAGGTAAATAAACTGAAGGCATCAGGTAAAGATGTTATAAGCTTTGCTATAGGTGAGCCGGATTTTGATACTCCCTCCAACATCATTGCAGCGGGCGTTAAGGCGTTACAGGAAGGCTACACTCACTATGGACCATCAAATGGTCTGCTGCCCTTTCGGGAGAGTATAGTGCGATATATCACTCGCACTAGAGGGATAGAGGTAAATCCCGAAGAAGTTGTGGTTGTCCCCGGTGCAAAACCTATTATTTTTTATGGTATCGTGGCCTGTATTAATGAAGGAGATGAGGTTATCTATCCTAACCCCGGCTTTCCTATATATGAGTCGGTGATAAATTTTGTGGGAGCTAAACCCATTCCCTTGCCCTTATTGGAAGAAAGAGATTTCAGATTTGATGTAAATAAACTAAAAGGTAAAATAACTAATCGCACCAAAATGATCATCCTGAATTCTCCGCAAAATCCCACCGGTGGAGTTTTAACCGAAGGTGATTTAAAAGAAATTGCCGCCTTAGCCATAGAAAATGACATCTGGGTCTTTTCTGATGAGATATACTGTAATATGGTTTATGATGGTGAGTTCAAAAGCATCGCTTCTCTACCCGGTATGAAAGAGAGGACTATACTGCTGGATGGTTTTTCTAAGACCTACGCCATGACCGGTTGGCGGTTGGGGTTTGGAGTTATGAATACTGAATTGGCATCACACTTTACTCGCTTGGCTATTAATTCCGTCTCCTGTACTGCTACCTTTACCCAGATGGCAGGGCTGGAGGGATTAGAAGGCCCCCAGGAAGAATCACAGGAGATGATAGAAGAGTTTAAAGCACGTCGCGATATTATAGTAAATGCCTTAAATGGTATTGAAGGAATTTCCTGCAGGAAACCCGGCGGTGCTTTCTATGTTTTCCCCAATGTCACTGAGGTATGTAAAAGACTTAAACTAAAGGATTCTAAGGAATTCCAACAGTATCTCTTATATGAAGCGGGAGTTGCCGTATTAGCCCGAACTTGCTTTGGCAGTAGAAATCAGGAAGAGGACCAGGAATATATCCGGCTCTCCTATGCCGCCTCACGGGAGAACATTATTGAAGGTGTCAAGCGAATGAAGAAGGCAGTTGAAAAATAAAGAGGATGTTAAGAATAAAAATAAAATATCTTCAACGTAATTTGATTCCTGGATGCAATTTTTATAATACACCGGGAAGATAAATGACTGATTAAAAGATTTTTACTAGCCAGATAAGTAACCCGCCGTTTATTACCTGTCCACGTTGCGGAGAAAAGGTATATGGCGTCAGGGGGTTTTACCTGACTATTATCTGAACAAGTACAATCAATATCTCTATCCAGATGCTGACCGAAATGAACCGGATGTTCGTTATGTTCTACCAAATCTCTCCAAGAAAATAATCTATATAGATCAGTTTACACTGGGTTATATGGTTTGCGCAATTCATCCTGGATTAACAACGACCGGAAACAATGAGGCTGATGGTTGAAGACTTCCTGTCATACCTGGAAAAGTTGGAGACCGCTTTTCCAGGGAAATTAAGAAAGAAGATAGAAGAATTATACGGACCGGACTGGCTTCAGACATCAACCCGGCTATATTGAGTAAGCAGAATAGCGAACAATATTATTGTAGATTCGGATCAAAAAGAACACAGAACAACATCCCCTCTTCAAAGTTAATTTCCAGTCTGTCACTGATGATTACATTGCTCATGCTGTAATCGGTGACCTCTAAATTATTTTTTGAAAATTGATACCGTGCACCAACCAGGGAGAATTTCCTGACCGGACAAAGAGGAAACAGAGAAAACCTTCTTCCCTTCAGGTTTTGCAGGGTGGTTTTTTGCATTACCGGAAATATCATTGAATTGGATGTAATTATTTTTATCTTTGTATCTGACTGATAATTGCGAAAAAGGTTGATGATGGAAGCATAGCTATGATCGAAATAATTTCCGGTCATAGCCAGCAGGATAATTTCCTTGGGATGCATGCTGATTGCTTTGTGGATGCTTAACTCTGAATCGGTAAAGTCTTTTTGGCTGGGGTATTTCTCTACCGGTACATGAGGGTAATGTTTCAGTAATAATGGTGATACACTGTCCAGATCTCCGATAATCAGATCAGGCTTCAGCTGAAAACGATGTAGTATTGCCAATCCATTATCAGCAGCAATAATATAATCAGCCTTTTGACAAAAGTAAACAATTTTCTCCTGCTGCCAGTCTTCCCCATTACCTACAATCACAATTCCTTGAATTAATCTTTTCATAAATACTTTTCCAATCATTCTGGTTTCTCAATCATAGTATATCCTGGATGCTTTTTCAAATTAATTAAACTTTAACTGAACGGATGTAACTAGTTAAAATCAATTGACAGAAGAAAGCCACTAGATGCTATAGTATAGAAAAGTCTACAGTGTGCAATCATTTAATTAACCTGATTATTCATTTTAGATTATCATATTATTAGAATAGAAGTTAAAAGTAAGAAATGTACAGTATTTCTAAAAAATAAATTTTTAAAATTTACTTATTTTTTGTTTTTAATTTGTGTTAATTTCGTAATGTGTTTACACATTACCGTTCTTTCCTGTGGATAAAGGATGCTATTTACCTGGGTTTCGGTAAGGCCGATTTACGTTTCCCATCTAAGAATTTATGATAATGAATATTTCTCTTTAACTGGTACCTAATTTGTTCTTTTAAAATTATAGTAGATGATGAACTGATCCGGATTATCCTGTAACTGGTCTAAGGAGGTATAGATCTTCTTTAGCATGGCCATCTGGTAGAACTCCTCCAGCAAGGTTCGGTTGAATCGTTCTACCATCCCATTGCTCCTGGGACATCGGGGTTTAATCTTAGTGTGTCTAATACCACACTTAGCCGGAAAGGTCTTGTAATTATGTTCGCTATTCTCCTAATAGGTGGTGCACTTCTTGCCATTGTCTATCAGGATGCAATCCAACGGAATCTAAAACATGCCATATCCCGGGATTACCTTAGTCTGGAAAAAATCTTTGGCACTGTCTGCTTTCTTATTGGTATAGACATTAGCAAAACCAAAGTTACCGTAAGCATCAATCCCGCCTCCTGGCAGATCCTGCCCAAGCCCTTAATAGTACCGCCATGGAAGGTATCCTGACAAAACAGGTATCCGGGATAGAAAGCCACAATATGCGACTCTTTTTTCTTCTTGAGTTCTATGAGATGCTCTTGGATACTCGGTCATTATTGACCTTAAATCGATTCACGATTTTACTGTCTTCTTTCATAATCATTATCTATAAATACCGCTTATAAGTATCGATACCGATGGAATGCATCCGGCACCTCCTTATAGGTTTAGGATTGTCATGCTATTTACCTTATTTGAGGTGCACCTGGCTTTCAGTGTACCTTTCTTGAGGCCTTGAGGCGAAGGATCTGCCGGGCGGAAAGTCCTAAAGATTTTGCTGTCTGTTTGATTGTCAGCTGCTTTTCTATCAGTTGACACGATTAATTTGTATGGTAGAATGAGAGGTGCTATTTGTCGCATTTTAGCAACTTTAGCAAGTGAAAGGGTAGCTAAAAATCTGGATAATCAAAATATAGCCTTCCTGTATCCTCATTTAGATAGGAAAACATTGTCCAACAGTAGATGGAACTCGGAAAATACGTCCTTCTCACATGGAGAATCTTGCTAAAAAACAAAAGAATGTATTTATTTAATACTATTTTGGGTAGGTGGAGAATTAGTATTGAAAGGGTTAAAAGCCCCATGAGGAGATTAGAAGAATAATAAGACTAGGCGAAAATCTGTCTTTGTATACTGGCGGTTCTGGCGAGGTTATATTAGCTAATTTGCCAGATGAAAAGATTGAGAAATTTTTAAAGGGAAAACAGTTGATTCCTTATGCAAAAATACTACTATTACTGATCCAGAAAATTGTTAGAAAAAATTAAAGGAATTCAAGAAAAAGGTTATGCAATTGCTGTTGGAGAAAGGGTAATAAGTGCTCCCGTTTTTTGATTGTGTTAATAAGGTAGCCGCTTCGCTAACTATTTCGGGTCCCACTGAACGTTCTACTGAAAAGAAAATTCCATTATTTACAAGTTTAGTGAAAGAAGCAGCTGAGAAAATATCAGTTTCACCAGGTCATCAACCACAAAGATTAAATTATAGTAACAAATAGAATATCAAATTCTTATCATGGAAAAATAAGAGAAGGAAGAGCGATATAAGTATTTATTGATTAAATATTGTGTATAAACTTTTGAAAATAATCAAATACAATATTGTTTTATAAACAAAGCATACCTATGAAAAGGTAGATTACCTGATAATTCAAGAACAAACTTAAAATTTACTCATCTTATTCTAATTATGTTTAGTATTATAAAGATAGGAGGACCCTCTATGGACAGTTATAGATTCTTAACTCCACCAATAATATATTATGGTTTAGGAACATTAGAAGGTGCTTGTGACAAATTAGCGAAGATAGGTAATAGGCCATTAGTAGTTACAGATAAAATAATGATCAATATAGGTTATGCTGACAGAGTAGTTAATTATTTGAAAAAACAAAAGCTTGAAATATCTTTATTTAACGAAGTCAATACTGAACCTACCGATCGTTATGTAGAAAAAGGAACAAATCTTTTTAAAGAGAATCATTGTGATTTTGTAATTGCTCTGGGTGGTGGAAGTCCTATAGATACAGCCAAAGCTATCAGTCTTATGGTCAGCAATCCTGGTGAGATTCAGGATTATATGGGGTTAGGAAAAGTGAAACAAAATGGACCACCCATAGTGGCAATTCCTACTACCTCTGGCACTGGTTCTGAAGTTACTCAGTTTACTATAATAACTGATACAAAAAAAGATGTGAAAATGCTTATCGGAAGTGAGTATTTAATTCCAAAGATAGCCATTAACGATCCTGCCCTCACTATGACAGTCTCTCCAAGCATTACTGCTGCCACAGGAATTGATGCATTAACACATGCAATTGAAGCTTATACATCAAGACGTCACCAGCCTTTAGCTGATAATTTCGCCTTGTCATCAATCAAGAGAATTTCAAAGTATTTAAGGAGAGCATGGGCTAATGGTGATGATGAAGAAGCTAGAAGTGAGATGATGCTTGCGGCTATGGAAGCCGGTATCGCTTTTAATAATTCTTCTGTTACTATTGTTCATGGAATGTCGCGCCCACTAGGAGCATTGTTTCATATATCACATGGTATATCAAATGCAGTGCTTCTACCTGCCTGTTTGGAATATGCAATTATGGGCTTACCAGAGAGGTTTGCAAATATAGCAAAGGCAATGGGAGCTAAAGATAGTAATCTATCAGATCTTGACCTTGCCAAGGAAGGTTTAATATTAATTAAAAAGTTATGTGAAGACGTTGAGATCCCTAGTATCTCAGGTTTGGGTATAGATAAAAATAACTTTACGAAACGACTGGATAAAATGGCTACTGATGCCCTGGCCAGCGGTAGTCCCTATAATACAGCACGAAAACCCTCCAAGGAAGATATTATAAAAATATATGAAAAATCTTTTTGATTTTGCGCATTGGAGATAATTATGATAAGCAGCAGAATATTAGAAATAGATTTGGCCGAGCAGCATGTTTATAAACTTGAATTAAATGAAAATGAATGGAGAAAATGTTTGGGTGGTAGTGGTAGCCGTTACCTCTATATATTTGGTTTAAAAATTGAAATCTCTTAGGCGCTATCCCTGGTGTTATATTAGCTCTTACTACATTTAATTTAGCCCTAGTCATTTATTTAATAAAAAGTTTATTTGTTGATATTCCTAAAGAAATTTATTGAACTGCCCTAGTGAATGGCTTACTGTCAAATTTGAGTTAGATGGGAGAAATATGATAATATCGGGATGTGAAAAAGGAACCTTTACCGGGCTGACTGTCTTTACAGGCGTGACGCCAGGCATGAAGATTCAAACTACAGAAATTTTTGGACCTGTCGTATTATGTATCATGAAAGCAAATTCTTTGAATGAAGCCATTCAAATCATTAACAATCAATCAATATGGCAATAAAACCTCCATTCTTTACAAAAAGAATAAAAGTGCTATAATATTCTTGCAATGATTTGCAACAGACGCATGTTACTGGGGGAGCTATGTGCTGAGAAAAAGCATTTTGCTTTGACCCCTAAACCTGACCTAGGTAATACTAGCGGAGGGAAGTAACCATTAGATACGTTAACTTCTGATGCCATTACCTTTGTTCAGGTAATGGCATTTTAATTTGGAGGTAATAATGGCTAAAATAACGATTGGATTTCAAGTATTACCCTATGTTGCTGAGGAAAGACTTTATCCGGTAGTTAGCGAGGTAATTGAATACATCGCCTCATGTGGTATCAAGTATGAAGTAGGGGCTATGGAAACAGTTATGGAGGGTGAATTAGATGAATTGCTGGATATAATAAAAAAATCTCTGGAGTTATGTACCAAACAAGGAGCAAGCCGGGTAATTTCATTGGTAAAGATTGATTATAAAAAGACGGGTGTGACCATTGAGGAAAAAGTGGGGAAATATCGGAAATAAAACTATCCCATTCATCTTTTTAGCTGCTATTTTGGTTTTCTGGCAGTTGATTGTGGATAGAGGAATCATAGCCCGCTATATTTTACCTTCACCGGTGGATGTAATTCTGGTAGGTATGAAGATATTACCGGAGATCAAAGTGCATCTTTATACTACCTTACAGGAAGCATTAACCGGATTGATGGTGGCAATTGTATTTTCCTTGTTACTTGCCATGTTGATGGACAATTTTTCTCTTATTCAGAAGGCGGTACAACCCTTGCTGATAGTGTCACAGACTATTCCTACTATGGTACTTGCTCCACTTTTTGCCATGTGGTTTGGTTTCGGTTTGCTTCCCAAAATCATGGTGGTAATCCTGGTCTGTTTCTTTCCTTTAGTGGTTAGCCTTCTGGAAGGATTAAATTCACTGGACCCCGATTTTTTAAATTTAATGAAATCAATGAAAGCCAATCGCTGGCAGATGTTTTACTTAGCCAAGTTTCCTTCTGCCTTGCCTAATTTTTTTTCAGGTCTCAAGATTGCCGCTACTTATAGCATCATTGGTGCGGTAATAGGCGAGTGGATGGGTGGTAAGGCCGGTCTCGGTGTTTATATGACCAGGGTCAGACAGTCTTTTGCTCTGGATAAAGTCTTTGCCACCATCCTGATTATTGTATTTTTAAGTTTAGTTCTTTTCAAAATAATAGAATTAATCCAATTTCTACTCATGCCCTGGAGGAGGGCAATAAACAAATAAAATTAAAAAGGTGCCATGAAATGATGATACAAAATAAATTAAAAAAAATGGAATATATTGTTCTATTTTTACTTTGCTTAATAGGCGTAATATTCAGTTGCTCTATTTGTATCTTACCAAAGGAGCCTCTGAGAGAAATTAAGATATTGTTAGAATGGGTTCCTAATACCAACCATACCGGTGTCTATGTTGCGCTGGAAAAAGGGTTTTATCGAGAGGAGGGTTTAGAGGTGAGCATTATTCAGCCTGAAGAAGGTGGTGCCGCACCCTTCATAGCAGCCGGACAGGGAGAGTTTGGTTTCAGCAGTCAAGAACAGGTCACCTTTGCTCTTACCTCAGATGAGCCCTTGCCCGTGGTAGCTGTAGCAGCTATCCTACAGCATAATACCTCCGGTTTTGCCTCACCAATTGCAAAGGAGATTAAACGGCCACGCGATTTTGAAGGTAAACAATATGGCGGATGGGGTTCACCCATTGAGGAGGCAACCATTAAGGCACTGATGGAATATGACAGTGGAGATTTTACTAAAACGGAAATAGTAACAATTGGCGCTATAGACTTCTTTGCCGCTGTACAGCAATATGTGGATTATACCTGGATTTACTACGGTTGGGATGGGGTGGCCTCTGAGGTTACTAATTTCCCCATCAACTTCATCTTTTTACAAGATTATGCCCCTGAATTAGATTATTACACCCCCGTAATAATTGTCAGTGAAGAGTTGAGAACCGGGGAACCGGAATTAATCAAAAAATTCCTTAAAGCCACGGAAAAGGGATATCAATTTTCTGTATCACATCCGGAATCAGCAGTTCAGATTCTGTTAAAGCATGTACCGGAAATCGACCCGGAGATAGCCCTGGCTAGCCAGAGGTATCTAGCGGAAGAATACCAGTCTGATGCTCCCTACTGGGGTGTGATGGAAGCAAAGCGTTGGGAAAACTACGCCCGTTGGTTATATGAGAAAGGTCTTATTGACCGAAAACTCGATGCTGAGACGGCTATTGATAATTCTTTTTTACTGGGAAAGGAGAATTAATATTAAATTAAGAGTTAGTAATTTTACCCAACAATATGAGGGGATGCCTATCATTGAAGACGTCTCTTTTTATTTGCAAGAGGATGAATTTGTTACTTTAATCGGGCCCAGTGGTTGTGGTAAGAGTACCATATTTAATATGATTGCCGGCATTGTGCCTATTGATGAGGGAAAAGTATCCATAGATGGTGAGGATTGTACCGGAAAAATAGGGCAGGTCAGCTATATGTATCAGAAGGACCTGTTGTTGCCCTGGAAAAGAGTGATTGACAATACTGCCCTACCCTTAATCATTAAGGGAGATTCAATTAAAGAGGCCAGAAAGAAGATAATTCCTTACCTGGCACTATTTGGTTTAGAAGGGTTTGAATATAAATACCCTGCTCAGCTGTCTGGTGGTATGAGGCAGCGGGCAGCGCTTTTGCGAACTTATATGTTTTCTAAAGATATTGTTTTACTGGATGAACCTTTTGGAGGGTTGGATGCCATAACTCGTTCCAAGATGCAATACTGGTTATTAGAGGTAGCAGACCAGGTCAGGGCATCCGTCTTATTTATAACTCACGATATTGAAGAAGCTATTTATCTTTCAGACCGGATCTATGTTCTCACCGAAAGGCCTGCTCGAGTAAGAGAGGAAGTTGCTATTTCCTTGCCCAGACCCCGAGCAAGAGAGATAGTAACTTCTGCTCAGTTTAATCGTATTAAAAAACACATCCTATTTAGTTTATCCTGAAAGGAGAAGAATGGTCTGTTATTAGGGATTAGTTCCTCCTTGAAGATGCCGGAAGTAGTGCGTAAAAAAGAAAACCCACATCAACCCTGTTATTCTTTTAGAAAATATTGTATTATAATATTGAAGATATTTCGAAGTTGCTAAGATAGGAGGAGAAAATGAGATTATCTGGAAGCATGGTAAGCGGTATTATTCTTTTAATAGTGGGTTGTGTAATCTTGTTGGCCAATTTTATCGGTATAAGGGTGAATCTCTTCCGCCTGTTTCCCGGTACAGCCCTTCTTGTTTTAGGGATTGTTATTTTATTTGGACAGTTTGGGGGGCATCATGAAGTGATTTTCGACCGCAAGAAAATTGACCTGAGTGAACCCTTCCAAGAAAAAAATATCATTTTTGCGGAAGGTATCATGGACCTCAATGAGTTAAAGCCCGTCACACACCATCAAAAGATTAAACTTAATATTATCTTTGCCTCGGGTAAGCTAATCTTAAATCCGGATATACCCACTATAATTCATGCCAGTTCTGCCTTTGGTAATCTAGAATTACCGGACAGAGCGGTAAACTTTCTCGGTTCCACAGATTATAGAACGGGAGATTTCGAATCTGCCGAACCCTACTTAGATATCGAAGCAAATGTAGTATTTGGACATTTAAATGTATCTGGCTTCTAAGTGTTAAGTATCTTGCCGCTGCGGGAAGAAATGAACGTAAAAAATGATGAGATAATTAAAAAAACAGAAGAATTTGCGCAAAGATTTTTCCGGCAAGAGGCTACCGGACATGACTGGTGGCATACCCATAGGGTAAGAACATTAGCTCTGAAGATAGCCCAAGAAGAAGTGGCAGACCCGTTCATAGTGGAAATGGCTGCCCTACTCCATGATATTGGTGATTATAAGTTTTCTGACGGTGATGAACAGAAAGGCAGAGAGATTGTTTCCCACTATTTACATTTATTACCACTTAGTACTTCTCTTATTGAAAAGATATTGGACATTACCAGTAGCGTTTCTTATATGAAGACCCTCTCGCCGGCAGATAAGTCTGCCGAAATAGAGGGTAGTCCTGAATTTAAATCGGTGAGCGATGCCGATAAACTTGATGCTATAGGTGCTATCGGAATTGCCCGGGCTTTTACCTATGGTGGTTATTACCATCGACCTGTCTATGACCCGGCCATTCCGCCCAACCCTCACATCTCACAAGAAGAATACAAAACCACCGAAGGTCCCTCGCTAAATCATTTTTATGAAAAATTACTCAAACTGAAAGATATGATGCTGACCTCTTGTGGCAAGAAATTAGCCCGGGATAGACATAATTTTCTCGTGGAATACCTAAATCGTTTTTATCAGGAATGGGAAGCACAAAAATAAAGCGCTTATTTAACTATTTGAATTAGCATCCCAGTAAAAAGTTTTACTATAACCTTAGCTTTTGCAATAACGACATTAAAAAAATCTATTATCTTCTATCGGGTGGTGGTAAATCAGAGCAGTACCCTACTCGGTCACACCCGTAGCTATGAGTCTACGTAAGAAAGTGCTATCTGAGGCCAAACTAATTATTGAGCATGTATCTATCAAAGATTAAAAGGGAAGTTCGTTCATATAGGATAAAAAGGATATTCCATAACTTACTCTCATCCAATCGGATTGGGGAATCCTTAGTACAAATTGGCCAACTTTTAATTACTACCTCTTGAAATCATTATAATTTAGTAAGAGAGAAAAAGTACCTACAAAAATTGGACACAGACAAGCTTATTAACATTGACAGACCAGTACAAAGATGTTATATTTCTATTTGAAAAATTAAAAATTTTTACATTCGAGGTATTACATCTAAAGGAGTAAAACCTGTCTCTGGCTTATATGGCCACCTTGTCCATGGTGTAATATCCTGTTGGCACATCAGGAAACTGATGCGCCACCCGTGTTTGGAAAGAATGTAATGAAAAATAAAGTAATTACAAAAACCAAAGTAGCGGGAACGCTACTTTTTTATTTTAAAAACAAAATAAGGAGGATTTTTTGTTGTGTTACGGAAAGACAAGTTTTTCTATCTATTTACCATTGTGTTGGTAACATTACTGGCGGTCAGTCTAACTTCTATCGGTGCGGAAGACAAAATTGTCTTGGTTGATGTTATCGGTCGAGAAATAGTTCTGGATAAACCGGCAACTAAAGTAGTAGGGACCCATAACCCCACTTTAAATGCAGCGGTAGTTTTAGGCGGTGGGGAAAAATATATTGTCGGTTTCGGTAATAAAGAGATGTCCAGACCGCTTTATGAAGCAGTAATGGATGATTATGATGCAATTGTTCAGATTGGCAAGGGCGGTAATATTAATTTTGAAACAGTATTGGCGACCGGTGCAGATTTAGCCATAATTCCAGAGCGGTTTAAAGACCAGGTGGTTCAGTTTGAAGAAGTCGGTCTCAATGTAATAGTAGCACTACCCAATGAAGAGAGTTTCGATACTATCAGACAGAGCTTGACATTATTAGGAAAAGCATTAGGTGCTTCCGATAGGGCCGAGATGATTATTGGCTTTATGGATGACCGCATTGAAAATGCCAGAAAAATTACCTCTCAAGCTACCGATAAACAGACCGTTCTCTTTCTGGGCGGCAGTTCAGCACTTTCCGTTGCACCGGATGCCATGATTCAAACACATCTAATTGAAATAGCCGGTGGCCTGAATGCTGTTTCCGGAGTAAGCGGAACTGGGAATTTTGTGGAGGTTAATATTGAGCAGATTATTTCCTGGAATCCGGATGTTATTTGGTATCCGGCCTATGCCAGATATACTGCCGAAGATTTGCTCAATGACCCTGCCTGGAGCAATATCAATGCTGTTAAGAATAAAAAAGTCTTTGCCTTCCCTTCACAGGTAGAGCCCTGGGATCAGCCCACCGCCGCACTGGCGCTCGGCATTGCTTGGGCTACCCATAATCTACACCCCGATCTTTATACTCTGGATGAGATTATGGCTGATGTGGACAATTATTACAATATGGTTTATGGTAAAACTTTTACCGGAGAACAATTAGGAATAAAATAGGATAATTATTACCAGACAAGGACCAGTATGGATAACACTAAATTCAGACGGCTATTTACCATATTGATTGTTCTTTTAATCATTACCTTTTTTATTTCACTGAGCATAGGAAGATACAGCAACGACCCTCTTGATGTTTTGAATACACTATTTTCCCGGGCAGGATGGAAAGAGGGTTCTAATCCGATAATGGACAATATAGTCTTCTATGTGCGGATGCCAAGAATAATTGTATCTATGCTGGTAGGTGCTATGCTATCTCTGTCAGGAGCAGTATATCAGGGGGTTTTTAAAAACCCCCTGATATCACCTGACCTGTTAGGTGTATCCTCGGGTGCCTCAGTAGGTGCGGCCTTGGCCATCATGTTAGGCGCCTCTCTTGCCCAAAGACAAATCACCGCTTTTTTAGGTGGATTACTTGCCGTTTCTATAACTGCTTTTATTCCCAAGCTATTCAAAAATCGTAATAATATGATGCTAGTACTTTCCGGGATTATTGTAAGTGGTTTTTTCTGTTCATTGTTATCAATTATGAAATTTGTGGCAGAAGAGCAGACCGAACTGGCTTCTATTGTTTTTTGGCAGATGGGCAGTATGGCAAAAGTTCTGGGCAAAGAGATTGTAGCCATTACCCCGGTCTTCATTATCTGTACTACCGTACTCCTATTACTTTCCTGGCGTATTAATATACTGTCATTTGGTGATTTAGAGGCAAAGTCATTAGGAATGAATATTACTCAGATTCGGGGAATTATTATTGTCTGCGCCAGTCTATTGACCGCCAGTTCAGTTTCTATTAGTGGTACTATCGGATGGATAGGGCTGGTTATACCTCATTTAGGGCGTTTAGCTATTGGTACTGATAACACCAAAGTAGTACCCATTACAGTAGTTATGGGAGCACTATTTATGTTGGTTATTGATACTTTAGCCCGTACTGTCTCTACAGCGGAAATCCCATTGTCGATTTTAACCGGTTTTGTGGGGGCACCTCTTTTTGCCTATTTACTCTATAAGCAAAAAACTCTGGTAGAATAATTTATTAGTTGAATATGAGCCTAATTATACATTGGTGATTTCAATGTTAAGAAAAACACAAACATCCTTACAGCTAAAGATTGAACAGGTTAGTTTTTCTTATAATGGTTCTGAGGAGATATTGAAGAGTATTAGTTTTACGGTCAACTCAGGTCAAATTATCTGTATTTTAGGACCTAATGGAATAGGAAAAACTACTTTACTCACCTGTTTGGCAAAGTTAAACTCACCCACCAGTGGAAAGATATTATTGAATGGCGAGGATATGAGTTTAATAGAACATCGTACTATCGCCCGCAATGTAGGTTATGTGCCCCAAACAATTGCTCCCTCTTTTGATTACAGTGTTTTAGAATATGTGGTTACCGGGCTCGCTCCCTGGCTGGGTATCTTTGAAAAACCAAAAGAAGAACACTATCAGCAAGCATTACAGGCCTTACAGAAAATTGGGATAGAACATATTAAAGATAAACCCTATACTCGAATCAGTGCCGGAGAACTGCAAATGGTTTCCATTGCCCGTGTTCTTGCTCAAAAGGTGCAATTTGTACTGATGGACGAACCAACCTCCCACCTTGATTTTGGTAACCAACTAAAGGTTTTAAATATTATTAAAGAGATGGCGAAAGAAGGTTATGGGATAGTGCTGACCACCCATAATCCTGATCAGGTTCTTTTGTTGGAAGGCAAAGTAGCCGTATTTGACCGAGAACGGCAATTTCATTTTGGAAACTGGTCTGATATCCTTAATGATAAACTCTTAAAATCAATTTACGGTGTAACCTTAAAAATTTGCGAAGTCGAACAGGTCTCGAGAAAGGTGTGCATTGCACCCCGTATTGAGTGATTTTAAGAAAGAATGAAAAAGACAAAGTAAAATAATCAAAGGAAGTGATTTTATGCTAATTGACTCCATCATAAAAGAAGCCCGACCATATTTAGCGGAGAGAAAAATAAAAGACGCTGTTTTAGGATTATCTTTAATCGGTATCGAATTAGATAATAATGATATCGGCTTGGCCTATACGTTACGAAATTACCTTCCGCCCGGCTGTTCGGTCTTCGGCTTTGCTCAGGATATAATCGGTGCCAATGCTTATAAGGTGGCACAATTAGCAAGTTCCGGTACTGATGATGCTCAAAGAGGAGTAGGGGTAGCTGTTCTTACTGCCGGTACCCGGCAGCTTGCTTTGCATAATGATGATAATAGCGAAGCTCTTTTTGGTTTAGATGTAAAGCCTACAGATGTGGTAGGGATGATTGGCTGGATTCCACCCGTTGCGGCAAAATTTGCTGAGAAGGCAAAGCAGCTATACGTATTTGACGAAGGGATCTCTCTTAGTAATGAAAAAGGACCCGCCTATATGAAACCCATGGAAGAGCAAGATAAACTTTTACCTCAGTGCGACTTAGCTGTTATCACCGGAAGTACTTTTATCAACCATAGCATTGATCATCTTTTAGAGATCTCAGTAAAAGTCCGGGAAATAGTATTAGTCGGATCGTCAACTCCCATGTATCCACGAGCTTTTGCCCAAACAAAGGTATCGGTGTTAGCCGGCTCCTGGTGGGATAGTCATCAAAAAGAATTTCTCTTTAAAAAAATATCTCTATCCGGCGGAATTCATCATGTGCAGCCAGCCATGCTCAAAATGTCCGTCCGTATTAAACACTAACCTTATACGAATTCTAAAATATTTTAAATAAAGAAGAATATTTTTATAAAAGAAATTATTCTCTAATATCTATACCCTATCTTAAAAATAACTAAATTACCTTTTGATGAGTGTTCCGATAAGTTGACATTATATTAAAAAATTCTATATAATTATATATAAATAAAGGAATACAGGCTATTATGTATACCTAAAATATCTTAAAAAAGGAGGAAATGTGTGAAAAGCAAAATTACTACAAAAATCCTTATCGGTCTAGTACTAGGAATTATTGCAGGTTTGTTGGTTGGTAAGACACATCTCACTTTTATCAACACCTGGATAAAGCCATTCGGAACATTATTCATTCGTATGATTCAGATGTCTATTGTGCCGCTGGTTTTATCTACCTTAGTAGTGGGAGCTAGCAGTATGGGGGATGTCCGGAAATTAGGGCGGATTGGAGTAAAAACTATTTTATTTTTTCTAATCACCTCTGCTATTGCCATATTTGTTGGTCTTTTTTTAGCGAATGTCATGAAGCCAGGTGTAGGATTAGCACTTTTTGACGTCGAAGCAGCAGCAGCTGCCTCACCACCGCATATTCTTCAGATTATTACTGATATGATACCAACCAACTCAATTGGAGCTTTAGCCGCTGGAAACATGCTTCAGATTATCGCTTTTGCCTTGTTCTTAGGTGTAGGTATCACGCTTGTAGGTGAAAAGGCAAAGCCATTCCACAACTTTTTTGAAAGCTGGTCGGAAGTAATGTTTCAAATTGTAAGTATTGTAATTGGCTATGCACCTATCGGAGTATTTGCCCTCATGATGCCGGTAGCTGCTGAACATGGTCCAAATGTACTGGGGCCCCTAGCCAAGGTTATTGTGGCAGTTTATATCGGCTGTATATTACATATGGCAATAGTATACTCAGGTTTGCTCAGTATATTTGCAAGAATGAGTCCTGTCAAATTTTTCCGAGGAATATTACCCGCAGCTGTTGTTGCTTTTACCACCTGCAGCAGCAATGCTACCTTGCCTATCACTTTGAAAAATACCCAGGATATGGGGGTGCCTAAAGATATTTCCAGTTTTGTGGTATCACTAGGGGCAACGGTGCATATGGATGGGACGGCTCTCTATCAGGGAGTATGTGCCTTGTTTATCGCTCAGGCCTATAATATACCACTAACCTTTACCCAACAGTTAATGATTGTTCTAACTGCGGTACTTGCCTCTATCGGTACTGCCGGTGTACCAGGTGCCGGTGCCGTTATGCTTACCCTGGTGTTGACTCAATTAAAGCTGCCCTTAGAGGGCGTAGGACTCATCTGGGGAATAGACCGCATACTCGATATGGCCAGAACAACCGTCAATATTGTAGGGGACTCTGCCGTTGCTATTACCATAGCTGCTACGGAAGGAGAATTGAAACACAATCCTGAAAAAATAGAAACTTAAAATCAACTGGTATAGTATAAAATTTTATGTCACAGGGGTAGAAAATAGCTTCTACCCCTATTGGTAAACCTAAAAATAGAATTATACACACTTCACCAAAACTAGGCTCATCAACTAATCAATCTTTGCCACACAAAAAGCTATTCAACGATAGAAACCCTTCTCTTAAACAGAAACTGATAGAATAGGCAATATTGCTATCAAAAAGTAAATACGTGAAAGGTGGCAATAAAGCCACCAGTTTAGCATTGAGTTACCAACCGCCTTATCAGTAGGAATTACTGCTCGATTTTCTATCCCGACACACTATTCCCAGTTTAGAAACAGTTCGAGATGGAGGGTATTGGTGTGTTGTTGACTTGATTGGGGAGGAAGTGCTCAAAAGGCGTCTCTCCGGCCATATACAGATAACTAGTAGTTTCAGCCGGATTCTATCAAAAACTGCCAGAGATTGATAAAAAGGTCGGACAGAAGGCCTATTGAGCCATTTGTTCTTTTGCGCCGCTATTTGTTTTCGCTATTTAGCTTTCAAGGGACCTATCAAGTTAAATTTACTGCTGAGGGTGAATATTTTTTATTAAATTGGCAGTTGTTGGGTGATTAAAGATCCTAATGCTGTAGATGTATTGGACCCAAATAAGGCGTTGATAAAAGATAAAAAGTACGATAAAATAGCCAATAGTATTTTGATTTTTTAATGTTCACTTAATACGGATTAAATGGAATAGTTTTCGCAGTCGTATTATACATACGCATCTTAACGATTTTTTAGTAATTTTGGAGGTTAGGTAAAATGCGTTTTCAAGAATATGAAGCAAAGGAGATTTTTAAAGAATTTGGCATACCGGTTCCTGAAGGAATAGTAATTAATTCTGATTCTGAAATTATACCGGCAATTGAAAAGATAGGAATACCAGCTATTCTAAAAGCACAAGTTTTGGTAGGAGGTAGGGGGAAGGCTGGAGGTATAAGAGTTGTCGAAAATCTCGAAGAAGCAGTTGAAGCATGCCGTGAAATATTTAATAAAAAAATAAAAGGTTATCATGTCAAAGAATTGTTAATTGAAAAAAAATTAGAAATTTTAACAGAGTTGTATTGTGGAATTACGATAAATAGAACATTAGGCCGCCCCGTTATTATGGTTAGTTCCGAAGGTGGAATTAACATTGAAGAAACTGCGGAGAAAAATCCTAACAAAATTTTCACGTTATATTGCGATCCCTTAGTTGACATATACCCTTTTCAAATCGTCAATTTGGTAAAAAATTTAGGTTTAAAAGGAGATGTTTTATTGAAAGTAAGCCAAATTATTGGTAAGTTATTACAAATATTTAATAAATATAATGGTATCATTGTTGAGGTGAATCCTCTTGTAATTACTAACAATAAACAGGTTTTGTGCTTAGATGCAGTCATCCAAATAGACGATTCTGCCCTTTTCCGTTATCCTGAATTTCAGGAAAAAAAATTTAATCAAATGGATTACAGTCTGCAAAGATTAGAAAAAAAGGGCGCTACCTACGTCCAGCTAGAGGGGAATATTGGCCTTATTTGCAGTGGTGCTGGCTTAGCAATGGCAACCATGGACACGATTAAATCCTTTCCTGGTCTTTCACCGGCTAATTTTTTAGAAACCGGTGGCAGTATTACCCCTGAATTAATGGAAGATTGCATGGAAATTGTATTAGAAAGAAATGTTTTAAAGGGTATTTTTATTAATATTTATGGAGGGATAAACCCAATCCATGAAGGAGCAAAAGGTATTGCTAGAGTTATAAAAGATAGAGAGTTAGAAATACCAATTGTAGCAAAAGCGTTAGGAAATAAACAAGAAGAAACTTGGGAAATATTAGAAAAAGCTGGAGTTTATACGTATAAAAAATCTGATACCCACGGTGCAATTAATTATTTAGCTGAAATATTACATTTAGAGGTCAAAGGATAATGAGCATACTTTTAAATAAAGACACTAAAGTTTTAGTACAAGGCATAACAGGCAACATTGGTAAAACTCAAACAGAGTATATGATAAAATCTGGCACAAAGGTTGTTGCGGGAGTTACCCCGGGTAAAGGTGGAGAAAAAGTTTTTGGGGTTCCTGTATTTGATACAGTGCTAGAAGCTACAAATAATTACGAGATAGATTTTTCTGTGTTATTTGTCCCAGCTAGAGTTGCAAAGGATTCTGTTATTGAGGCCATTGAATCGGGGATAAATAAGATTGCACTGATAACCGAACATACGCCCGTACACGATACCATGGTCATGAAAGCATATGCAAAAAAGCACAATGCGTTGTTAATTGGGCCTACGACCCCGGGTATTGTTGTTCCTGGTGAATGCAAGATAGGAATTTTACCTATAAATATGTTTTGTCCGGGCAATGTCGGTATTATTTCTCGTAGCGGAACATTGGCCTATGAGGTTGCTGCAAATCTTTGTTTAGTTGGCATAGGACAAAGCACTGTAATTGGAATGGGTGCCGATATGGTTGCAGGTACTAATTTAGTGGAGATTTTAGAACTTTTTAATCTTGATAATGAAACTAAAGTAGTAGTACTAATAGGGGAGGTAGGAGGAAGTCAAGAAGAGGATGCAGCTGCCTTTATAAAAAACAAAATGGACAAACCGGTTATTGCTTATATTGCAGGCGCTTCAGTTCCCTCTGGGCAAAGAATGGGACACGCAGGGGCTATTGTCGAAGGAGGGAAAGGAAGTGCAAAGAGCAAAATAGATACTTTAAATAACGCTGGTGTAAAAGTAGCAATGATGTTAAATGAAATCCCTTTATTAGTAAAAGAACTACTATCATAGAGCATATCCGTAATAGCAAATTAACAGGAGGCTGGAGGTAATATAAATGATTCACATAGATAAAGACACTTGTAAGGGCTGTGGTATTTGCATAGCTGTTTGTCCTAAAAGTGTATTGGAATTTTCCAAAGAATTGAATCAAAAAGGTGTCAATTATCCTGAAGTTGTAAATGAAAAAAAATGCATTTTATGTGAGAATTGTATGATATATTGTCCCGATTTTGCAGTGGTGGTGAAAAAAGATGGAAAAAAATAAGAAAATTCGCAATGCCGACTTCTTACAGGGCAATATTGCTTGTGCTGAAGGTGCTATAATGGCAGGGTGCAATTTTTTTGCTGGTTATCCTATTACACCTGCATCTGAAATTGCTCATCATTTATCGAAAAGAATGTTCGAAGTCGGTGGCACTTTTATTCAAACAGAAGATGAGATTGCAGCTATAGCAAATGTTTTAGGTGCCTCTTGGGGAGGAGCAAAAGCTATGACAGCAACCTCCGGACCTGGTATAAGTTTAATGTTGGAGAATATAGGGTTAGGGGTAGTTACTGAAACTCCTTGTGTCATAGTTAATGTTCAAAGAGGTTCTCCTTCAACTGGAAGTCCAAGTATCCACATGCAAGGAGATATGTTGCAGTCGAAATTTGGTTCCCAAGGGGATTATCAAATTATTGCATTGGCCCCTTCATCTTCACAAGAAATGTTTGATTTGACCATTGAAGCTTTTAATTTATCGGAACAATTTAGAACACCAGTTTTCATTTTGTCAGATAGCCTTATAGGTCATATGAGAGAAAGAGTAGAGCTTCCTAACAAAGAAGAGTTAGCACTATTTGAGAGGAGAAGATTAAAAAGCTATCAAGGTATTAATCAGAAAATTTTTTTAGATGAAAAGGTTGCTCTTATGCCCGTTTTTGGTAATGGTTTAAAAGCTAATGTTACCGGGTCAACTCACAAAGAAGATGGTTTTAGAAACGTTTCTGATCCGAAAATATTGGATAATGAAATTAAAGTATTGTCAAACAAAATATTAAAACATAAAAAAGAGATTATTAGGATTGAGGAAGTAAATCTAGAGGATGCTGACGTAGCGATATTTTCTTATGGTTTATCTTCAAGAGCAGTATTAAAATCAATTGAGGTAGCTAGAAAAGAAAGAATAAAAGTAGGCAGTTTTAGACCAATTACCATTTGGCCTTTTCCAGATGAAGAAATAAAAAAATTATCTAACCGGGTAAAAACGATAATTGTGTGTGAAAATAATTTAGGTCAACTACTCCCTTTTGTAAAAGCTGCGGCATGTGAGAATTGTCAGGTTATTTTTCTACCTCCCAAAACTTTGGGGACGCTGTACCATACAATGGAAATAATTGAGAAAATTAAGGAGGTTGTATAATGGTAAATCCAGTAACACACAACTTGAAAAAATATTTTAGAGGAGAAATCAATTACACAACCTGTCCCGGTTGCGGAAACGGTATTGTAGCCCAAGCGATTCTTTGGGCAATTGATGATTCAGGAATAGACTTCGATAATTATGCCTTTGTCTCAGGAATCGGCTGTTCAGGTTGGATACCAAGTCCTGCTTTCAATACGGACGTTTTGCATGTCACACATGGCCGGGCAATTGCCTTCGCAACAGGTTTAAAATTAGCTGCTCCTAATATGAAAATTATAGTTACTGCAGGTGATGGGGATACTAGCGCAATTGGCGGTAATCACTTCATCCATGCATGCAGAAGAAATATTGATTTGACCATGATATGTGTTAATAATCAGATTTATGGTATGACAGGTGGGCAAATCGCACCTACAACGCCTTATCTGTCTAAGACAACCACTACTCCATACGGGAGCGTTGAAAGACCGTTTGATCTCAGTAAAATTGCCATTGCTGCAGGTGCCACTTTTGTTGCCCGATGGACAACTTTCCAAGCCAGGCAATTGAGGAAAACAATTGCGAAGGCAATTCTTCATCCGGGGTTTTCTTTTGTAGAAATAATTTCACAATGTCCCGTACAGTACGGTAAGGTATTAAAAAAGAGAAACGACGCTGTCGCTATGCTAATGGATTATAAAGAACGATCAATTAACTTAAAAAAAGCCAGGGAATTACAGAAAAGTGAGTTAAAGGATAAGATAATCGTGGGTGAATTTGTTGAAGAGAGAAATGTACCTGAACTAACTCAAGAGATAAATAGACTAAGAGAGGAGGCTTTGCAAAAATGTCAGAGATAGGTATTAGATTAGCTGGTCTAGGTGGACAGGGAGTTGTCTTGTCTAGTGTGATTATTGGAAGGGCTGCTTCTGTATTTGAGAATATGGAAGCTGTTCAGACTCAAACTTATGGTTCTGATATGCGTGGAGGTGATGTATGTTCAGAGATAATCATTTCTGAACAGAAAATCTTATACCCTATTGTAAATTATCCAGATATATTAGTGGTATTGGCTCAAAAAGCATTTTCTCAACATATACAGGATTTAAAGGAAAATAGGATCTTGATAACAGATAAAAATCTTGTGGAAGTTAATAACGTATCAAAAAATATTAAACATTTTTGTGGAAGTTTCAATAATATAGCGATTGATAAGTTTAAAGATAACAGAGTAGCAAACATGATCATGCTAGGATTTCTTATAGGAAAAACAAAAATTCTCTCTCAGGCTTCACTGGAAAAAGCCATAGTTGATCTAGTACCTGCTAATGTAATGGAATTGAATATTCAAGCGTTTTATGAAGGTGTTATCCTAGGTAATAATTTATAATAAGTTTCGAAGATTTTTATAAAAATTACATTAATAATGTTTTTACACAGGAGGATTTTATGTTCATAAAAGGGGCAAGCCAAAGAGTTCAGGGGATTTACTTCTCCAAGATTCGAGAAATGACTGAGAAAGCTGCTAAAATGAAAAGAGAAGGTATCGACATTATTGAACTATCCCAAGGTCGTCCGGATTTTGATACCCCCAAACACATTATTGATGCCACCGAATATGCTTTGCAAAGAGGCCTAGTGCATTATGATATGAGTGCTGGTACCATTGGCTTAAGAGAAGCGATTGCCTATCGAATGAAAGAAGATTTTAATCTACAGTTTGATATAAGTGAAATTATTGTCACAATAGGTGCAGCTGAGGCAAACTATCTGGTGACCCAAGCTTTATTGGACCCGGGAGATGAAATGATTGTCCCGGATCCCATGTATGTTTATTATCCTGGCCTTGCCTTTCTTGGGGGAGCTACAATGGTTAGTATACCCTTAGATACAGTGATCTGCGACCCTGAAAAAATAGAAGAACATGTCACTGAGAAAACCAAAGCTATTCTACTAACTTCTCCTCATAACCCTACGGGTCAAGTTATTCCTAAAAAATCACTGGAAATGATTGCCCAACTAGCTCAAAAACGTGATTTCTTTGTGATTTCTGATGATATTTACTATAAGATGATCTATGAAGATAGAGATGATTATATTAATATTGGAAGTCTGCCCAATATGAAAGAAAGGACTTTTGTTATTGGCAGTTTTTCCAAAACCTATGCCATGGACGGCTGGCGTATAGGATACCTGGCTGGCCCCAAAGAGATTATGCAGCAAGCCCTGAAGATGCATCAGCACATCTTAAGCTGTCCCAACACCTTTGTTCAAGAAGGTGCCCGTGTAGCACTGACCAGTTCGCAAGCATGTGTAGATGATATGGTTAAAGAATTTGACCGAAGAAGAAAGTTAATGATGTCTTACTTCGATGACATGGGAGTGTCCTATAAACCTCCTCAAGGCGCCTTCTATCTCTTCCCCTCTATCAAAGAATTTGGTATGAACTCAGTTGAATTTTGTAATTTTCTCTTAACTAAAGCCAGAGTAGCAGTTGTGCCTGGTAGTGCTTTTGGAGAGTTAGGAGAAGGATTTGTTAGATTTTCGTATACAACAAATTATGAAACAATAAAAGAAGGAATGGAAAGAGTGAAAAGTACGTTGGTAGAATTATAAATATTTATTTCTATGGAGTACATATTTTGATAAATAATATAAAGCTTTTAAAGATAAAACAAGAATTTGAAAAAACACATTTAGAGGATGTTTCCACTGAGGTACATAATGAATTTTACCGTATAGGTTTAGATAAAAAGATAAAGCCCGGCATGAATATAGCAATTACTGCTGGTAGCCGTGGTATAGACAAATTAGGTCAGATTCTTAAATCAATTGTCTGTGAAATTAAAAAATCTGGTGGTAAACCTTTTATTGTTGCAGCAATGGGGTCTCATGGAGGGGCAACAGCAGAGGGTCAGTTAAAAGTTCTGGAATATTATGGAATTACAGAAGAAGCTTTAGGAATACCTATTATGTCATCAATGGAGACAATCGAATTAGATTATTTGGAAAATGGATTACCGGTCTATTTTGATAAAATTGCCTACCATGCAGATGGTGTAATCGCGGTAAATCGAGTAAAAGTGCATACAGCATTTAAAGGAAATATTGAAAGTGGTTTATGTAAAATACTGTCAGTAGGTTTGGGCAATCACCTTGGAGCAAAATTGGTACATTCCTTAGGCGTTAAAGGCTTACGTGATTACATGGTGGACTTTGCCCAGGTAATAATAAAGAAAGCGCCAATTATGGGTGGTTTTGGAATTTTAGAAAATGCATATGATAAGGTAGTAAAAATAAAAGCCGCCATTCCGGAAGATTTTTTTAAGGTTGATTCCGAATTATTAATTGAATGTAAAAATTTATTGCCCAAACTACCTGTTAGTGAAATAGATCTTCTGATTGTCCAAGAAATGGGGAAAAATATAAGTGGAACTGGCTTGGATACCAATGTTGTTGGTGGTATTAAAAGTCCAGGGGATTTTAAGGAACCAAGCATTAAGAGATTATTGGTATTAGATTTAACAGAAGAGACTGAAGGCAATGCACTAGGGATAGGTCTCGCCGATATGATTACACAAAAAGTCTATAAAAAGATTAACTTTAATTCAACCTACACAAACACCATAACGGCGACATTCCTGGATAGAGCCAGAATTCCTATGGTATTTCCGACTGAGTACGAAGCAGTGGAAGTGGGGTTAAAAACTATATGGAACTTACCATCTGAACTTCCAAGGATCATTATAATTAAAAATACCTTAAAGCTCGATGAGATGTATGTGTCAGAAGCTATTTGGGAAGAAATACGTGGTAGAAAGAATATAATTTCTTCGGGTCAATGGGAGGATATGCAATTCAACGAATCCGGGGAAATATTAAACAGAGTTAGTTGAACTAGGTTGGAATTAGTTATATTCTAATGAATACAGTAAGCATGAGTTTTGCTTAGGCAAAATAATGAGGAGGCTTTATTGTTAATTACAAAGATTCACAGATGCCTAAAAGGAGTTGTAGTTGTCTTGCCATATTACGTTAAGCCTCAGAAAGAAGGAATTTTTGCATTTTAAAGAAATTTATAGTAGCATCGATAAGGGTTGTACGTCATGATATTACTGATGTATCTGGTTCCTGGACCAGGCTTGCCCTAATGGAGAAGGTAACCAAAATTCCAAATTTTGTAGGTGTTAAAGAAAATGCATCTGGCATTATCTCTTTCAGTGTTATGCAGTAAGCCGTTAGGTCCAATGCAGTAATTTTATGTAGCAGAGGGAAATAAAAAAAGTCTTTCTTTATTAAACTAGATTTAGTTATTCCGGATTGGTAATCTTTATTGCCAATATTGTTCCATAATGCCTTTCGTATGAAAATATATAGTTATGCTTATAAAAAAGAATGCGAAAAAGCTGAAGAATGTGCATCTAAACTAAAACCGTTCTTTAAAGATGAAGAAAGTATTGTTAAGAATCTATCTAAAAATGAAAGCTTTATATTAAGGTTTCTAAACAGTATGTAATAATAGGTTTACTTTATTTGGTAGTGGATTTTCTATGTAATTTGCAATTGCAAAAGATGCGATGAACATTATTGGCTTGAAGGGAGGATCTCTCAATTACCATTGACTACAAGTAAATAAGAAAAATATTAGTTAAAAAATATACTAGGTTCATTAAGTATAATAGGCATAATAAAATAAACAATGAAATATATAAACTAATTTCTGTTGTGTTTCTAATAAGATTAAGAAAAATGCAAAAAGAACGCTATTTTAAAAAAGCTCAATATAAACTCTTCTGGAGAATTGTCTTAACAAATATTTATTTAAAAGGAGGATTAACTATCTAATGAAAAAAAGTGTACATTTATTTATAATTCTCTTGACAGTTATTTTTTTTACTGGGACCAATTCACTCGCACAGACTACTTACTTGACTGCTACTGGTGGCACAATGGGTGGTAGCACCTATGTCATTGCTGCCGCAATTAGTAAAATAATTACAGATAGTCTTGATGGGGTTGTTTGTGGTGTTCAATCGACAGGCGGAACGGTTGCCCAGTTGCAGCTGTTAAAGAGACAAGAATCTCAAATTGGTACTTGCGACCCCGCAGCAACGGATGCCTTTAATGGCGTGGGAGCATATATAGATGATCCAATGCCTTTTTTAAGAGCTATTGCTCCCATGTATCCAGAATTAAAGGCTGTCATTGTGGCTAAAGACTCGGGAATTAAAAGTATTTACGAGTTAAAAGGGAAAAGAGTTTCTATTGGGGCCGTAGCTAGCGGGACTGAGCTAACCAATAAAGAAACATTTTCAGTCCTGGGCATGACTTTTGACGATATCGATGCCAGATATTTAGGAAGCAATGAAAGTGCACAAGCCTTTAAAGACAGACAAATCGATGCCTGTTTGATGACAGCTACTGATCCAGCGGTAATCGAGATGACTAGTTTAGATTTGGTTGAAATTCTTCCTGTTGATGAAGAATTTCTGAGGAAATTGAAAGAAGCTTATCCTAAATATTCTTCAGCAATAATTCCAGCAGGGTTGTTAAAGGGAATTGAGAAAGATGTTCCGACCTTCGCTTTCTGGAATGCAGTCATTACCAGGGAAGAGCAGCCCGAGGATTTAATTTATAATATAACCTCTGCCTTGTATGATAATAGTGAAGACCTTGTTAATACATCTGTTTTAATGAAAACAATGATTCCTGAAAATATTAAAGAATTAACTATACCTCTACATCCTGGAGCAAAAAGATATTATGTAGAAAAAGGTTACAGTGAATACTTTAATAAAGATGTAGAAAAATAGTACTTTTTAGACTTTATCCAGAAGAGTTTATCTTTAGAAGAACAATTTTTAAACTATTGGCTAAATTATAAAATAGACTTGAATTAATACGCATTGAATTTTTTTGTTTCTCAGTACCTAATTAATATTGCATTTAATGGAGGATTTCTTTAAATGTCTGATAAATTAAAAAATAGTTTTTTGTTTAATCCAATTGAGGAAAATTTAAAATTCCGTTTTTTAGACGACGGTAGATTAGCGTTACTTAACTTATGGTTAATAGCACTGATAGGGTTTCATTTCTATACTGTTATTTTTGGACAGCTACCAAATATTCAACAGGGTGCCGTACATCTCGGTTTTGTACTTCCAGCAATATTTTGGGTGTATTCTTCTAATAATAAATTAAAAAAACCCAATGTTTTTTTAGAATTAATTCTTCATGCAGTTCCTGCCATCGCTAGTTTTATTTGTAATTTTTATATTGTCTTTAATTTCAAAGAAATTGCTGCCAGAGGTGGTATTCCAACTACAATAGAATATGTACTTGGCATTTTACTCTTTGTTTTAATCTTCGAAGCGGGTAGAAGAGTGGCAGGAAACTTAGCTATTATTGCGCTCTTTTTTCTATTCTACACTAAATATGGCTATCTTTTCCCTGGCTTTTTAAAAAATCCACCAATCAGTTTAACAAGAATCATTCAGCACTTTTATCTAACCGCTGAAGGAATTTACGGGATTGCCATTTACGTTGCTTCAACTTTTGTGGTACTTTTTGTTGTTTTTGGCTCTTTTATTGCAGTCGGTGGTGCGGCACAATTTTTTATAGACCTAGGTTTTGCTTTAGCAGGCAAACAAAGTGGTGGGCCAGCTAAAGTGGCAGTTATTTCCAGCGGCTTACTTGGTATGATAAACGGCAGCTCCATTGCAAATGTTGCAACTACTGGGACTTTTACTATACCTTTAATGAAAAAATTGGGATATAAGCCTGAGTTTGCAGCCGCAGTAGAGGCAGTGGCATCTACCGGGGGACAAATATTACCGCCTATTATGGGTGCTGCAGCGTTCATTATGGCTCAGTTTTTAGGAATAAGCTATGCCAAAGTTATGATAGCTGCGACCTTTCCGGCTTTATTATATTATTTTTCTCTTTACGTGAATGTTCATCTCGAAGCAAAAAAATTGGGTTTAAAAGGTCTGTCCAGCAGTGAGATTCCCAGAACAATCGATATTCTTAAGACAAAAGGTTATTTTATAATTCCGGTTATAGTAATAATAGGTATGTTAGCAAAAAATTATAGTGCTGTATACGCAGCATTTGGCGGTATTGTCTCTATGGTCGTACTTAGTTTTGCGGGAAAGAGGGAAAACTATCTCACTCCAAATAAAATATTTATTGCTATGAGGGATGGAGGGAAGGATATGCTTACAATTTCTATGGCATGTTCCTTGGTTGGCTTTGTGATTGGAACTGCATCAATTACCGGGTTAGGACTGTCATTAGCTAATAATATTATAGTTCTCGCTAAAGGTAATATACTTCTTACACTTATTTTCGCGATGTTATCTTGTTTGTTACTCGGTATGGCTTTACCAACTACTGCAAACTATGTTGTTACTTCAACTATTATTGCCCCAGCATTATTTAAACTTGGTATACCGCTTATAGTATCCCATTTGTTTTGCTTTCAATATGGAATCACAGCGGATATTACTCCCCCGGTCTGTATGGCAACCTATACCGGAGCAGGTATCGCTGGTGCAAATGTAAACAAAGCAGGAATTCTAGGTGTTAAATTAGGCATTGCCGCTTTTTTAATCCCGTTTGTTTTTGTTAAATACCCCATGCTTTTATTGATAGATTTTAAATTAATAGATTTCGTTATTTTGCTGTCCAAAATTGTTATAAGTCTGGTTGCCATCAACGCAGCTTTTGAGAAATATTTTTTGACCAAAGTTACCCAAATGGAAAGAATTATACTTTTTATTGGGGGTTTCCTACTAATGTTTATGGATAATTATTTAGCATTGGTTGGACTAATAGGTATTGTTGCCATTGCTTTTCAACAGTTTAAGAAATCTAAAACAGAATTATAAATTGTTTTGATGAGCAAAAATATGTTTTAAATTGGTTATAAATTACTCATGCCGGAGGCGATCATAAAGTTATACGAACAAATTTCTAGCTAAACAAAGAAGGAGTAAAAGAGTTAAATATAATATTGTTGCAAAGGATTATCTGTCTGCTGGAAAGGTATTCCTATTGGGATCCAAGCTGATTCAATAACTAGGACATATAAGGATAGGCACCGTAGCCGATATAGCTGTATTTCGTTTAGAGCAAGGTCAGTTTACTGTGCAGGGATAGTGCTTATATTGAAGTTGAAATTAGAAAAATAATCAGTTTGTTGGGGAATTTAAATTAAAACATGTGATGACACTAATAATATTTATAATATCCAGGAAGATTATTTGATAAAGTTTTTAAGACTTAAAACCTTACATGGGAATGGATTATGGTAATTGGTGAATTACACACAGTTTGCATTTGACCAACATTCACACTCCTATAATCAGAATGAATGAGGTGTAGCCTCCTGTTATTTTATGATTTTTGTGCGCTTTAGTTAATACGTAATAATATACTAATCATAACTGAGGCTATTTATTTTTAAAGAGCGTTTTTAGATGTTACAGATATACTTTAAGAAATCTCCATCTTTTTTGAGTGCCTCTTGCAATATCTCCTTAATTGTTCTACTATTTAACTAGGTCATTATGTACAACATTCCTTAAATACTTTAGATTATCTACTTATTTATTATGAAGGTACATGGTGGCTATTTTAAGTTAATTTTAGACCAATCTTATGGCCTATATGCCTACCCCAATGTTAAAACACTGCAACTAAAGCCGGTCTTGTCAGCTAAAGCAAAAGTGATTCAAATTAATAGAATCAGAGTAGATGAAAGTGTGAGTTATGAAGGTATATTTAGACCTGACCCATGAAACTTATATTACAACCCTGTCGTTAGGTTTTGTAGTTGGTATGGTTTCTAGAAGGATCGTAGACAAAATTATGTGATATTAAGAGGGAGAAAAAGGAAGGAGCCGTATGTGCTGATATGTGTATGATTGATATAGGACCGGAAATATAATATATAATGGTATAAGATGTTGTAACTTTAATAGGGAAGCAGGATAATGAGATTATTTCTGTGGAAGAAATAGCCGCTCCCTCGCAGCAGAACCTGGCGGAGTTCTAACCCATATAAATAGGCGAGTACCAAGAATTTATTTTAAAAATGATAAAGCTTTATTTGTTAAGTAAACCCATTTGAGAAATATAAGAATGGGAGTAACATACCATTGATTTTTAACAAACATTTTAAAGGAGCTCAAAATGGTAAAAATAATTGACCTACGTAGCGATACACAGACCAGACCGACAGAGGAGATGTATCAGGCTATGATAAATGCCCCCCTAGGGGATGAACAGAATGAAGAAGATCCTACGGTAATGGAGTTGCAGAAAATGGCTGCAGAGATATTGGGTAAAGAAGATGCATTGTTTACTGCCAGTGGGACAATGGGAAATTTAGTGGCACTAATGGTGCACACCTCTCCCGGGGAATCGGTTTTAATGGAAGAAGAAACACATATTATGCGTTGTGAAACTGGCGGATTAGCGGTTGTTGCTGGATTAATGCTTAAAACTGTCCCTGGAGAGTTAGGATGCCCCAAGTTGGATCTTTTAGAAAAAGCAATAATTGGGGAGGGTCGTCTTTTTGCCACTTCTAGTCTTATTTGTCTAGAAAATACTCACAATGCAGCTGGCGGAACATGTATTAGTGTTGAGCAAATGAACGCAATTGCAGAAATTGCCAAAAAGCATAACCTTAAAATTCATGTGGACGGAGCCCGCATATTTAACGCAGCTATTGCTTTAGGTATTGAGCCTGCCCATTTAGTTCAAAAAGCTGATTCAGTTCAATTCTGTTTATCCAAAAGTCTTGGTTGCCCTTATGGCTCTATGTTAGTAGGCACGAAAGAATTTATTGCTAAAGCTAGAAAAAAAAGACAGATACTAGGTGGAGGTATGCGTCAAGGGGGAGTTATGGCAGCTGCCGGTATTATTGCCCTGGATAAAATGATTGATCGACTATCCGAAGATCATGAAAACGCTCGTATCTTGGCAGATGGCTTATTAGAGGTGGGCATGCAAATAGACATGAGGACTATTCAAACTAATCTGGTTTTCTTTGAAGTACCGACCCATCTAGTAGAAGCTACAGAACTTGTCAGAAAAATGAAAGATAAAAATGTTTTAATTGGAAAACCTTCGGGAAACAGAATTCGTGTAGTTACTCATAAGGATATTAGTAGAGATGACGTAATATTTACTATTGAGTCTTTGAAAGAAATTTTAAAATAAATTAAAAATAAGGTAATGCATAACCAAAGTTGCACTAAATTTGCTCTTTGACAATGGAAATCTGTTGATTCAGTAACCTCCTTAATAAGATAACAAGGTTCTCATTCCGATGGTTAAATCTCCACTCTACC
>JAAYOB010000032.1 GCA_012520575.1 Candidatus Stramentimicrobium fermentans
TAGATTTTCCAACCGTGATTACCGTCTGGCATAATTACCAAAAATCACAAACTGAAAAATAATCTGTAATTTTACTGTACATAATCAGAGTAGTCTTCACGCTTTAGTTTGGGCTACTCTTTTTTACTTCGAATAAAATCAACTCATTAGAGAAGAATATCTTAAAGCCCCAAAAGAGTAAAACATGGAGAGAACAAAGAATAATATAATAAAACAATAAGGGAATAGTCTAACTGAAACTATTTTAAATTAGACAAATTTACTATAAATTTTCCATAAAAAGCATTATGTGGTAAAATACTAAAAAAGAAAATATTCTCGCTCTATAGAATATTTTAATTTGTATTTTAAAAATAAGGAGTTTCAAATGAAACATAAAATGATAACTATTGACGGAAACACAGCTGCTACTCGTACTGCCTACAATCTCAGTGAAAATATCACCATTTATCCCATTACACCCTCTTCTCCCATGGGAGAGTTGGCAGATTTGTGGTCCTCTCAAGGAAAGAAAAATATTTGGGGTATAGTGCCTGCCGTTGCCGAGATGCAGAGTGAAGCAGGAGCTGCCGGGGCAGTTCATGGCTCACTGCAAAGGGGTGCCCTTACCACTACCTTTACTGCTTCTCAAGGGTTATTGCTAATGATTCCCAATATGTACAAGATTGCAGGTGAACTGATACCGGCTGTATTTCATGTTGCTGCACGAACGGTCGCCACTCATGCCCTCTCTATCTTTGGCGACCATTCTGATGTAATGGCAGCCAGGGCGACCGGATTTGCACTAATCTCTGCTGCCTCTGTTCAAGAGGCCATGGATTTTCCCCTGATAGCCCAGGCAGCATCCCTACGTTCCCGTATTCCTTTCCTGCATTACTTTGACGGCTTCCGCACCTCTCATGAACTATCTAAAGTAGCACAGTTAGAAGTGGATGAGATGAAGCAAATGATAGATGATAATCTGATCTATGAACATAGAGCGCGTGCCCTTTCCCCTGAACGACCCTTTATCAGAGGAACGGCCCAAAACCCGGATGTCTTCTTCCAGGCCAGAGAGGGAAGTAATCCTTTTTATGAGGCATGTGCCGAAATTACGGAACAGGTCATGGAACAATTTGGAGAGATTACCGGTAGAAAATACCAGCTCTTCCAGTATGAAGGAGATCCTAAGGCAGAACATATCATTATCCTGATGGGTTCCGGCTGCGAGACGGTGCAGGAGACGGTAGAATACCTGATGAAGAAGGGTGAAAAGGTAGGACTGATTAAAGTAAGACTGTTCAGACCGTTTTCAGTGAAGCATTTATGGCAGGCAATTCCGGAAACAGTAAATAAAATGTGCGTCTTAGACCGTACTAAAGAACCCGGTAGTGCCGGTGAACCCCTCTATATTGAGGTACTATCTGCCATCAATGAATATATGGATGATCATAATATTAGAAGAGATATTAAAGTAGTTGGAGGTAGGTATGGATTATCATCCAAAGAGTTCACCCCGGCTATGGTCAAAGGCGTATTTGATGAGCTGAAAAAAGAGACCCCGATGAATCACTTTACCGTAGGCATAGAAGATGATGTCAGTAAAAAAAGTATTACCTATCCTAAGGATTTTCATATAGAACCGGCTGATCGGGTCAGGGCAGTATTTTATGGCTTAGGTTCAGACGGAACAGTCAGTGCCAATCAGTCCTCTATCAAAATCATCGGGGAGGAGACTGAGAACTATGCCCAGGGTTATTTTGTCTATGATTCAAGAAAAGCGGGTTCTTTGACCATCTCTCATCTGCGTTTTGGTAAAGACCCCATCTGTTCTCCTTATCTTATTGAACAAGCAAACTTTGTGGGATGTCATCAATTTTCTTTCCTGGAAAGATATGATGTCTTAAAATATGCGGAAAAAAACGCCATATTTTTGTTGAACAGCCCTTATCCCGCAGAGGAGGTTTGGGAAAAAATTCCTAGAGAAGTTCAAGAACAGATTATTGCTAAAAAGCTTAAATTCTACGTGATTAACGCCTATCAAATTGCAAAAGATACCGGTCTGGGGGTTAGGATAAATACCGTTATGCAGACAGCCTTTTTCCTATTGAGCAAAATATTACCGGAAGAAGTAGCTATAGAAAAGATTAAAAAATTTATCCGAGATTCCTATGGTGATAAAGGAGAGGGAATACTGAAAAAGAATAATGAAGCAGTCGATTTAGCTGTAAAATCAATAGAGGAAGTAATAGTTCCTTCTACAGCCGATAGTTTGATTCACAAGAGAGAGACTGTACCCGCCCATGCACCTAAATTTGTACGGGAGGTAACAGCAAGAATAATAGCTCAAGAGGGTGACGATCTTCCGGTCAGCGCCTTTGAACCGGATGGAACCTTCCCTTCCGGTACTACCAGATGGGAAAAGAGGAACATTGCTCAAGAAATACCGGAATGGGACCCGTCTACCTGTATTCAATGCGGAAACTGTGCTTTAATTTGTCCACATGCGGTAATCAGGAGCAAAATATACTCACCGGAATTGCTTGATGGAGCTCCTGAAAATTTTAAGTCTATGGATACTACAATTAAAACCTTCCAAGGGCAAAAATATACCTTACAGATATCTCCGGAGGATTGTACCGGCTGCGGTTTATGTGTAGAGATATGTCCTGCTAAGAATAAGAGCAAACCGGATAAAAAGGCTATAAACTTAGTGCCTGTAGAAAAGATAAGGGAGCAGGAAAAGGAAAATTGGGAATTCTTCCAGAATCTGCCCATTTTGGATCGTTCCTTGCTGCAACTCAATCGTATTAGAGACCTGCAATTTACTGAACCCTTATTTGAATTTTCCGGTGCCTGTGCCGGTTGCGGAGAGACACCTTATGTGAAACTATTGAGCCAGCTGTTTGGAGACAGAATGTTGATAGCTAATGCGACCGGCTGTTCTTCCATTTATGGAGGAAATCTCCCTGCCACACCATGGACCTGTAACCAGCATGGACAAGGACCTGCCTGGGCCAATTCTCTATTTGAGGACAATGCTGAGTTTGGTTATGGCTTCCGCTTAGCTGTCGACCAGCAAAAGAAAATGGCCGTCTCTTTGCTGAACCAGCTTAAGGATGAAATTGGAGAAGATTTGGTTGCTGAGATAATCAATTCACCACAGCAGACTGAGGAGGAGATTGCCAGACAGAGAAGTTTGGTGGAAGAATTGCGCAAAAAGATTAGAAATATTTCTAAAGACGAGGCTCGCCGCTTAGAAAGTTTGGCTGAGGCACTAATAGATAAGAGTGTCTGGATTATTGGCGGAGACGGGTGGGCTTACGATATCGGCTATGGAGGCTTAGACCATGTCATTGCCCAAAAACAAAATGTCAACATACTGGTTTTAGATACCGAAGTTTATTCCAATACCGGCGGACAGATGTCCAAGGCAACTCCTTTAGGTGCTGTAGCTAAATTTGCGACAGGCGGAAAGCCAACTCCTAAAAAGGATTTAGCCCTAATGGCGGTCAATTATGGTCATGTCTATGTAAGCAGAGTGGCTTTAGGGGCAGATATAAATCATACCATAAAGGCATTTAAAGAAGCGGAGTCCTATCAAGGTCCTTCCTTAATTGTGGCTTATTGTCCCTGCATTTCACACGGTTATAATTTAATAAATGCTATCAAGCAGCACAAGGCAGCTGTAGCATCGGGATACTGGCCTTTGATGCATTTTGACCCTAGACTGAAAGCGGAAGGAGAGAACCCCTTTGTCCTGGATAGCAAAGCTCCCAGCATTCCTTTAGAGGATTATATTTATGCTGAAAACCGCTACAAAATGTTAACCTATAGCAACCCTGAAATTGCTAAAAAATATGCACAAGAGGCTCAGGAAGTGGTACTAGAACGCTTTAAAATATATCAGAAATGGGCAGAGAAATAATAAATCTCTATACTGATACAAAACCAAATGGCAGATCCCCGTCTGCAAAGGCGGGAATAAGAGTTAAATTATGGAAAAATTAGATTAGAACAGACGTTAGTCTGTGCAAAAGAGCCACGCCCGTAGGGGCGTGGCAGTCTATGAGAAAGGCTAAGAAATACAGCATACTATGGCATTTAATTGGGCACATATCCCTGAATACATTAACCCGGTGCTAGTATCTTTTGGACAATTCAAGATTTACTGGTATGGACTGATGTACCCGATCGGTTTTTTAACCGCCTTTTTTTTGGTTATTTATCGGATACGCACTGAAAAATTAATATTAGCAGAAGATATGGTCTTTGACTTTTTGCTCTGGGCTATTATCAGTTCAGTTCTTGGGGGAAGAATTGGTCATGTAGTTTCATCTGACCTATCTTATTATTTAGCTAACCCCTGGAAGATTATCTTGCCTTTTGACTTTACGGGAGGCTGGCACTATACGGGCGTTCTGGGCATGTCCTATCATGGCGGAGTTATTGCTCTGGTATTGGCTTACATCTGGTTTTGCTATAAGAAGAAATTTAATCCCTGGCAATTTGCCGATATAGTTTTACCGGCAATCCCTGCCGGGCATACCTTCGGCAGGATTGGTAATTTTATTAACGGGGAGCTCTATGGCAGAGTAACTACTATGCCCTTGGGGATGTATTTTCCCACAGATCCAACCCATCAACTGCGTCACCCCACCCAACTATATGAAGCATTTTTTGAGGGGATAGTCCTTTTTATAGTTTTATGGAGCCTGCGTAAACAGAGATGGTTTAATGGCTTGACCCTGAGTCTATATCTGATAGGCTATGGAATAATCCGCTTCGTTATTGAATTTATCAGGGAACCAACCGGGATTACTAGGGCACAATTTGGATTTATGAACCTGGCTCAGGTTATGTCATTATTAATGATAGGGGCAGGCATGGCACTGATATTGATAAGAAAGAATCAACCTTATTTACCTATTAGCAGAGAAGAGGAATGAGCAAAGAGTTGCTAATATTTTTAGGTATCATTGCTCCGCTCCGTAACACTATATTTAACGGTCGATTATATTTAAATATAAATAGGTAATATCAATTAACTAAGATAAAATTTATATTGAAAATAACCAATTATAAATTTTAAAGGAGGGGGTCATGCTCAAAGATTTGATTAAAAAAAATCGTAGTTATCGTCGCTTCAATGAGAATAAAAAGATAAGTCAGGAAGAATTGGTGGAATTAGTGGAACTGGCTCGACTCTCACCATCCGGTTCTAATTTACAACCACTGAAGTATTACCTTTCTTATGAGGCTGATAATAATAGCCAGGTCTTTAGTACCCTTAGGTGGGCTGGTTATCTAAAAGATTGGGATGGTCCAGAATCAGGTGAAAGACCTAGCGGGTATATTATTATGTTGGGAGATAGCAGGATAGCGCGAAAATTCGGTGTAGATCCGGGTATTGCTGCGCAGAGTATAATGTTGGGTGCTGCTGAAAAGGGCATGGGTGGTTGCATTATTGGTAACGTTGACCGTGACAGATTAAGAACTACGCTCAATATCCCCGCTCAATACGAAATTCTCTATGTGCTTGCTCTGGGTTATCCGGTAGAACAGGTTCAGATAGAAGAGGTAGGTCCGGAAGGAAGAATTAAGTATTGGCGTGATTCCGAACAAGTACACCATGTACCTAAAAGAAGTATTGCCGAGCTGATAATTTCTGATTAAATCTATCCACAGAAGTTTAAAGGGTAGAATTATAAAGATAACAAAATAAGGTTAGTAAACATTTGGCGTTGATAAATATTTTATTAACGCCAAAATAAAATTAAAATGAGGTGAATATTCTGCGTACTATACCCTGGTTGGTCTTTATTATTTCCATTCCCCTATTACTGATCTCTTCTACCGTTTTCTTGGAAATGAATTATCTGCCATTTTATGAGTATGCCTATCAAAAATATCATATTAGCGAGGTTACGGAGTTTAGTGATGAACAATTGATGGGGATAACGCGCCATCTGGTGCAATTTTTTAACGATAAAATAGCCAGTCCCCAACTGATGTTAGAAAATCAGGGTAAACCGATGTACCTCTTTCACGATTATGAAATAAGACACCTTCAGGACGTTAAAATGCTTTTTCGTTACTCCTTTTACGTGGCACTGGTTATGCTTGTCTATGGCGTCGGATATCTGTTATTTACCAGGATGAGTGGAGGAAAAAAGAGGTGGAATTATTTTTGGAGAGGGGTGAGGAATGGTAATATCCTGACTCTGGTATTGCTGATTAGCTTGGGCATAGCGATTATAGTCGCTTTCCACAACATTTTTATTAAGTTTCACTATCTGGTTTTTGGAGATCCTCAGAGTTCACCCTGGATGCTCAATCCCCTAACCGATTATTTAGTCATGATATATCCTCTAAGTTTCTGGCAGGATGCGATAATATTCGGAATAGGGGTGATTGCGGTAGTGGCCCTGTTGATGAGTTTTATCAGTATAATCGGAGTTAACAGGACTGCCGGCAGGGGCAGGTATTGGGTAGGTTAAATCAATGTCGGAGATAAATACTTCATGGTAACTATTTTTCTATTGCTAACTATTATTATTAATGCGCTTTTGGGAACCCTTCCCTTAATTGGTCCTATTATTTCAGGAATCCTGATGGGAATAATAATTGGTAAAAAAGAACTGGCTATGGTGATTGGTTTTTGGGGAGCCGTAATTGGAGGGGCATTTTCCAAGATTTTTCTTTCTTTTCCTCAAGACAGATGGCATCAAAAACTCTTAACTGCTTTTGGTGAAGAAATCGCTCATTATATGCAATTCATAATGGAAGGGAATCTCTTTTTACTGGTACTTTATTTTGGTCTAGTGGGTATATTAAGTACTTATGCCGGAGCATCATTGAAAAGCAAATTCAAAGAGTAATAACCTGCTTAGAAAAGATTTTAACTCAATTCCTGAACTGCTTGACGGAAACAGTCGCCCCTTTCAAATTCATGGGCAAACATACCAAAACTGGCCGCAGCCGGGGAGAGTATAATTTTTGTTCCCGGTATTGCCTGCTCATAAGCCTTCTTAACAGCTTCAGACATAGAAGAACAGAGCTCTATCTTTTTATTCAAATTTAGTCTCTGTAATTGCTGCCAAATCAACTTAGAGGCGCTATATTCAGGATGGTGTAATATTATTAATTTGATGATATTTTTCTTTGCTTTGAGTGCATCACACAACTCATCATAATTCAGGTTTTTATCCTTACCCCCTAAAATGATGATTAAAGGTTCTTTAGGAAAAGATTGAATAGCGGCGATTGTAGCATCAGGAGTAGTGGCACAGGTATCATTGTAAAAAGTGATTCCTCTTAAAAATCTTACTTTTTCCAGACGGTTCGGCACCCCGGGGAAGGTCTCTATGCCTTTTTGAATAGCATGTAAAGGAAGTTCATAGAGAAAGAAGACGATTGAAGCAGCAAGGACATTACTGACATTATGAATTCCGGGAAGGGGAATATCGCTAATAGAACAAAACTCTGTTAGCCTGTCTCTATATTTAAATAATAGCTTGTCATCTTTTAAGTAGCTTCCCTGAATAGGTTCAGCCTTGGTGCTGAACCAAAAAACGTTTGCATTGGTCTCATCGTCAATGTTTTTAGTGATAGGACTGTCCAGATTGGTGATAAGGCAGTCAGCTTGGCTTTGGTTTTTGAAGATTAATTTTTTAGCAAGTACATAGTCGGGGAAACTGTCATAGCGGTCTAAATGGTCAGCCAAAATATTAGTCAAAACAGACACCCGGGGTTTAAAATGAATTTTTGAAAGCCCTTCTAATTGCCAACTGGAGATTTCCAGTAAAACAATAGTGTCAGGGGTGATTTTTGGTAATACCCCAAACACTGAAATACCGATATTGCCGGCATAGACTATGTTTTTTTGTGCCCGGGAAAAGGTATGATAGATTAGATTGCTGACTGTACTTTTCCCTTTTGTCCCCCCTACGGCAATAAAGTTTTGAGAAGGGCAAATTTTAAGAAATAAGGATAAGTCTGTTTCTACAGGAACATTATGTTTTTTTGCTATCTGAAGGTATTCTGAGTCGTTGGGCACGGCAGGATTCCGGATAACCATATCGATATTACTGAAGTCTTGGGCACGGTGTTCACCCAATACATATTGAATATTGCTGAATCCTTTCAGTTTAGTCAGCGATTCGGCCAACTCTTCCTCTCTTTTCAGGTCAGTTATCAGAAGCTGAGCTCCGGACTTGGCTAAAAATCTAGCAACACCTAATCCCCCTTGGTTTAAGCCCAGTCCCATTACCGTTATCCTTTTGTCTTTTAAATCGGGTAATTTTCTCATATTTTTTAAAAATACTTTATTGCTAATATTACCATATTTGAGTGAGCAAGAAAAAGAAAATATTCTACCCAAGAGACTATTCTCAAAAATAAAATGAACTTCAATAAGAATTGAAATAGCAGAAATCTTGACAAATATTCAATTATTTTAATATAATCAAGTGCGATGAAAGTTATCTTCTAATTATAGATTTGATTTATTTGATAAAAATATCATTATTTATGACTGTTCTACCTGAAATAAAAATAACTGAAAATTCATCTTTTTTACTTTCTTTCCTAAATTCCTATTGTTCTTATTTTCAATAGTTACCTAGAAAATTACAAACGAGAAGGAGGTGCAACATCAGAAATAGGGTACTCCTATATTAATATCTAACCTTAATTCGCTTGCTAGTCTGATTTTCAAGAAATAAATTTGGAGGAAAAATATGAATCATTTTAGAAAAAATATCCTACTCGTTTTAACAGTAGTACTGTTATTGTCAGTAATGGCCTTTTCAGCCTTAGGACAAGACAATTGGAAAATAGGCATAATGACCAATACCGTTACTCAGAATGAAGAAGAGTACAGGGCAGCTCAAAATGTTCTGGCTAAATATGGGCCCGAGCATGTTATCCATATGACCTTCCCTGATAAATTTATGGATGAACAGGAGACCTCAATTGCCAATTTGGTAAGTATGGCATCAGATCCTGATATGAAAGTAATAATTGTTTGCCAGGCAGTTCCCGGTACCGCTCCGGGTATAGATGCCATTAAAGAGATAAGAGATGACCTACTCTTCATTATAGGGCAACCACAGGAAGACCCGCCGGTAATATCTGCTCGAGGCGATCTGGTAATGCAGATGGACGAGATGGGGATGGGTGTAGCAATACCTACGCAGGCAAAAAAACTGGGTGCAGAAGTGCTGGTTCATTATTCCTTCCCACGACATATGTCCTATCCGCTTTTGTCGGCCAGAAGAGAATTAATGAAGGAAACCTGTGCCGAACTCGGTATAGAATTTGTAGATGCCACCGCTCCTGACCCGACCGGCGATGCAGGAATAACAGGTGCTCAGCAGTTTATATTAGAAGACGTTCCCAAACTGGTAGGGAAGTATGGTGAGGATACCTGCTTCTTCAGTACCAATTGTTCACACCAGATACCATTAATCAGTGCAGTAGTGGAAGCCGGGGCTCTCTATGCTCAACCTTGCTGTCCGTCTCCCTATCATGGCTTTCCTTCAGCTTTAGGAATTGAAGTTCCCGAGGAAAAAATGGGAGATATAGAGTGGATAATTGAGGAGATTACCGCTGTTTTGGCGGAAAAAGGTATGACCGGAAGACTATCCACCTGGCCGGTTCCGGTAGCTATGATGTTTATTGAAGCCGGTGCAGAGTATGCCAAGGATTGGATTGATGGAAAATTCACCGAAAAAGTCAATATTCCTTTACTTAAGGAAAAGTTCTTTGCATACTCCGGTGTTGATGCTGAGCTGGCTATATTGGAAGAGGGCGGCGTTACGTATGACAACTACTATGGGATTTTGATAGACCATATTACTTTCTAATCTTTCAAACCGATATGTTTTTAAAACAGAAGTAATCTGATTTAAAAGAGGTAAGGGACAGGAAGCCCTGCCTCTTTTCTTAATAACCTGTATACAGGTTTACTTGTTGAAATCCTTGACAAATAATTGCTTATCTGAATATAATATGTATTAGAAGTAAATCATCTATTTCTTCCGAAAAGAAGGATATATAATTATGCCAATCCTTCCTAATCAGAAAATAATTAATTATTCACTTAAAATACTTTCTACTATAAACTCCTATTGTATCTTGCTTCCAAGTTTTCCGTACTCTTGAAAATAAAAATTTTAAAGGAGGTGTAATAACAAAAACATTCACCTCAAACTTTCTTAAGATTAAACTGTTTATACCGACAATCAAAAAAATAAATTTGGAGGAAAAATATGAATCATTTTAGAAAAAATATCCTACTCGTTTTAACAGTAGTACTGTTATTGTCAGTAATGGCCTTTTCAGCCTTAGGACAAGACAATTGGAAAATAGGTATTTTGACCAGCACAGTTACTCAAAATGAAGAAGAATTCAGAGCCGCACAGCATGTTCTGGCTAAATACGGACCGGAACATGTCATTGTCATGACTTACCCGGATAAATTTATGGATGAACAGGAGACTACCATTGCCAATATGGTTAGTATGGCATCAGATCCGGATGTAAAAGCCTTAATTATCTGCCAGGCAGTTCCGGGAACCTCTCCCGGAATCGATTCTGTAAAAGAGATAAGAGATGACCTTCTTATTATAGTGGGAACACCCCATGATGACCCGCCGGTGATTTCACCAAGAGCTGATATAGTTTTAGCAATGGATGATGTTGGGATGGGTTATACCATACCGGTGCAGGCCCAAAAATTAGGAGCGCGTACACTGGTTCATTATTCCTTCCCACGACACATGGCTTTCTTAACCCTTTCCACCAGAAGAGATATTATGAAGGAAGAATGTGCCCGTCTTGGTTTAGATTTTGTAGAAGCAGATTCTCCGGACCCAACGGGTGATGCCGGCATAACAGGTTCTCAACAATTTATCTTAGAAGATGTTCCCAGAATGGTGGAAAAATATGGTAAGGACACCTGTTTCTTCAGTACCAACTGCTCACAGCAGATACCGCTAATCAGTGCCATAGTTTCTACCGGTGCTCTCTATGCTCAACCTTGCTGTCCGTCTCCCTATCATGGCTTTCCTTCAGCTTTAGGTATTGAAGTATCGGAAGATAAGATGGGCGATCTGCCCTGGATAATTGAGGAAATTACTAAGGTTATGGCGGAAAAAGGAGTAAGCGGAAGACTATCCACCTGGCCGGCACCGGTAGCTATGATGTTTATTGAAGCCGGTGCAGAATATGCCAAAGACTGGATTCAAGGAAAATTCACTGAAAAAATGAACATTCCGGTACTCTTGGAAAAACTCAGCGATTATGCCGGTGTTGACATAGATCTTAAAGCCTTTGAGCATGAAGGGGTTACCTACGATAACTTCTTGGTGGTATTACTTGACTACATCACATTCTAATTTACCGAAACAGTTTACTTAAAACTAATGACTTCTAAAAAAGGTAAGGTTGTCCAAAGTCAACCTTACCTTTTAATTAATTTAAGAAGGTGGTACTTGCATGGCTGAAGACTATGTTTTACAAATGAAGAATATTGATAAGGAATATTATGGCAATAAAGTCCTGAAAGGAGTCAGTCTATCGGTTCGAAAGGGTGAAATCCACGGACTTATCGGAGAAAATGGTGCCGGAAAGTCAACCCTCATGAATATACTCTTTGGAATGCCGGTTATTCACTCCACGGGAGGCTTTTCCGGTGAAATATATCTCAATGGTGATAAGGTAGATCTTAAATCACCCTATGAAGCAATGAAAATGGGTATCGGAATGGTGCACCAGGAGTTTATGCTTATACCGGATTTTACCATTACCGAAAATATTAAGCTCAATAGAGAGACTACTCAAGATAATTTAATAAGTAAAGTTTTTAGAAGCGATAGATTAAAAACTCTCAATACCGGTTCCATGGCAGCCGATGCGAAAAAAGCTCTAAATAGAGTGGGGCTTACTATTGACGAATGGGTGACTGTTGCCGGGCTGCCGGTAGGGCATATGCAATTTATAGAGATTGCCCGTGAAATTGATAAGACCGGTCTCAGACTGTTGGTTTTTGATGAACCTACCGCAGTACTGACCGAGAGTGAAGCCGATAATCTTCTTTCTGCCATGAAGAGATTGGCCGAGTCCGGTATCTCTATTCTTTTTATCACCCATAGGCTGAGTGAAGTTATTCAGATAGCCGATAATATTACCGTTTTAAGGGATGGTGAATTAGTAGCCGATAGGAAGAGTGCTGAGACAAATGTTGCCGAGCTTGCCGAACTCATGGTAGGCAGAAAAGTTGATTTAAAGGGTAAGGAGAAGCAGTCAAGAGAATATCAGGAAAGTGAAGTAATTCTGGATATAAAGAATTTACAGGTGGATATGCCGGGAGAAAAAGTGACGGGGGTAGACCTAAAGATTTACAAGGGGGAAATATTCGGTATTGGGGGACTTGCCGGTCAGGGGAAAGTAGGTATTGCCAATGGACTTATGGGATTATACCCCAGCAAGGGCGAAGTTATCTTTAAAGGGGAGAAGTTGGAACTGAACAATACCAAAAGTTCTCTGGAAAGAGGGCTTGCCTTTGTCTCAGAAGATAGAAGAGGGGTAGGGTTATTATTAGACTCTTCCATTGAGCTCAATATTGTATTTACCACCATGCAGACTAAAGGTAAATTTTTAAAGAGGTTTGGATTTTTTAGTCAATTAGATGATGCAGGAATCAGAGAGTACGCCGCTAAAATAATTCAAGACTTAGATATAAGGTGTACCCATTCCCAGCAATTAACCAGGCAGCTCAGCGGGGGAAATCAACAGAAGGTATGTGTGGCCCGAGCTCTGGCATTGGACCCCGAGACTATCTTGGTATCTGAACCAACCCGTGGAATTGATGTGGGAGCAAAAAAGCTGGTTCTTGACCTATTGATAAAATTAAATAAGGAGCTGGGTATGACCATCATAATGACCTCCAGTGAACTGGTAGAGCTCCGTTCTATCTGTAATAGGATAGCCATCATATTTAAGGGCAAAGTTGCCGGTATTTTAAAAGCCAGTAACAGTGACCAGGAATTCGGCCTTATGATGGCAGGTGAATATCAGAAGATTGAAGAGGATGGGGAGGGCAGACTAAATGAATGAAACAATTAATAATATCGTAAAGAGAATTGGACTTCCCAGATTGATAATCGGTCTACTCTTTCTAGCCACTTGCTTAACGGCGGTGATGATTGACCTCCCATTCGGTTTAATAGTCTCCGATATACTCAGAAGATTCGGCATGTTTGGAGTGCTTTCTCTCGCTATGGTACCGGCTATACAATGCGGTACCGGACCCAATTTTGCCTTACCGATAGGTATCATCTGTGGAATATTGGGCACCCTAATCGCCATTGAATTCAATTTAACATCCCCGCTTTTAGGCTATGGTTTTATTTCCGCCATAATTATCTCCTTACCTTTTGCTGTATTATCGGGCTGGCTGTATGGTCTCTTGCTCAATAAAATAAAAGGGTCTGAAATGCTGGTGGCTACCTATACCGGATTTTCTATCGTCTCTTTTATGCAGATTGCCTGGGTAACTTTACCCTTTAAACATCCGGAGATGAGATGGCCTATTGGGATAGGATTAAGGGTTACAGTATCTTTAGCTTCTACTTTCGGAGAGGTACTCAATAAATTATGGGGCTTTTCTATCGGTAAAGTGTATTTTCCGACCGGTCTTATACTATTCTTTTTGGCTTGTTGTGCTGTGGTCTGGGTTTATTCTAGAACCAAAGCAGGTATCGAGATGAGCGCAGCCGGAGCTAACCCAAAATTTGCTGCTGCCTCGGGTATCAATGTGGACAAGAATAGGATTATTGGTACTATTTTATCTACTTTTCTCGGTGCGGTTGGAGTTATAGTCTATTCACTCAGTTTTGGTTTTTTACAATTATATTTAGCGCCTCTCTATATGGCATTTCCGGCCGTAGCAGCCGTATTGATAGGGGGAGCTTCAACATCTAAAATAAAGATTTCACATGTTATAATAGGAACTTTCTTATTTCAAGGGCTCTTAACTGTGGCTATGCCGGTGGCGAATGAATTGGTACCGGAAGGGAATCTGTCGGAAATGCTAAGAGTGATTGTGCAGAACGGCATAATACTCTATGCCCTTACCAGGATAGGGGGTGAGTCATAAATGGCAGAGCCAAATCAAACTAAAACAACCCAAATAAGTCTAAGCACTAAGATTAAAAGACTGGCATTTGACAATAGTGTTCCTATCTTGTTTATTATAATCTGTTTATTAGGGGTATACTTTTCACAATTACCTGCAGTATTTATAGTTAATCAGCTTTTAACCAGAATAACCAGAAATTCCTTTTTAGTCCTGGCACTGGTTATCCCGGTAATCGCCGGCTTGGGTCTTAACTTTGGCATTGTAATTGGGGCAATGGCAGGACAATTTGCTATTTTAATAGTAACTCATTATAAAGTTGCCGGTTTTAATGGTTTTATGTTGAGTCTACTGTTATCTACCCCTATAGCTATTCTTTTTGGAATATTGACTGCCATGCTACTCAATAGAACTAAAGGACAGGAGATGATAACCAGTATGATTGCCGGATTTTTTGCCAATGGGGTTTATCAATTCATACTCCTTTTTTTAGTGGGAACATTAATTCCTATGAAAAACCCCGATATGATATTGAGTAGAGGAATCGGAATCAGAAATACTATAGACCTCGCTACTAAAACAGGGATAAAATATGCTCTTGATGATGTACTGAAGTATCCTTTTTTTGAGGTTCTCGTGGTTGCGGCAATAGTGGGAATAATAGCACTGAGTATAAATTATTTTCTAAAAAAGAAAAAGGGCAGCGGAGAAGTTGATAATTTTAAATTTGTTACCCTGTTTATCCTTATGGCTCTAGTTATGGGAACAAGTATCTGGGTTCTCAATTCCAACACACTTCTAAAAACAGTGAAACTGCCCATTGTAACAGTTTTATTTATTACCGTTATTTGGGTTTTCAATGAATTGATCATGAAGACCAAGTTAGGGCAGGATTTCAGAACTATTGGGCATGATATGGAAATTGCCAAAATATCGGGAATAAATGTGGATAAAACCAGAACCATTGCCATGATTATTTCTACCGTTCTGGCAGCTTGGGGGCAGATTATTTTCCTGCAGAATATCGGAACACTCTCCACCTATGGAGCCCATGTACAAATCGCTACCTTCTCCATTGCTTCCATACTTCTAGGAGGGGCTTCCGTTACCAAAGCTACCAGCGGTCAAGCCATTATAGGACTCATTCTGTTTCACACTCTATTTATAGTATCACCGAAAGCGGGAAATAATCTTTTTGGAGATGCCCAGATTGGAGAATTCTTTAGAGCTTTTATTTCCTATGGGGTAATCGGGGTGGCTTTAGGACTGCATGCTTGGAACAAAAGGGTTCAAGCCATGAGAAAACATCTTGATACCGATGCCCCTTAGCTTTGATAGCATGATATACCGAAATGACGAGAAGAAATATAAATATAAACAAAAAAGAAGCAGGGATAAAAATGCTTAACAAAAAATATGCTGATAAACTCCGAAAATTAATGAAAAAAAATAATATCGATGCCTTTATTATTGGACCCTCAGATGATTTAAATTATTTAACCGGTTTTAATGTACATGTCTGTGAAAGGCTTCAGGCCTTCTTCTTTTTGGCGGATGGTAATTATTTCCATATCTCGCCAAAAATGTATTTGGAAGAAGCGGAAAAGAATCTGGGGCCGGATACCGACTTTTTCGTCTGGGAAGATAGTGAAAATGTCTTAGATATTATTAAAACAGCCTATCAAAAATACCTTCTCTCAGGGAAAACTATTGCCATTAATAATGCCATAAGAGGAATAGACCTGATTGATATCAGTAACCGACTGCCGGGTGAATATGTAAACGGGCATGAGATACTGGAATTATTGAGAATCAGAAAAGATAAAGAAGAAATTGAGAAGATGCAGAAAGCTGCCCATTTAGCCGATGAGGCGGTGGAGGCGGCTATAAAATATATAGCACCGGGTATGACCGAAAAAGATATTAAAGAGAAAATCATGGAGTTTTTTGAGCAAAAGGGGACTTGTCTTTCTTTTACCCCCATAGTTGCTTCCGGTCCCAACAGTTCCATGCCTCACTATTGTGATGATTCCCGGGTAATTCAGGAAAAAGACATCATTATTATGGATTTGGGCTGTCAATATGAGAGCTACTGTTCTGATATTACCAGAACTGTCTTTGTAGGAGGAATTAACGCGGAAGAAGAAAAAGTATACAATACCGTTTTGGCGGCTAATAAGGCCGGTGAGGCAAAGGTGGGCATAGGAGTCAGCGCAGAGGAAGTGGACATAGCTGCCAGAGAAGTAATTGTCAAAGCGGGCTATGGTGAATATTTCCTGACCAGAACCGGGCATGGAATTGGGGTAAGCGTACATGAGGCACCCTATATCAGAACAGGCAATAAACAGATACTGGAAGAGGGGATGGCTTTCAGTGTGGAGCCGGGAATCTACATAAAGGATAAATTTGGTGTACGTATTGAAGATATTGTTGTAGTGGCAGAATACGGTGCTAATGTACTGAACAAATGTTCCAAAGAGATTACTATTATTAAATAATTGGTGAAGGGACTTTCAATAGAAGAAATAGCTCTTTAAAGGGGATAATTGTCTTTTATTTTACAGGTATGATAGGATACTGTCCAGGTCATTTACTGCTCTCGATTTCGGGGGCAGTTTTCATTTTCAATACCATAAAATTTTATAATGAAGATCGTTTTTCCCATTTAGTTACAATCTCTGCAGAAACCTTATGCTTATTGTCAGCAATTATCTGATCATGGATTAGCATATTTTTCTTATCAGGCAGCGGAAACATTTTTTGTTTTATTACAATATCCCCGGGGTATTTAATCTCGTGATGGTAAGTTACCTGTATATGTTTTAAAATATACTCTTTCTTTATAAATTCCGGTTTATTATCCATACCCCAATACACATATCTGGTGTTATGAACATGGCCTAAAATATCGATATCTTCTTTCTGAACTTGATAAGAGTTTTGAAAACTCTGGTATTCGGTTTGCTGTAATATAGCTGAATCCTGAATCGCGTCAGAATATGTTTCTTGTTCGCTAATGGGCCAAAGGTTAATTAAATTCCGCGGTATTCTTTCCGACCTGTTCTTGGTTAAATTATAGAAAATCCAGCGCGAAGACGCTCTTATTATAGGCTTGTTCCGGTTATTTTTCAGCAGAAACTCTCGATAAGCAAAACACCTTTTTACTTTAGAAATCCAGGTCTCGATAGTGATTTTATCCCTTAATTGAGGCCATTTTTCTATGGCAACATTCCAAGAGAGAACAATCCAGGAAAATCCCTGTTGGAATATATTTTCCATAGAATGGCCTAGCGTCTCAGAATGATTTTCTCCTGTATCATTCAAATAATCAATCAGTTTTGAGGGTTTTAACTGACCATTATAGAGGGACTCATAGGAGTGTACTTCAAATGTTTTTTGAAAAGAAGGTAATTGCGTCATATTCTTTTATCTACAGTTATTACTCAAATAGATTTTTTAGTAATGAATATAAAATTTATTGAGCTGCCTTTTATTATAGTAAAGAGAGAGATTTTAGCAAGTGTAATTCTAAGGTCATTATTTTATTTGACGAAGATATTTAATTATAATACAATTTGGTTTAGCTTTAAAGCAGAGCTATATCACACCTTAATCTTAATGCGCCCGTGGCTTAATTGGATAGAGCAACTGACTACGGATCAGTAGACTGGGGGTTCGAATCCCTCCGGGCGCACCATTTCAGCTTCAATATTTTAGATAATTAAAATAAAACTGAACTCCCTGTTCTTTAATTAAACTGAAGCTCAATGGGTATCAAATATATATCAAAATGAAGAACAAATCAGAAAAGAATTTATAGGTTTATATATCTCTTAAGGGCAAGGGTTGATTTATGGAAGATGAGAACTGCCAACTGATAATGGAGGAAGCCCTCCAATTAGCCCGGCAGGCATTCTGCGCACAAGAAGTTCCGGTAGGGGCTGTAATCACTTTAAATGGCGAGATCTTAGCCAGGGCTTACAATCAGAAAGAAAGAACCAATGACCCTACCGCTCATGCCGAAATATTAGCTATAAGAGAAGCCTGTGCTAAACTAAATAGCTGGCATCTCGATGGCGCTACCATGTATGTTACCTTAGAACCTTGCCCTATGTGTGCCTATGCCGCTATTCAAGCCCGCCTTAAAAAATTGGTCTTCGGAGCACGCGACCCTAAAGCTGGTGCAGCCGGCAGTGTCGTTAACATTTTTGAAAAAAAACTGTTCAACCATGAGGTTGAAATAATAGGCGATGTATTGGCAGATGAATGCGGCACTTTGTTAAAAAAGTTCTTTCAAGACAGAAGATAGAAAGTATAATTATTACAATTCTTATTGTTATAAATGGAGAAGGAGAGGTGGCCGAGTCCGGTTGAAGGCGCTCGACTCGAAATCGAGTAGGCGGCTAGTAACTGTCTCGCGGGTTCGAATCCCGCCCTCTCCGCCAAGTTTCACTTTTTGTGAAATCATAATTGCCCCAGAAAAACAGTTTGCCCTGCCGAGTCCAAATTAGTTTTCAGGAGTGAAATCATCTGTTTCAGTTTCGGCAAGTCAAGCTTTATAATAAGTCCGTCCAGAGCCATTTTGCGAAGAAACGCCTCTTGGTTTGTGCCATCGATTCGCGTCATTTTTTCTTTCAGAAGCCGATGTTTCTCCTCCGTCAATCGAATCATGTTGGTTTGTCAATCCTTTCTTTTGATTTACAGGATTCCTCCTTCTTTGCAAAGAATCAGAGCACCTGGTCTGGATGCTCTATGTATAGGAATATTTAGTTTGCAGTTGGGAATTAAATAGCTGTCAACCTGTCCGTTATTTGCCTGAAGAATTCTGAACTCCAAGCATCCAAAACGGAAGTGTCGTGTATAAACGGCTCAACATCCCGTCTGGCCTGTACATAATCAATGCTGTCAAAGCGTTCTGCCAGCATCTTTTTTGTCTCATTCAGAGAACAGTCTGCATCAGCGGTAATGTACTTGGAGTCAATGAGTCGTTCCCGGAGGTGCTTTTGATTAACTGCTGCACCTCTTGAAAGATAAAAGATATAATCATAAAGATCTCTGCCTTTGATACGACTCTGCCACGCACGACAGATGACTGCATGAATTTTCCCGGCAAACAGAGAGGGCATATCGTACATTTTCACCTCATAGGGCACCGGCAGCAGCCGATATTTGTGCTCAAATGTAGCATAGGCCGGGGGATTGACATCCACTTCAAACTTTATTCTTACGGTCTCATGTCTGGACACACTTCCCGCAACCTTCTCATCGGCATAGAACAACAAAAGGTGCTCTTTCGTGCTCCCTTTCAGAAAAGCGGAACGGATCGTGCTTTCTTTCGTTTTTGCTTTCTCCTGAATTTCCACGTTCAGGCCAAACGATTTCACTTCCTTCTCCAGCACAGGGAAATAGGAGCCTAAGTCAAAATCCAATTCTTCGGCCTCCAGTGAAAAATCCAAATCTTCCGAGAAGCGATCAAGACCATAGAAGATCCTCAAAGCTGTCCCGCCGTAGAAGGCTGCCTTCTTAAAGAACCCGGCACGAGACAAACCACACAGTACGATTTCCTGCATGATCTCCTTCATGGCATTTTTCCTGTCATAGATATTTTCTACATGGTAGCTTTTCAGCATCTGTTCAATGACTGCGCTCATATCATATTCTCCTTAAAAGCGAGCAGAGCTTCTTGATGTTCGTGGTGCGATACGCTTCACTGTACTCACAGACCTTATCTGCATCCAGCTTTTTCAGTTCAGCTTCCTCAATCCGTAAATCTTCCGTTAGAAGCTGCATGAGCTTCTTTATGTTTGGAACGGGAGAAATCGTATAAAGCTGGTCGCACAGCGCCTTTTCCGGTTCGGCAATCCGATAGAAATAGTCTCCCTCCTGAATCAATCTGATCCCTAACGGAAACGCCTCTGACGGCACGTCCCGATAAGTGAATGTCCCGAAGGATGTTTCATACTTCTTTTTCTTTTTCTTTTCAAAGGTAGCGCAGGTAACAGTATATACCGCTTCGGGAATCAGTCCATAATAGCCTAAGGCATATTCAAAAGAAATGTATGACGGACCATAAATACTGCCTGCAAGCAGATGGGCTGGCACATTTGGGTCGGTTTCATAGAGTCCTCTTGTAATAGGAAAGCATTCGCCACGCTCTACCATGCGCGAGAGCTTTGACTTTGGAGATCCATATTCGTTTAATTCTTCTAAGAGCATTGCTGTTGTCTTTATCATATTTTCACCTCGCAGTCTCATTATATGCAACTATCCGGTGAAAATCAAGTAGTTTTGAAAAAGAATTTGCCGCCAAACTGGGCAAAGCCCAGAGTTCCGCTAAAAACGGAACGAAAAACTTGAAGTCGTCCAATCCGAAAGGGTCGCTTCTGCGTGCGGGCGGAAGGGTTTTTTGGGGGGGGGAATTCCACCCGCCCTACAAATTTTGGGCGAAATCAGTTCGAATTTTTTCGAAAGCACACCTCCACAGAATCCCGTCTGTAGTCAGCAATTACAGACTTTTTATCTTTGTTTTTATAGTACCAACCTCGAGTTTTTTCGTTACTTACTGTCATGTTGTTTCTCAAAAACAGCTTTCTTTAGGATATTCATAGTTCGTATAGCCGTACCGTTGAAGAATTAAAGAGCATCGAAGCTTGCCTGCACAAGATCACAAGATACAGCCTCTCATCAAAAACATCACTAATTATCAGAAGTTCAAGCCAGTCCATGATGCCTACATGAAGGCGAAATATAAACCGGTGTTCAAAGCAAAATAGGAAGTCAGACAAGCAGTATATTCTTGGAGAATAGGGCTTTCTTAGTCCGACTACCGCGCAGGATTGTGATATAATAAGCTGAAACTATTATATGAGTTTCCGCATTATAATATTATTGAAATTGCAGGCAGTTTGTGATATAAGTAGTAAATCAATATAGCCCTCACACAAAGCATAGAAACAATAGACATTTTCACGAAAGTAAGTCATAATGAAGTCATAGAAACAGCTATTGGGATTGTGACACAAGAGATATTTGTGAGATTGCGCAAGTGAATCATTTTAACAGGCAACTCTATAAGAGTGCCGATGACGCATTGTACGAGATTAAGCGCCGTGGTAAGAATGGATATGCACTCCTTAACGATGCGGGAGAATATGCTTATTCAAGTTTCAGTGCGTCTGTATCTCCCAATGGTGCAGACGCCAAAGGGGAGCATTGATTTAGATATTAAATACGTGGCGCCGGAAAAATACCTGCGAGACCCCAAGGGTTTCATAAACATACCGGAAAAATGACAGACTTGCCCGAAAAGAGGAAAGAAGCAGAGAGACTTGTAATAGCGGAGATTTGAAAACCTTACTTTTTTGGAGATGAGATTATGAGATATAGCTTACTCGTGTCAACTATATACTATATTTGCGGTTTTTTTTACATGGTTTTTGGTGCGTATGCAATAGATGTTAACGCAAAAAGCTATATCAACAGGCTATTTCTCTTAACAACAAGCTCATTGGCAGTTTGGTCATTTACGTATTCCATTGCAAGTTCAGCGCCTACAGCGGAAGCAAGTGCTTTTTGGAGGTGTATGTCTGTTTTCGGTTGGGGATTTTTTCATACTCTTTTACTCCACTTTGCATTAATCCTGACAAATCATCGCTTTCAACTAAACAAACTAAGCAGAGCAATTATCCTATACCTACCTTCTGTTATCAATGTAATTCTGTTTGCGCCATTTGGATTTCTCGCAGAGAAACAATATGAAATGGTGCCGAGTGATTTCGGATGGGTAAACATGCTTCCTGCAAATATTGGGCAGATTTGGATTAACGTATACTACATTACCTATACAGTCATTACTATTGTATTGTTGATTCGCTGGTGGAGGGAAATTGAACCTGATAGCCCTCTGAAGCGGCAGATAACACATTTCCTTATATCCATGATGTTTCCATTTGTTGTGGGGTCGATAACGGATATTTTGCCCGGTATGTTAGGATTAGAGCAGCGGATTCCTGCACTTGCAATTCCGTTTATGATTCCTTCCACAATATCTTTGTTTATTACATTGAGAAGATTCGGGTTGCTTCTGGAAAGGAAAATGGAAATACCCCTGCTTCCGGAAGTCGGCAAATCCACAGATGAAGAACGAATGCGTTTGTTTGAAACGGCAGCAGCCATATTTATGATCGGTGCCGTAGGATCCCTTTTTTCAGGATATTTTATTGCAAGAGAGAGTTTAGTAGATGAGCTTCTGCTCACTGCAGTCGTGTTTAGTCTCGGTATTTTTTTAAGATTTATACCGCTTATAACAAAAAATCATACAGAACAGAATACCCTCTTCCTGATAGCAAGTATAATAGGCATGACTTTTTTTATAATTAAAGACATTGATAAAGGGGCAATATCAGTATGGGCAGTATACACAATATTTCTTTTGTATACCGTTGTTCTTAATAGTGATCGCCATGTGCTTTTCTTTTTGTGGGTAACCCTGATAATTCAAGTTGCTCTTTGGATAGCTTACCCGAAGGTTCATGCTGTTGTCGATAATGCTCAGTATTTGAAAAGAATTTTTATTATTATACTTTCTTATGCTGCCGTACGCTACCTCACCAACGAATACTCCCTAAAAGAGCGCGGCTATGAACTGTTTGCACGGGAACAGGAAATACTGGAGAAAATCTCCTCTAACTTCATTTCAGTCACCACTGAAAACATGAGAGAGA
>JAAYOB010000047.1 GCA_012520575.1 Candidatus Stramentimicrobium fermentans
ACAATGACTTGATAAAAGAGATTCCCAGGCAGTACAGTGATTGTCCATCACATAACCGTCTCCAGCTTGTTCAATGCTCGCATCATAGGTGTCAATTGTGTTGGTCTGCATATCGACACAAAAACAGTTTTCAAAGGGATTTTGGCAACCCAACAAAATAAATTTCACGTTTTCACGCAATCTCTTGTAATAGTAATCCTCAAAACCGTTTCGAAGATAGATCTCATCGAGTCGTTTCACTGCGTGCAAATCGCAACTGCGCAAAAAGATAATTGCTCCTTTTTTCGGAGCCTCCGCCTCTTTAACCTGATCCTCCGTGAAGAAAAACAGCGTCTGTGAAAGCGGGAGAAGGATTTCTTTGAAGGAATATTCTGATTTCTGGTTGAAAATAATGTCACTTATCTTACTTATTTGTCCGTATCGAACGGAGTCAGTATCTGAAAAGGCGCCACCTCCGATCATCCGAATTGGGGCATAGACCAGATACTCGTCCATCAATCGCTTCAGTACAGCATTCATGCCGTCTTTTGTAAAATAGAATCCCATTTGTTTACACCTCTTTTTTTAGGTATTTATAAAGGATCACACCAGCATTCTACCATTCCTGCTGATTACATGACTAACTATTTAATTTTTCGGGCTGAATCTTCTTAATTTAATGACGCATTAATCATAACCATAGTGGTATATTTTAAAATAAGGCCATTAATCCCGGAATTTAGTCGAGTTTCGAACTTAGGCGAGGGGTCTTGCATATGTATTTGCGGTTATTTTAATGTTAGAGCAGTCCAGCAGCAGGGGGAATTAATATTCAAAAAACAAAACGGCGGTATCCTTATACAGTCCGCCATGCCGTTTTGTTATCTAAGTTACCTTGTAACCATAAATTAGAGATACGGTAAAATAAGTCTTTCTTATTAAGCCAATCCTAAGATCTTTTTGGCGTTCCCGCCCAGTATTTTTGATATCGCCTCTTGAGAGATATTCAGGTTCCTGATTATTTCAATATTCTTTTTAACATTCACACTGGGCCAGTCAGTTCCAAAAATAAACTTGTCGGCAAATCGTCCCATGTCAGGGAAAAATTCCAAAAGCTTTTGGGGAGGTAAGCCTGAAACTTCTATATAAATATTTTTGTGGAGGCGAGACATGATTACTGCTTCGTTATACCACAGGCCCCGTCCACCGTGGGCCATAATAATTTTCATGTCGGGAAAGTCCAGGGCCACATCATCATAAAAAATGGGATTGGCATATTTTATCCTGGTACCTCGAAAAATTGAAGACCCTGTATGGAAAACCACAGGTATGCCCAGTCTTTCGGCAACAGCGTATAAAGGGTAAAGGAAATTATCATTGGGGTAAAAATAATTGTATGAAGGTAAAAGTTTGAGTCCCTTGAAGCCGTGATTGAGGCACAAGTCCTCCAGCATATCGCCCATATTCGGGTGCAAATAAGGATTAATAGTGCAGAATGGTATTAACCTCGGACTGGCCTGACAAAAGGCTTCTACCATTTCATTTGTAGCAACACCGGTTGATAAGGGTGAAATCTCGGCTAATACGACGGAATAATCTACTCCATTTTCATCCATTAACCGCAAATAAGCCTGGGGGTCGCTGTGGATTCTACAAAACTCTACGTATTCTTCTTTGGAGGGGAAAGCGCTTGAAAAGAAGTTAAAAGCATCTTCGCCAAAGGACTCGTATTCTGACAGGTGGACATGAAAATCAATAACGGTATCTTTCATATAAATTCGCTCCAATCTTACATTCCAAATCTCTTCTGACAATATTCTATCCCGTCAAATAGGATTATTAGAAATATTTGTTTGTAATTGGATTAATCGTTTTTACTTATTAAAGAGCCCGTTCGAAACCATAGCTCATTAACCTATGGATCATTTAAGCTCATTGGTAAAATGCCGGTTTTTTATAAAAAAAATTCAATAAACTGTAAATTTAAAAATCTGATATGGTATGTTTTGAGTCTGGCCTCTTTTTTTAGTTACCTTTGATGATTTTCTCAAAAACAGGTTATTATGATAATAATAGACTGGTAGTTGTGGAATTCCGCATTATTGTTGTATCCTTTTATATTGACAACCCTGGTGTTGAATTTCTAATTTAATTCTATTGAGAAAATTAAAGGTATTGATGAAGTCAAAAAGAAGATTTGCTACCTTAATATGAAGTATTCTATATTTAATTGAAATTATTTGCAGTTAAATCTTACTGCTGATATGTTCAGAGAAATCGGCGTAAATTTTTAAAATATCCAGGTTTGTATGATAGATGAGTTTGTTGAGGGGAGGTATATTAAATAACTCAAGAAGCTGATCGTAATCTTTATTTTTGAAAACATCCAATTTGTGGCGGAGAAGGTTGCATTGATGCAGTTTCTCATTTAAGAATGAAGCATTTTCTTCGTAAGATTTATTATTAACCAAAGATTCGGCGGCAAGAACTCCACTTACAACTGAATTATAAAGTCCAAAGCCGAAAACAGATTCCATTAGTCCGGCACTATTTCCCACAAAGATCATGTTTCCAATTTCCCTTGGACGGCAGATACCCGTTATATGCTCTATAACAAAACGATCTTCTTCCCGGTAGACTATTTTCTCTGTTTCTAAAAACAGCTTCCAGTGATTTTCTAATTCACCTTCTTTAATATCCGCCGCTGCTAAAACAATGGTGGCGGTATTTGAATTAAAGGGTCCCAGATAAGCATATCCGTTATTTGCGTATTTTTTATTAAACCAAACAAACCAGGTACAGGGATCAAACTTGCCGGATACAACTGCTCCTCTTACCCATCCCCGGAAAACATCGGTCCACAGTCCCAGTTCCTTGGCAATATAGGGTGAACCGGTAGCCACGATGATCTTGTCATAATGTGCAGCCAACTCTTTATAATCGGCGACGGTATTGAATTTTACCGGAGTTGTAATCATTTCATATAATTGGCTGGTAACTGAACGGGGGGAAGGTCCCATTTCGAAAATATATCCCAGTTGCCCCACTGTCCGGGATATTTTATTGGGACTGAATCTAATAATCTTTGTTAAAGGGTTAATAGGTTTAAGAGTAATTCCGTAATTTTTCGAGAGATCAAGGAGCGGGTCTGTCACCGGCCTGTGCATAATTTGAAGAATACAAATAATAAAAGGGGTTCTCTCACCGCAGTGGTCAAACTGCTCATAAATATCAGGCTTGAGTCCGTATTTTTCGAGAGTTAAAGCGCAGGCAAGACCTGATACTCCGGCTCCTATTATGCAGACTTTCAAAATTATCACCTGAGTTAGCTTGTATCATG
>JAAYOB010000004.1 GCA_012520575.1 Candidatus Stramentimicrobium fermentans
AGGAAAGCAGAAATACAAAAGATTCCTTACATGTTAATTTTCGGGGACCAGGAAGTCGATAAGAAGACCGTTAATATTAGAAAACGTAGCGAAGGTGACACCGGAGATGCTCCTCTAGAGCAATTCATAGAAGAAATTAACAGAGAGATTAAATTAAAATCTTTGCCCAATGCCGGGTAGTGGAACAATTAACCTAATACCGGCATGGAAAATCGGATATTATTCGAAAAAGTAGTACTACAAAAAAGGGCTAAACAGCTAAATAGTCGGAAAGGGTTATAGGGCAATTCTCCGTTGACTAAAAAGAAGCATTATGCTATATTATACTCACTTAGCAGGCTTTTATAATGCCTTAGCTACCATATTTAAGAAGACACCTTATCTAAGGAGGAATGTGAAATAAAGTCAAAATCTAATTTCCGGGTAAATCAGGAGATTAAAGCTCAAAAGGTTCGTTTAATTAGCCATGATGGCAAACAACTTGGTGTGGTAGATAGAGAAGCCGCTTTAGAGGAAGCACAAAAGGCCAATCTCGATTTAGTGGAGGTTTCTCCTGATGCTAACCCGCCCGTTTGCCGCATAATGGATTACGGAAAATATCGCTATACGGTAGAAAAAAGAGCTAAATCAGGTAAGAAGAAACAAAGGTCAACTACTTTAAAGGAAATCAAAATGCGTCCGAATATCGGAGAACACGATTATCAGTTCAAAGTAAAACAAGTGCAAAATTTTTTGCAAGATGATAACCGTGTTAAAGTAACAGTAATGTTCCGAGGAAGAGAAATGAAATTTGTGGAGCTAGGGCAGGAGCTTCTGGACCGAGTTATATCGGAAACAAAAGAGTCTGCTAAGGTGGAGAGGAAGCCGAAATTAGAAGGAAGAAATATGACTTTAATCCTTATTTCTAATAAAAGCAATTAAATGTACTCTATGTTATTTTTTAAGTATTTAAACTTTTCAACCTTTGTGTTTTAAAAAGATTTTTAAACCAAATATACTTAATGTAGAATATAGAAACAAAATATTCTGCTTTTTACCAAATTAATGTTGAAGTAACTATTTAAGGAGTCAGAGTTATGCCTAAAATGAAAACACATCGTGGTGCTGCCAAACGATTTAAAGTAACCGCATCGGGGAAAATTATGCATGCCAGGATGAATAAAAGCCATATATTGACTAAAAAATCACCTAAGAGAAAGAGGCAGTTAGCCAAGTTGAAAGCTGTTGGCAAGAGTGATATTAAAAGGATAAAACAGTTATTGCCATATCTTTAAAACTATTATTCAGGTCATATTATTTTAAAAATGAATCAAGAACTTGTGTGAGGAGATAGATTATGCCGAGAGTAACTACCAGTGTAGCTTCCCGAAGTAGAAGAAAAAAGATACTCAAATCTGCCAAGGGGTATTGGGGCGGCAAGAGCAAGCTATTGCGTACCGCTAAAGATGCCGTTAGAAAATCTTTATCATATGCCTATCGTGATCGAAGAGTTAAGAAAAGAGATTTTAGGAGTCTCTGGATTACTCGCATAGGTATTGCTGCTAAAAAAGAGGGCATTTCCTACAGTAAATTGATAGATGCACTTAAAAAAGCTAATATTCAGATAAACAGGAAGATGTTAGCTGAAATGGCTATTCAACACCAGGATGGCTTTAGCCAGCTCATTACCCTAGCCATGACAGAAAATAAATAATTATTTTTTGTTACAAGAAAATATAGTGGAGTATTTTCATTCTTAATAACTAAGTCTAAACCTAAAAGGTAAACATCAAAATAGCATAGAGAAAAATAATAAAAGATAGTAAATTAACTTGCTAATAATTAACCAGGTAATTAGTCGGGTTAATCGAATTTCACTTTTAATTAGCCGACTGAAATTTTTAAAGTAGGTCAGGACGGGTTATTCCGTTAGAGAGAAAATAAGAAATTTGGACTTAGCTATTAATAAGTCAAAAAGGGTGGTAACGCGGAGAAGTTTATCATTTTCGTCCCTTTAAGAGGAGAAAATCATAAACTTCTTTTTTTATATATGGATTTATAAGGAGGGGTTCTAATGGAGAAAGAGATTAAAAACTTAAGAGAGCAATTTAAAAAAAGACTCGCTTCTCTTGAAACCAGACCAGAATTACAAAAGATAGAAAATGAATATATAGGACGCAAGGGCCTTATTGCCCAAATGCTAAAAAGAATGTCTTTACTGTCAGCAGCTGAGAAACCTAAAGTAGGTCAGCTGCTCAATAAATTAAAGACAGATTTGCAAGATGCGTTGGCAGAAAAGAAGAAAGAGTTAGCAAAAGGGATATCCGGGGAACAAGGGTATATCGATATTACCCTACCCGGCCAAAATTTTTCACGAGGCACCATGCATCCTGTGGAATTAATCCTAAAAGAGACTAAAAACATTTTTCTGGGGATGGGCTTTTCTATCGTTGATGGTCCGGAAATCGAGCTTGATTATTATAATTTTGAAGCCTTAAATATACCAAAAGACCATCCTGCCCGAGATGTACAAGATTCTTTCTATATCACCCCTGATATACTGCTAAGGACTCAAACCTCTCCTATGCAGGTTCGTACTATGGAGAATCAGTCACCGCCGGTCCGTATTGTCTCTGCCGGAAAATGCTTTCGTCGAGATTCTATAGATAATACTCATACCCCGATGTTTCACCAGATAGAAGGATTGGCAGTAGATGTAGATCTTTCTCTGTCTGATTTAAAGGGGGTAATAACAGAATTTTGTAAACAAATTTTTGGAAAAGACAGAATAATTCGTTTTAGACCGGGTTATTTTCCTTTTGTAGAGCCGGGAGCTGAAGTCGATGTATCCTGTGGGCTTTGTCAGGGCAAGGGTTGTTCATCCTGTGGCTATAGCGGCTGGCTGGAAATTATGGGTGCCGGAATGGTGCATCCGCATGTTTTAGAGATGGTTGGTTATGATACTGAAAAATACACTGGTTTTGCCTTTGGGATGGGAGCAGAAAGGATTGCCATGCTCAAATACGATATTAATGATATTCGTCTATTCTTTGAAAATGACATACGTTTTTTAACTCAATTTAAATAGTTAAAAACAGGAATAAGGGGGAATAGGTTTAATGCAGATCTCATACAATTTGTTGAAAGAATATGTAGATTTTGACTTTTCACCGGAAGAACTGTCAAAACATCTCTCTATGAGGGGAATTGTGTCAGAACGCACCAGAGCAGTCTTTGGAGAGGTAGAGGGCGTATTCATAGGGAAAATCATTGAGCTTAAATCGTTGGCTAGCAACAGTTCTCTGTCCATTTGCACCGTAGATTTAAAGAATAAGAAGTTGGAAGTGGTTTGCGGTGCTAAAAATATGAAAATAGGAGATTTTGTTCCAATTGTAATAGAAGGTGGCAGTCTGCCAGGGATAAGAGTGGTGGAAGGTAAAGAAATTCATGGGTTTTATTCTCAGGGAATGATCTGCTCCGCCTCCGAATTAGGATTAGAAAAGGGCAAATCTTCCGGTGTTTTAATTTTAGAACATAACTTGCCCCTGGGAGAAGATATTAAAAATATAGGTGAAATAGGTAATGATGTAATATATGATTTTGAAATATTTTCCAATCGCCCTGACCTAATGAGTATAATTGGGCTAGCTCGAGAAATTTCGCTGCTTTCAGGAAAACCCTTGCGCCCACCTGAAATAAGTTTAAAGGAAGCCGAAGAAAAGATAAATGATTCCATATTAGTGGAAGTGGAGGCTGAAGACCTTTGTCCCCGTTATGCCGGAAGAGTTATCAAAGGTTTAAAGGTAGAGGAGTCACCATTTTGGCTTAGATGGAAATTGCTTCTATTGGGCATCAGGCCCATCAATAATATTGTGGATATAACCAACTTTGTCATGATGGAAACCGGTCAGCCCCTTCATGCCTTTGACCTTAATTTTATTCATGGTCGAAAGATAATTATTCGAAGAGCTTATCCGGGAGAAGTATTTAATACTCTTGATGGAGTTGAGCGGGTATTGATCACAGATAATCTGGTTATTGCTGATTGTGATAGGCCTATTGCCCTGGCGGGAGTTATGGGGGGTGAAAACTCAGAAATTAAAGATGAAACAAAGGATGTATTTTTAGAATCTGCCTATTTTGAACCTATCAATAACCGGAGAACCAATCGCTATTTTGCTATGAGAACTGATGCATCTAATCGTTTTGAGAAAGGTATTGACCCATTTGGCCAGGTTTTTGCGGTGAACAGAGCAGCCTCTCTGATAACGGAGCTAACCTCTGGCAAGCTCCTCAGAGGGGTTATAGACCAATACAGTAAGGAACTTAGAAGAAGTAAACCAATTGAATTATATTTACCCAAGGTGGAGAAAATAATGGGAACCAGAATTGGGAAGAATGATAGCGAGGTTAAAGAGAGGGTTCTTGGGATTTTGGCTAAATTAGAATGTAGAATAGATGAGCAGGATGAACATTATTTTAAAATAACACCACCCAGCTTTAGAGGGGATATACAAAAAGATGTAGATATAATTGAAGAGATTGCCAGAGTTTTCGGTTATGAAAATATACCGGCAACGCTTTTCAAATCCACGGTTGTACAGGAAGGCAAAAGTGAGAGGCAAAAAGTGGCCGATTTGATCAGGAATACCCTGATAGGCTGTGGAATGAATCAGATAATTAATTATAGTATGGTCAATCCTAAATGTTTTGATTGGTTGAGATTGCCATCTATGCATTACCTTCGAGAGACAGTAGAATTAAAAAATCCTTTGCTTCAGGAACAAACTATTATGAGGACCACTCTAATACCGGGGTTGCTTAAAACTATTCAATGGAATGTAAACCACAGTGCCGAAAGAATAAAATTATTTGAAATGGGGAGGGTTTATTTTCCTCAAAATCAAGCGTCAAAAGTGTCTTTGCCTTTAGAAAAACTGATGATAACCGGAGGGATTACCAAAATAGGTAGGGGAAATATCTGGGAAAAAACAGAAGATTGGAATCTTTTTTATCTAAAAGGTATTTTAGATGCATTATTTGATAGTTTAAGGTTGAGAGATATAGATTATATTCAGGGAGACATGCCTTTTTTCCAGTTGGAAAAGAATGGTGTCATAAAGAGTCAAAGTAATATAATTGGAATATTTGGCGAATTACATAAAGATATTGGTAATTTTTTAGATATTCCCGGGGATGTTTTTATATTTGAGCTGGATTTTGCGGAACTATTTCCACTGTTAAAGAGAGAAATTATTTTTCAGCCATTACCCAAGTATCCCTACATTCATAGAGACATGGCTATAGTAATTTCTGAGAATATAGATTTTGCTAAAATTAAAAAAGAGATATTAAAAATAAGGCCGGATATTATCAAGAGTGTGGAAATATTTGATATCTTTAGAGGAAAACAGATTGAAGCGGGCTCTAAGAGCATTGCTTTTACCATTGTTTTTCAAGCTAATGATAGGACTTTAACAGATATAGAAGTCGACAAGGTAATGGAAAATGTTACAATAAGACTGAACACGCTCTTTGAGGCAAATTTGAGACGATAATTCTATTAAAAAGAGGAGGCTTTGGTAAGTCATCATTAATTGGTTTGATGTAGTCATTCTGGTAGTTGTCTTATTCAATCTATTTTTAGGTTTTAAAAGAGGTGTAATTGCCGAATTATTGACATTAGCAGGATTGGTTTCTGCTATTTTTGTTTCTCTATTTTGGTATCAGAATATCAGCTCTTTTCTTATAATAAAATTACATTGGAACAAAAGCCTATCTAATATTCTCAGCTTCATCATCATTTTTGTTCTGGTTATTTTGTTTTTTAGAATACTGGAGACCGGGTTAAGCCGAATAACCGATCTTTTATTATTGAACTGGATAAATAATCTTGGCGGTGCCCTATTTGGATTTATAAGGGGGGCTATTATAGTAAGTCTTTTATCTTTCCTGTTAAATTTTATTCCCTTACCATTAGAAATAAGAGTCCAGATATCGGAATCGGTTTTGGCTAAATATTTGCTGAACAGTGTATTAATTGTTTATGGCCATATACGAGAATGGTTGCCGTCGAATCTCCAATTTGAAGTTGAATTTTTGAGAGAATTGTTGTAACAAGATGAATAAACATCTTTTAGAAGTATTAGATTTCTTAAAAATAAAAGAATTATTACAGAAAGAACTTTTTACCTTTTCCGGGAAACAAGAGCTAAAAAGTCTCTACCCATCATCAATTTTTTCTGCCGTAGAGCAAGGGCAGAAAGAAACGACCGAAATGCGCAATATTTTAGAACGGATAAACCCTCTTCCTCTGGTGCCCTTAGAACAAGATATTGAAGAAGATATAAAACAAGCTAAAATCCATGATAGCATTCTATCTGCACGGACACTGTTCTATATTGCCAGAGTTCTGGAATGCTTTCACCGTATGAAACAGTTTTTAGAAAAAATCCCTCAGAAGGAAATCTCTTTTTTAAGAGGAAAAGCCTCTACTTTAAAGTATTTTAAAGTATTGGAAAAGACCATCAAGGACTGTATTAACGAAGAGGCTCGTATAGTTGATGATGCCAGCCCCATTCTTAGAAAGATCAGACAAAGGATACGGTCTATTGAAAAAAGGGTACGAGACCGGTTGGAGAGTATAGTTAAAGACCCTCAAACCCGATCCATTATGCAGGATGGTATCATTACTATTCGACAGGGTAGATTTGTAATACCCATTAAGCAGAGTGAAAAAAGTAAATTTCCTGGAGTGGTGCACGACAAATCTGAAAGTGGACTTACCGTTTTTGTGGAGCCCTTGGTTATAGTAGAATTCAATAATGAATTGAGAGAGCTTTTACAGGAAGAAAAAAAAGAAGAATACAGAATATTGCAAAGCCTAACCGCTTTGGTCGGCCAGAACGGTGAGGATATACTCGCTAATTATAGAGTATTAGGTGAGTTGGATCTGATAAATGCTAAAGCACAATTAAGTATTAGAACGAATGCCATTGAACCGAAAATGAATGAAAATGGAATTGTACGGCTTTTAAAGGCAAGACACCCCCTACTGAAAAATAAAGTAGTTCCCATTGATATCGAATTGGGTGATAAATTTAGCACTCTGATAATTACCGGACCGAATACCGGCGGCAAGACAGTTTCCTTAAAAACAGTTGGACTATTGAATTTGATGGCACAATCGGGATTACACATACCGGCAGGGGTTGATAGCGAAATAGCTATTTTCAGACAGATATTTGCCGATATCGGAGATGAACAGAGTATTGAACAGAATCTGAGTACTTTTTCCTCTCACATGAAAAATATCATACATATACTTAATAATGCTGACCAATCTTCTTTGGTATTGCTGGATGAGTTGGGAGCAGGAACAGACCCTGCCGAAGGTTCAGCTTTAGCCATGGCTATTCTTGATTTGCTAAAGGCGAAGGGTGCTAAAGTCATGAGTACCACTCATCATGATAGTCTTAAAGCATATGCCTATCTAGCCGAAGGGGTGATGAATGCCCGGGTAGAGTTTAACGAAAAAACCCTTCAGCCAATCTATAAGATATCTATTGGATTACCCGGCAAAAGCTGCGCTTTTTCAGTTGCTCGCAGATTAGGGTTATCAGGAAGAGTGTTAGAGGATGCGGAAGGGTATTTAGAAAGAGAAAAATTGGATCTGGAAAACTTGATCAAGAGAATGGAAAAAGACAGAGAACAGATTGCCCGCAACTTGCAAACCATGCAGCAGGAAAAAAAAGAAATAATTCAATTGAGGAAAGAGTTGGAGGAGAAGATAAATACCTGGGAAAGGGAAAAAGCTAAAATAAGATGGGAAGCCTGCCAGGAAGCTGAAAAAATAGTAACTGCTGCTCAGGCCAGAACTAGAGAGGTTATCACTGCTTTAAAGAAGAAAAAAGAAACTGGAGATAACCTTAAAGAAGAAATGAGTGTCCTGGATAACTTAAAAAAAGAGATTAAGGAGAAAGCTGAAAAATGTTCTAACCGGCAAGACATAGTCGGTTCTTTTGAGGAAGGTGACTATATCAGCCTGAAAAGTTTAGAAAAAGAAGGGGTTATATTAGAGAAAAATGAGAAGAAACAGCAATATTTAGTTCAGGTGGATAATTTAAAGTTAAGAGTTACAGCTGATGCACTGGAAAAAACATCTAAATCTGATTCTAAACAGAAAGAAAAAGAAGGACATGGGAAATTATCATCACTTCACTTAGGAGATGATATTGTTGAAAAAAAAGCCGGTTTTAGAAATGAAATAGATATACGTAATTTGAAGGTCAGCGAGGTGCAAGTTAGATTAGAAAAATATTTGGATGATGCTTTTTTATTGAATATTTCACCGGTCTACATTATTCACGGAAAAGGCAAGGGAATATTGAGAAAGGCTGTTGCTCAACTCTTGCCAAAGCTTAAGTATATAAAAACTTATCGCAGCGGGGAAACTTATGAAGGCGGAGATGGTGTAACTGTGGCATATTTTTAAGGTAGCGGCTAATCATTACTTCTGGTTTCTAATCTCTTCCTTAGCTCATCTACCAATGATTGCAGTGTTTCTTTTTTTGTTTTCTCTGTCTGTATAGTACCGTCATCAGATTCTTCTTTTTTCAGAATCTCTATCTCCTCTAATAAAGGAAATTTCTTTTCGCCGGAAATAACCGGAATTTCATCTCCGGATGTCCATGGCTGTGGCGCATATTGGGGAGTTAGGCCAGTGCCTTCATAACATAGCTCGGTTGGTTCAGTTCCGGCAAGAAAGGTTACTGAAACTACTTTAGCACAATTGTTACCGGGAAGGAGTCCGGATTTTGCGCATACCGGAATTTCATTAACATAACCTGGTCTGGTAAAATCATTGACTGGCTTATCTTGAAGGGCTTTGGCCATAAAATCACGCCAGACGGGAGCTGCTAATACTCCACCAGCCAGTCTGTTGCCCAAAGGCTTACGGTCATCATTACCTAAATATACAGCACATACTAATTCCGGCGTGAAGCCGACAAACCAGGCATCAACAAATTCGTCGGTAGTACCGGTCTTTCCGGCTGCCGGTCTCCCAATTCTGGCACTAGTGCCGGTACCTCTACTAATAACCCCCTCCATCAGTTTTATAAGGGTGTAACAGACCTCTTCTGAAAAAACTTGCCTTTTTTCGATATGGTTTTGTTCCAGTACCTTACCGTTAAAATCTTCTATCTTCAGAATAGCGGTGGGTTTCACATATGTACCCATGTTAGCAATGGTAGCGTAGCCGGAAGCTAACTCTAAAGGTGTTACCTCAGAAGTGCCGAGTGCCAGGGAAAGGTCTGGTCTCAAAGTGCTATTTATTCCTGCTTTGTAAGCATTCTGTATTACATCTCTTACCCCGATTATCTCTAACAGCTTTACCCCAACGATATTAATGGAATCCTCAAAGGCTTCTCTTAGTGTAACTAAACCCCTAAATTCCTCTTCTTCATAATTTCGAGGGGACCAGCCATTCTCATACACAACAGGAGAATCATCAATAGTAAAACTAGGGGAAATCCCTTTCTCAAGGGCAGTCAGATAAACAAAGGTCTTAAAAGCGGAACCGGGTTGGCGATAGGCCTGAGTAGCCCTATTAAACTCACTCTCTTCGTAATTTTTGCCGCCTACCATAGCTTTAATATAACCGGTTTGTGGCTCAATAGCAATCAAAGCCCCTTCACGTCCACTATTTAGGAAGGCTCCATTTGCCTTATTTTGCATATCCAGGTCAAGAGTGGTATAAACCTTCAGGCCACCCTTAAATACCATGTTAACTCCATATTTATCTAATAACATCGTTCTGATATAGCTGGCGAAATGTGGGGCAACCTCTTGAATATCTCTATGGTGATTGAAGACCATCTCTTCTTCTCTTGCGGCAAAATATTCATTATCGTTAATATATCCTAAATCGAACATCCTTTTTAAGATGATATTTTTTCTCTTCAGAGAAGACTCTAAGTTGAGAAAAGGAGAATAGAAAGATGGCCTACGGGGAATTCCTGCAATTAATGCACTCTCAGCCAGAGTGAGCTCTGAAACCGGTTTGTCAAAGTATAGTTTTGCTGCAGAGACAACCCCATGCGCTCCATGACCAAAGTAGATAAGATTGATATACATTTCTAAAATCTCATCTTTGGTAAAAGTTCTTTCAATCTGTAAAGCCAAAAGTGCGTCTTTAATCTTACGGGAAATAGTCTCTTCCCTGGTTAAAAAGGTGTTAACTGCTAATTGTTGAGTGATAGTGCTTCCTCCCTGGGCAATCCTGCCTTCTCTGATGTTTTCGAATATGGCTCTCATAATTCCCCGAATAGAAATACCATGGTGTTCGTAAAAATTGGTATCTTCAATAGCTATAAAGGCATCAATAAGATGTTGCGGAACTTCAGATAAAGAAATAGGGGTCCGGTTTTCCTGAAAAAATTCGGTGATTAGTTTACCATTAATATCGTATACTTTACTGGTTACCGGGTTTAAAAAATTACTGGTCTGTACTATTTCAGTCATTTTTTGGTTAGACAATGAGACTAAAAAGACAAAAGACAAGACAAAGGATAAAACCAATAAAAACATAGTGAGGGAAAACATCTTGGAAAAAAATAGATTGTTTTTATTCTTTTTTCTGTTGGCCTTAGCCATAATTACACCTTAAGTTTATATAAATATGCTATTGAATTAAAAAACTATTAAATATAACTCATCTCTGATAATATTGTAGTATAAGTTGTCAAGTTTTTTGCTGCTCAAGGAAATATGCTATAATTAAATCAGTTTCATTAGATCAAGGTATTTTCATTGTTAAAAACACGTTTTCTAATTCGTGTGGCGCTAATTGCCGTAATGTATACTACCATAAATATGATTTTTGCGCCAATTAGCTATGGCCCGATACAAGTTAGAATGGCTGAAGCTTTAGCTGTATTGCCCTTTATCGATCACGCAGCTATAGGAGGTTTATTTTTAGGCTGTATTGTGGGTAATTTATGGGGTGGATTGGGGATTATAGATATTTTAGGGGGCAGTATCTGTACTTTGATAGCAGCTGTCTTGACCTATAAAATGAAAAAGCCAATTCTGGCACCTTTGCCACCGGTAGTAATTAATTCTTTAGGAGTTAGTTTATACCTTCATATTTTATTTAAAATTCCTTACTGGTTAACATTCGGTTACATTTTTTTGGGCCAGTTTGTGTCTTGCTACCTATTGGGATATCCCTTATTATTAGTTTTATTGAAAAGAACAATATGGAGTTATAATCAAAAATAATTATTAAGGAAACTAAAGAAGATATTGTTGGCCGAGCAAATCAATAAATTTGATTATTAAATATGAGTAGAGGAAAGGAGTAGAAATAATACAAAATGAATTTATCTGATGAAATGAATATTATAAAAAGGGGAACCAGCGAGATTATTCTACTGGAAGAATTAGAACAAAAATTAATTAATGCCAAAAAAACTAAAACTCCCTTAAGGGTAAAACAGGGGTTTGATCCCAGCTCCCCGGATATTCATTTGGGTCATACAGTGGGCTTGAGAAAATTAAGGCATTTCCAAGATCTGGGGCATGAAGTATATTTCCTTATCGGTGATTTTACGGGGATGATAGGAGACCCCAGCGGCCGCTCTGCTACCAGGAAGCAATTGACCTTAGAAGAAGTACAAAAGAACGCAGAGACTTATAAGGAACAAGTCTTTAAAATCCTAGATCCAGAAAAAACCATCGTAGTATTTAATAGCCATTGGCTGGGAAAACTTTCTTTTGTGGAGGTAATAAAACTCTGTGCCACTTACACTGTTGCCCAAATGTTGGAAAGGGAAGATTTTGCTAATCGTTTGCGAGAAAAGAGGCCCATAGGAATTCATGAATTTTTATATCCTTTGATGCAAGGCTATGACTCTACTGTCCTCAGGGCAGACGTAGAATTAGGAGGGACTGATCAAAAATTTAATCTATTAGTCGGCAGAGATTTGCAAAGGGAATACCATCAAGAACCCCAGGTTATTATTACCATGCCGCTTATAGAGGGGACTGATGGCGTGGAAAAAATGAGTAAAAGTCTGGGTAATTATATTGGAATTAATGAAAATCCTTTCGATATGTATGGGAAGGTAATGTCTGTACCAGATAAGTTACTGTTGACCTATTTTGAATTACTAACCGATACTCCTTATCCTGAACTGGCTAAAATTGAACAAGAGTTAAAAAAAGATACAGTATCGCCTCTTATAATCAAAAAAAGATTGGCTAAAGAAATAGTAAAAATATATCACGGGTACCATGAGGCAAATGAAGCGGAGGAGCATTTTCAAAAGGTCATACAGGAAGGAAAAGCCCCAGAAAATATTCAGGATTTGCCGATATCTAAACAAATATTAAAGGACAATAAAATATGGGTAGTAGAACTCATTAAGTTAACCAAGCAATTAAAGAGTACCGGTGAGATATTGCGCAATATTGAACAGGGCGGGATTAGAATCAACGATCAAAAAATACTGGAAAAAAATGTTGATGTAGATATTAAAGAGGGAGATATTCTGAGAATAGGCAAATTGAATTTTTATCGTATAAAAATAGATTAAAACAGGATTAGGGGCAACTTGAAAAAAATACTCTATTTATACTATCATTATGTTACTAGTAGGTAGTAGGCAGATGATATATAATTCCATGTTTTTCACTATAAAGTATCGTATCTATTTATCCAAATAATTTCCATATTTTTTCTTGACAACTCCCAAATTGTCTGTTACTATCTAATTTGCCCTTTCCTTAGGCCGAATGAAGCCATACTTTAAGGGGGGGGCAGATTATGTTCTTTGATAACG
>JAAYOB010000033.1 GCA_012520575.1 Candidatus Stramentimicrobium fermentans
AAGAGGTAGAGTGGAGATTTAACCATCGGAATGAGAACCTTGTTATCTTATTAAGGAGGTTACTGAATCAACAGATTTCCATTGTCAAAGAGCAAATTTAGTGCAACTTTGGTTATGCATTACCTTAAAAAATAATAATTATTTCTACTTTCTAATTGCTACTGATATTTGATAGAATATAAAATATTACTTTTGTATGTCTATTCTGTCTTTGATACAAAAACCGAAAAATAAAAAATGAAGATACAGGGAAGATGGCTTTAGAATCACACAAAAAGCAACAGAATAGTAATCGCAGTTTACTAAAAACCCTATTAATACTCTTTGTTTCATATGCTACGGTAGGGCTATGTAATAATGGCTTTTTCAGTGTACTACCATTTATATCTGAAGAATTTAGTTTAACCAGAATACAAGTTGGTTATTATGCAGCTTTTTATTTTTCCAGCGCCGCTCTGCTGGCTATTATTTCCGGCAGTATCGTCGATAGATTTGGGCCTAAGAAGAGCATTCTTGCCGGAATGAGTTGCATGGGGATTATATTATTCTGTTATGGCATGATCACTTCCTACCAGATCATCCTATTTCTAGCTGTATTAGCTGGTTTGGGCATGAGCACATTGACCCCTTCCGTAATAAGAGGCGTATCTATGGTTGCACCGCTAGAAAAACAAGCATTTTATTTAGGGACGGTACAATCGGGGTACTGTGTAGGAAGCATAATTGGCCCAGCTGTCTTGCCTCTTATAGCCTTTCATTTAAATTGGCGGATTTCTATTCAGATTGCCGCTATTACTACTCTATTAATTGGGCTATTAACCTATCTCATTTATCAAGAACAGAAAGCTACTAAGCACATTGGTATTAATGGAACACAGGGTATCGGAATTTTAAAAAATACAGACTCAATAGATAGAGAGATATCATTTAAGGACGGATTATCAGATATCTTAAACAATAAATCATTATTAATGGTTTGTATTTTAGGAATAGTATTTGGTACAGCAGAAGGCTCAACTTTTTCTCATTTTACTGTATTTCTTAACGAAGATATGGGGCTTGATAAGGTTATTAGTGGATTAGGATTTGCTCTCTTATATATAGGAGGGGTAATAGGAATGGCAAGTCTAGGTTGGATATCGGATAATTTTTTTAAAAATAAAAGAAAATCGCTTCTCTTTTTAATTGGTCTGTTTGCCGGTATTATGTTTCTGGTTTTCGGTTTCTTATCTCATAATCTCCAGATTAGCCCATTTTTGATTGCGGTGTTTGCCTTTTTGTCAGGGATAGTGGTAATTGGCTGGCCTGGTGCCTATTTTGTAGTGGTAGGAATATTAGCCGGGGAGAAGTATGCCGGGATGGCAACCGGGTTGGCTGTACTTTTTATTAGAACGGGTATTTTTTTAGCACCTATACTTTTTGGCTATATTGCAGACCTCAATGGAAACTATCAAAATAGCTGGCTTTCCTTCGGCTTGCTCATTATCCTAATCTCCATTTTATATCTATTTAAAATTAATAGAGCTTAATTGCAGGTCTATCCCTTGCTCGCACATTTTTAGTTGTAATAGGATAAGCTATAGGTATATAATAGTGAATATTTTTAAAGAAGAATAGATGAAATTTTATGAATAATGTTAAGAAAGCCAAGAAATTTAACTCCTTTTGGGGAAGTATAATAAAATTTTTTTCCAACACATATCTACATGGAAAACTCGATATCATCGTATCAAAAAATGATGCTA
>JAAYOB010000034.1 GCA_012520575.1 Candidatus Stramentimicrobium fermentans
AAAAATTCAGCGCCACCTTCCTCTTCTTCGGTCTCTTCTGATTCGATTATCTGTTCCGGATTTTGGGGAATGATTATCCAAGCAATAATATAGGCAATTCCTCCCGCCCCACCTAAAAATACAACCAACACTGTTAAGAGCCGAACCAAAGTCGGGTCTATCTCGAAATATTCAGCAATTCCGCCACAGACACCGGCAATCATACTATCCTTCTTAGAACGGTACAACTTTTTGGTCATAAAAAGTATGCCTCCTGAAAAATAAATTTCATAGCTTATTTTTTTGAGGTTCAAGTCATAGGCAGCTCATTTTGATCCTGCCCCCAAAAAAATGATTTTTTCTTCAACCTTAACAAAGCCATATTTTCCGTAAAGTATGCGGCAGGGATAAAAGTAAAATGGCGGAGAGAGAGGGATTCGAACCCTCGGAGCGAACTTATAATCCGCTCAATTGCTTAGCAGGCAACCACCTTCGGCCTCTCGGTCATCTCTCCGTTTTCAGTATAACACAATCATATTTCTCAAGCAACTGAAATAAAAAAATCGCATCGCCTTCTTTGCCTACTTTACTTTAGAAAACAAATATTTTAGTATTTTTACGGATTTCTCCCCTATAGGAAGAAAAAACTTTATAATCAAAGATTTCTTATTAAAATTTTCACTAATATTTTATGATAGAGAAAGCAAAGCAATATTAACCAGGAGGCAGAAAAAAAGCGGAAAAACTACGATTACAGTGATACCGGAAAGGTGAATAGATTTCAGGAATTATTTTCAATTACAGAATATAAAAGCAATATTTTAATCACAAAAAGATGCAAAATATCTCAGAATATGTTATTTTTTATTGAAACAGTGAATTAGTTATTCAGAGTTTAAAATATGTTAATACCATACTATCAATATGATGTTATCGTAGTTGGAGCAGGACATGCCGGATGTGAGGCTGCACTTGCCTCAGCTCGCCGTGGCGCTAAAACCTTGCTGATTACCTCTAATGTGGATAATATTGCCTTGCTTCCCTGTAATCCCTCTATAGGCGGACCGGGGAAAGGTCATGTAGCCAGAGAGATTGATGCATTAGGAGGGGAATTAGCTAAGAATACCGACAAGGCAACTCTCCATATTCGCATGCTCAATACCAGTAAAGGCCCGGCTATGTGGGCTTTAAGGGCTCAGGTAGACAAGATTAAATATAAACAGGAGATGATAAAGACCGTTCAGAAACAAGAGAACCTGACTCTGGTGCAGGAGATGGTTTCGCGGCTTTTGATTAAAAATAATCAAATTGAAGGGGTATTGACCCGGAGTGGCGTACAATTTTTTGCTCCCGCTGTTATCATAACTGCGGGAACTTTTTTAAATGGTAAAATCTATATGGGAAAAGTATGTTTTAGCGCAGGCCGTGAGGGGGAATTAGCCTCAATCGACTTAGCCAATCAATTTAAGGCTTTGGATTTTAAGACCACCCGTTTTAATACCTCTACCCCGCCTCGTCTTCACAGGAGAAGCATTGATTTTTCTGAACTAAAGGCACAGGAGAGTGCCGGTGAACCGTTGGCCTTCTCTTTCGAATCGGAAAAGAAAACTTACCGGAAACATAAGGTCTATATTACCCGTACTACTCCAGATACTCAACGAGTGATTGGGGAGTACCTGCCCCAGGTATCCCTGCTCAGTAAAAACATTGATAGCACCGCTGCTCGATATTGTCCCACCATTGAGGATAAAATAGTTCGTTTTCCCCATCATGCCTCTCACCAACTATTCTTGGAGCCGGAGAGTACTACCGGTAAAGAAATCTATCTACAGGGGTTTTTTACCAGTCTGCCTCCTATAGCCCAACTGAAAGCTCTACACACCATCCCCGGACTGGAACATTGTGAAGTATTGCGATATGGCTATGCCATTGAATATGACGTAATATTACCCCATCAACTTAAATATTCTTTGGAAACAAAGAAACTTAAAGGTCTTTTTTTAGCCGGTCAGTTAAACGGGACTTCCGGTTATGAGGAGGCGGCTGAACAGGGGCTAATAGCAGGTATTAATGCAGTACAGTCATTAAGTAAAGCAGAGCCATTTATACTGGATCGTTCAGAAGCTTATATTGCTGTAGAGATTGATGACCTGGTCACCAAGGGCGTAACTGAACCGTACCGCCTAAGGACCGGGCTTGCTGAATACCGCCTTCTACTACGTCAAGACAATGCTGATTTAAGATTGACTACTTATGGCTATAAATATGGTCTAATCTCGGAGACCAGATATCAAAAATTTTTAGTTAAAAAAGAGGCTATTGAAAAAGAGATTAACAGACTGAATAATCTTAAAATGTTTCCCAATGAATCTACCAACCTCTTATTGGCAAGGCTTAATTCTCCCCCTCTGCAAAAACAGGTGACCTTAGCAGAACTGCTTACCCGTCCCGGTTTAAATTATACTGATACCTCCATTCTGGACCCGGAAAGAGTCCCATTGGACCCGGAGGTTATTGACCAGGTAGAGATTCAGCTAAAGTATTCCGGTTACTTGAAAAGACAGGAAGAAGAGGTAGCTCGATTTAAAAAAAATGAACACTATAGAATTCCTGAAAGTCTTGATTATGCAAAATTATATGGTATTTCTCGTGAGGGTATCGAAAGATTCAGTGAAATAAGACCGGTATCCTTAGGGCAAGCCCAGAGGATACCGGGGATTACTCCTTCCGATATTACTGCCTTGATGATTAATCTGGAAAAGTTCAAGAGACAAAGGAAAAACGCTATCTCTTAATTCCTACTTGTCCCGGCTTTCTGCTTTCAATAGGACAATCTTTTTTTAGCTGCCTGCAGGGTGTTCTTCATCAACATCATATTAGTTACCGGACCGACACCGCCCGGAACGGGTGTGATTTTTGAGGCAATGGGAGAAACCTCTTCAAAATCTACATCTCCCACTAATTTTCCACCCTCCTCGTTAGTGCCTACATCGATGACTACCGCACCTTTTTTAATCATATCACCCTTAATTAATCTGGCAACTCCTACTGCTGCCACTACAATATCCCCGGCACGGGTAAGCGCAGCAATATCTTTGGTCCTGGAATGGCATACCGTTACCGAGGCATTGGCATGCGGCTGTTTTAAGAGTAAAATAAGGGCAAGCGGCTTGCCTACTACACTGCTTCTTCCTACAACAACAACATGTTTCCCCTCTACTTCAATATTTTCTCTCTTCAGTATCTCAAAGACTGCATTGGGTGTGCAGGGTAAAAAATCGGGATTCCCCATGGCCAATTTACCCATATTGATGGGATTAAAGCAATCTACATCTTTTGAGGAAATTACCGTTTCACGAATTCGGTCCTCATTGATATGCTTGGGTAAAGGCGTTTGGACAATTATCCCGTGTACCGATTCATCTCCATTTAACTGGTGCAGCAGATGCAATAAATCTGCTTCTGAAGCCACCTCAGGAAGGGTATGTTTGCGGAAATCAAAATCAACCTTTTGACATGTTCTTTCAATCATGCGGACATAGAATAAGGAGGCTGGGTCCTCACCTAAAATAATAACAGAAAGGCTGGGCTTTACATACATCTCTTGAAAGAATTGAGTTGACTCTAATTGCAATTCCTTTCCTATAGTATCGGCAATAATTTTCCCCTCAATGATATTGTTCATTTTATTCATCACCCTATCTCCTATCTTTTTTTGTTTATATCTTTTATTTCGGTTAATAAGAATATCTGCAATTTAAAAATCTTTTAATATTATGCCGTCTCTCATTAAAAATGAGCAATCTGTATCAAAAAATCCTCAGGCGCTGGCTACAATAAAATGTATATATTCTTGGTATAAAGATAATTAATACTATAAAAATTCCGGTTACAGAATTTCATTCATACTCAATAAAATCTGTAAGTAATAGCAGAAATTTAATAAAAATTAGGGGAGATAATTTAATGGATTATTTGGTTTCCCACTTACTCTGACTTCAAAATGGAGATGAGGTCCGGTGGCATTACCGGTAGCCCCTACTTGACCAATTATATCTCCCTTACTGACAGTCTGTCCTTTTTGAACTGAATTTACAGAGTTGTGAGAATAGACGGTAGAATATCCACCGGCATGGTCAATAATGACAGTATTGCCGTATCCGCTTAGATAACCAACAAAACTTACCTTCCCACTTTCGGCAGCCCTGATAGAACTCCCTGTACGGCTGCTAATATCAATACCGGTATGGTAGACTTGCCGTCCGCCAAGAGTTCTGTTGCCAAAATGCGAAGTTATTAAACCGTTTAAAGGCCAGATAAAAGAGGGTGAGGAACCTGTACCGGGAGCAGTACGTGCATTTGGTATAATCAGCTTCTGTCCCACCAATATTCTGCTATTCTCAGAAATACCGTTCGCTTTAGTAATAGACTGTAAGCTAACCCCATATCTCCGGGAAATTTGCCAGAGAGTCTCCCCCTTTTGCACATAATGCACGATATCCTTTACTTCCGATTTTTGCACCGCCGTTGAGGAAGTTATTGTGCCCTGTTGAGCTATTGCAGCCGATGAGGCAGGTATCTTTAATTTTTGGCCAATAGCGAGATGAGTGATGTTTTTCAGCTCATTTAAACTTATAATTTCATGCATCTTCACATCAAATTTTTGAGCTATATTCCAGAGAGAGTCACCCTTGGTAACAATATACTCAATGGTTTGTTTTGTTGTATCTTTACCGCCAATAGCGGGTATTTGTAAGACCTGTCCTACTGACAACTTATTTTTATTATTTAAGTGGTTTACAGCTATTATGCCTTCCATTGAAACACAATATCTCTGGGCGATATTCCACAAAGTATCACCGGGTTTAACGGTATAGTAAACGGTTTCCGGTTCTATCTTCTTACTATCAACCTCGGCAACATTTTGCTGCTTAGCAGCTGTATCTCCCTGAAGGGCTATTTCAGATAATACCTGCTCATCAACTTTTATTTTGAGTCTCTGACCGGGAAAGATATAATCTTTCTGTGAAATATGGTTAAGCTGACAGATCGTCTCCACCGGTAGATGGTATTTCCGAGCAATCATGGAGATATTCTCTCCATATGCCACAATATGTTCTATCACACTAGGTTCAGGCAGCTTTTCCGGACGATTAGCAATTTCTACCGAGGTATTGCTATCCTTATTCCTTAGCGGGATTTTTATAATTTGGCCAATAGACAACCTTTCTTTGCTGTCCAGACTATTAGCTTGAGAAATTTCATTTAAAGAAACCTGATAGTTTTGAGCAATAGTCCATAAACTTTCACCGGGCTTAACCACATAAGTTATTTCATCCACCGTTTCTCTAAATTCCTGATTTAGGCTACTACTGATATCCTTTAAGTTTTCTTTCTCTTCCTGAAAAGATAAGACTGATTGACTGCCACTGTTGCCGGTACAGGGTTCCTCCTCAGTCTTATTATTTCCGTTAAGGGGAATTTTAATTTCCTGCCCTACATATAGAGCATCAGGTCTTCGTAATGTATTGACCCGGGAAAGGTCTTCCAAAGACAGACGATATTGTTGTGCTATATTCCAAAGATTCTCGCCCTTTTTAACTGTATGAACTACAGTATCTTCGGTGCCTTCTAAAATAGGGCTTTGAGCGCCATTCTGAGGGATTTTTAAGAGAATGCCCGGCTGTAGGGTTTCTTTGGTACTCAAGTTATTTGTTTGAGTAATGTCTTGAATTGACAATTGAAATTGCTTGGCGATAGTCCACAAACAATCGCCTTTTTGTACCTGATAATCTATATAATCCTGGGCTAATACCGGGAATGAGAGAGTGGTGAGAAAAAAAATGGTGTGTAAAAGATGTGATATTAGCCGGCTTTTACCAGTAGAAGTATTTTTTTGGAAATACATTCTTCTATAACACCTGCCAATTCTATTGAATTTTCAACCATCAACTATTGGGTTAAAAGAAGAGTTATCCCTATTTGCACAGACCAGGTGAAAAAGGAATGATTTTTATTTTCCTATTATAATATACCCTGTTTGAAAAAAGCAAGTCTTTGTCAAAATAGTTGTTTCATTTTTTTGAAAACAGGTCTACTTAAAAATATAACAGATAGTTATTCTTTCTGCCTTACTCTTTTTTATTACTATAATTCGTAACCTTTTTCACGTAACTGTTCCTCTAAAAATTTATCAATAGCTCCTTTATGAAACCGCCAAACCCTTCCTATTTTAATTGCGGGTATCTTTCCGTCTCTAGCCCATTGATATATCGTTAGAGGTTTAACCTGTAAGTTTTTTGCTACCTGTTTTGCAGTCAGATACTCTGGCATTATTTCCTCCTCACGGTAATAAGGACCGTTTCTTTTTGAAATATTTTCAGATAATCCTGCTAAAATATTTTATAAGAATTTTAAGAGACATAATGCTGTTAATACCTAATTTTATTGTTTTTTTACGGCAATGTCAATTTGCGCTTTATTCTAAAATAGTTTTTTGAAAATCGGTCAATAGTCTTAACACCAGGCCCATCTCTTCCTTATTGCTGATAGTAAAACGAATAAAATTCTTACCCAAGCCGGTGCACTCTTCACCCCAGGCGGGACAGGTGAAAACATTTTTTTCTCTTAAATATTGCCATGCTCTCCTGGTTTTCTCCTCGGTAACAAAATCAGCCAAAACAAAATTGCTCCGGGAAGGGAAAACCTCAATACCTATACCCTTCATTCCCGAAATAAAATATTCCCTGACTAGGGCAATTTCCTGCCATATTTTTTGAAAATAGTCTAAATATTTCAATACTTTACACCCGGCTGCCTCTGCCATTCTGTTCACTCTAAAAACCTGGCAGTAGTGAGCAATTTCATGAATATTTCTGGGAGAAGAGAGGGCAAACCCCAATCTAAATCCGGCTAAACCGAAGTTTTTAGAAAAACTGCGGGAAACAACTAAGTTGGGAAATTCATCTATTAAATCTACTACCGTCTCTCCTAAATATTCATAATTACATTCATCGACCACCACTATGCCGGGAGAATCGTTAAGTATATTAATAATGTCCTCACGCTGAATTGGACTACCGGTGGGATTATTGGGATTGCATATCCAGACTAAACTTGCTTGTTTTAAATCATCCCTGCTGTAGTTCAACTGATAATGATAGCCCTTTAAACAGGGGACTAATTTTTTCTTAAATCCGTTTCGGTTTGCGCTGACTTCATATTGGGAAAAAGTAGGAACGGGGATAAGTATAAGTTTACTGCCAAAGGCTCTGGTAACTGCTTCAATAACTTCATCTGAGCCATTGGCGGGCAAGATATTATCGGCCGGAGTACCGGTATATTCTGCTAATTTAGTTCTCAGAGTGTCGTAATCATCTCCGCTGGGGTACTCATTCATAGAGTGAAGTTCTGCTGACAACTCTTTTAACAAACCCTCCGGCAAGGGGAATTTTAAACTGGAATGCTCTAAATGTATCTCTTTTTTTACCCTATTTTTGCTCACTATTTTTATCTTCGCCTCCTGTAATATAGGAAGTCCACTAAAAGTATATTCTTATCTCGTTCTCTCATATTTGCTCCATCAATCGATGGTAAAGCGCCAGTACCTGGTCGGATACAGTGTCAATACTGTATAGCCGTGCGGTCCTGAAGGCGTTTTGGGATATTTTTTCCCTCAAATCGCGGTGCTGTATTAGATTAGCGAGATGTTTGGCAAAATCAGTTATATCATTCTCCGCCAAAATACCATCAACCCCATCAGTGATTATATCGACAGCGCCAGGTGCTCTCACTGCCAAAACCGGCAATCCGGAAGCCAATGCTTCGATAATTACCATGCCAAAAGTTTCCGAGGTTGAACTGAAAGCGAATATATCGGCAATCTGATAGTAGTTTCCTACCTGTTCCATATCTACCGCTCCAACAAATCTTACCTTTTCAGTCAGGTTTAAGGACTGCACTAAATTTTTAATGTCCTCTAAGGCAGTCCCTTCTCCCACTACCATAAACTGAAAATTGGTGATTTTTTTATCGCGAAGAAGAGCCAGGGCTTTGATTATCTTATCTATATTCTTTTCAAACGATACCCTCCCTACATAGACGATTAATATATCATCGGTGAATAATTTTAATTCTTTTTTTAGTCTTTTTATTTCTTTCTCATCTTTTTTATGGAAGGTATCGATATCAATGGCATTGGGAATTACCATAATTTCTTTGGTTATGCCATATTGTTCGATTAATTCTTTCATGGATTGAGACGGTGTGGTAATTATATCTACCTTATCTGCTAAATTGACTATGATTCTACGTAGTGCTTCATGGGCTATAATGGGGGGGATAGCAGGCACATAATGGCTATAACGTTCATATTGGGTGTGCAGAGTTAATACTTTGGGAATTTTAAGTTTTTCAGCATACATAATTGCCGGCAGACTGAGCACAAAGGGGTGATGAATATGGATAATATCCGGGTCAAATTCACTGATAATCCGGCCTGCCTTAAGGGATAGCGGTATAGCTATGGGATATTTTACTTTTTGCGTTAAATTAATGGAGTGGTATCTGAATATATTATCTTCTTCATCTTTATAATCTTCCACCTTGGGGGCAAAAATATAAGTTTCGTGTCCTTTTCTTTCAAGGGCTTCTTTTAAAGAGACTATACTGCTTACTACTCCATTAATCAGAGGTTTGTAGCAATTAGTAAAAAAAGCAATTTTCATATAATCACCGTAGATTCAAAAGTGATGCCATTAAATTAATTATGAGTTTTTTTGAGTATCCCCCATAATTTTTTCCCAGTTATCCCGTAAAGAGACAACTCTGTTAAAAACCAGCTTATCGGGCTTGGAATCCGGGTCCACACAGAAATACCCTTTGCGCATAAACTGAAATTTTTCACCCGGTGTCACATTCTTTAAACCGGGTTCGACCAGACATTCCTTCAACACTTCCTTTGATTTGGGATTTAATTGTCCGATTAACCCATCATCTCCGGCTTCTTCGGTCTGCTCTTCACCACTATCCAGCAAGAGAGTATCATATAAGCGTACTTCGGCCGGTAGGGCTGATAGGGCTGAGACCCAATGCAGCGTACCCTTTACTCTGCGCATTGCCCCCGGTCGACCGCTTTTGGTTTCCGGGTCATAAGTACAGTGTACTTCCCGGATGGCTCCGGTTTTTTCATCTCGAACGAAACCGACACATTTAATAATATAGGCATTTTTTAATCTGACTTCACGTCCCGGAGACAGGCGGAAATACTTCGCCGGAGGATTATCATGAAAATCTTCTCTTTCAATATAGAGTACCTTGGAAAAAGGAACCTTTCTGGTTCCGGAGGCGGTATCCTCCGGATTATTTTCACAATCCATCTCTTCAATCAAATCATCCGGGTAATTGTCAATAATCAACTTTAAAGGCTCCAGGACAGCCATTACTCTCTGTGCCCTCTTATTTAGATCTTCCCTGATACAATGCTCTAAAAATCGTATATCAACAACACTGTTGGTCTTTGCCACACCGATACGTTCACAGAAATTGCGGATAGCCTCCGGGGTATATCCCCTCCTTCGTAAACCGGAAAGAGTGGGGAGGCGCGGGTCATCCCAGCCGGAAACATACCCATTTTCCACCAGAACTCTCAATCTCCGTTTACTCATCACTGTGTTACTCATATTCAGACGGGCAAATTCAATCTGTTGGGGCGGCTCTACTGCCTGTATATTCTCTAAAACCCAATCATATAAAGGACGGTGGTCTTCAAATTCTAAAGTACAGACCGAATGGGTTATCTTCTCATAATAATCCTCTAAGGGGTGGGCATAGTCATACATGGGATAGATACACCATTTATCGCCGGTTCGGTGATGAGATTCTTTTAAAATTCGGTAAAGAACCGGGTCTCTCATATTTAAATTAGGGGAACTCATATCTATCTTGGCTCTGAGCACCCGTGCGCCATCTTCAAATTTACCTTCTTTCATCCCTTCAAATAACGATAAATTCTCCTCAACAGAGCGGTTACGGTAGGGGCTTTCTTTACCCGGTATGGTAAAGGTCCCTCTGTATTCCCTAATCTCGTCTGTATTTAAATCACAGACATAGGCCTTTCCCCCTTTAATCAGAGTGAGGGCATCCTGATACATCCTGTCAAAATAATCGGAGGCGTAATAGAGACGGTCTTCCCAATCGAAACCTAACCAGTCCACATCATAAATAATAGACTCAATATACTCTATCTCCTCTTTGGTAGGGTTAGTATCATCAAAGCGCAGGTTGCACAGACCATTGTTCTTTTGAGCCAAGCCAAAATTTAAACAGATAGACTTGGCATGTCCGATATGTAAATAGCCATTTGGTTCAGGTGGAAAACGAAGATGTACCCTTCCTCCATACTTATTATTCTTTTTATCTTTATCAATAATGGCTTGAATAAAATTTACCGACTCTGTACTTTTTGATTCTTGAGAAGAGTACATTTGTTCCTTTTTCCTCCTGTTTTGTCTATTTCCCTTCATTCCATCTTAATATTTTAATTATAATTGATTTACTTTCTTTATTAAATTGGGATTGATGGTGCGGTGTTTTTATATTACACTATTTTGGCTAAAATATCTATGCTTAACATAGTGTAAATGAATTTTCCAACCATTTTTTCATTATAGTTTATTTACTGTTTTAGAATAAGAAGGAGGTGTTCGTCATTAGAAAACATATGTATAATCACTGAATTTTATAGAGAATAATACTTTTGTTTCCTATTTAAAAAAGAGGCAAGGGTGGGATATTTTTAATTACGTTAACCCTGCCTCTTTTTTTAAGTTCTTTTTACTTGATATTACCTGATGCAGCCTCCTGTCAACATGTAAACTTTAGCTCAACTCTTCGTATTTAAAAGATACTTTCAACTTTGCTCTAAAAATCAGGTTACCATCAGGGTTCACCTTAATATCCAGCTTATCTACCTCTGCTATTCTGATATCCCGAATAGTTCGGACTGCTGTATCTAAGGCGGTTTTAGCTGCATCTTCCCAAGATTGTTCACTGGTCCCAACTATTTCAATAATCTTGTATACACTCTCCATTTTCTTTCCTCCTTTCCACTTATTAAATTAGTTTACACCGGAATAGCGGTATCAATGGTTTACCGCACCGGACAGACCCCGCTATCACAAGATTCATCTCCGGGGTCGAGTATCTGTTCATCTTTTTCGTATTTGGCTATAAGAGAGGGAATAAAATTGACCATTTCATCTACTCTCCGCTCATATTCCTCTTTACTTATCTCCTCAAAAGGCATCTGAGCATAAAAACTATCATCCAAAGAGACAAAACTGACCGCTACAACGTCATCCCAGTTATTCCACAACCATTCCTCTACTTCTTCCCATTCATTATTGCGTACATGTACCGTAATAGAGGTATTATGATCGCAATACTCTCTTTGAAAGGCCTTATAATTCTCTAATTGTTCAATAGCTGATACATCATTCTTTGTCTTGCCCGGTGGTGCACTGCAGGGGAAAGAGATGACTTTAGTGCGGCAATTCTCTTCCGTCTGTCCATTTTCCGGTTTTATATCATAACCTAACTCCTCGCACACCTTTAACAGCGGGTCAGAGGCATTGATGCGCACCCTCCGGATATAATAGGGGGCGTGCGAGTAGTGCACTCCGCTGGAAACGGTGGGTAATAACGTAATGGTGCCCTCGGGCTTAACGGTAGTAACTAAAAGAGGCGGTTCTACTCCTAATTTTTTAGCATAGAGTTCTGCCTCCCGATGAGCAGCTTCTCTAAGTTTTTTTCGTAAATCAGATTCTTCTTCGGCAGACATATTGGTGGCATTGACCATATCCTGCCATCCGGTTAAACTGCACCCCACCAATCTATCCCTCTTATGTTTAATATCCCACTGGTCCAATTCTAAATCTAAATAGGTCATTCTAAATCCGGCGCGCACCGAAAGACGCTGCGCCCGTAGTAATTCCTCTTCCTCTAACTTCCCTTCTTTAACAAAGCCCATCACATTAACCGTAGTAAGATTGCACATCTGCTCCCTATCCAGCAACACCTCCATGCAGGGATTCGCTCCCTCTAAATTAGGCCTTCTTCGGGCTGCTGCTTCAGCATTCATAAAGCCCGGTTCACCGCTATAGCGCATCTGTTTAACATGCCAGGATAGCTTTTCCCGAGAGGGTTTAGAGGTGTAAAAAATGCTATTATTACTCATCTCACGATGATCAATCTCGGCATTTTTTACCCATTTACCGTCCTTCTGCTCATAGAGGTTATTTTTGGCATTTAAGATATCCTGGTCATCCGGGTCAAACAAGATTACTTCACTTGTTCTCCTTACCCCGCCCACTACTACATTCTGACCGATAATATTGGCAATATCCATACAATCTACCGGTTTTAGTTTTTTCAGTTGGGTAAAACAATTGCTCTTGATAATCTTATCAATTTTATAAAACATCGTCTCCAGACTCTCATAACCGGAAGCTGTTCCCCCGAAGGTCTTTAACACCTCGCCCTTAGGCCTGACCTGGTCATAATTAAAGATAATGGTATCAATCTGGTGGTATTCAGTACGTGACAGAATATTTAAAAATATATCCAGTGCCTGTACCCACCCTTCTTTGCTATCACCTATGACGACATGGGCAGTATTTTTCTTAAAGGTCACACTGGTTAAGTCTTCTCTCTCCTCCTGAGGAACCGGTTTATAGGATTCATGGATAATCTTAACATTAGTCCTTACTTTAGGTAATTTTTCGACATCTGTTTTCAATACTCTGGCTCCTACCCCGGCACCAACCATTAAAAGATAAAATAGGTCTCGGAAGGCGCTAAATCGGTCCAGTACCGTGAAACTGCAGTTAAAATTGGACATGGGGTACTTTAAACTAACTGCAGTGCCCCCTGTCCACAGTGTTCTGCCGGCCAAAAATTGCCTCAGGTGGTAAATATTATCATATAGTTCCTCTGCCTCTTTTTCGGTAGTTCTGACCAGATTACAGTTAAATTCTACTGCTCTCCTGACAGTCTCCCACCAGTATTCTCTCCTCTTTTCTAAGGGGAGCCACCTGGAGTAAGTACGGTAATAGATAAATTGCCCCAACTGTGTAGGGAAAGGATTGGGCAGGTGTTTATATTTACTGATAAACTCATCACTCAACAGCTTATGGTTCTCTCGGACGAGCTCTCTTAACTTATCACGCTGTTGGCGGTAGAGAATGTATATCTTGGCTACATCTTTTCTCTCGCTTGCCATCAATTCTGTTTCTACCTGCTCCTGAATATCGGCAACGGTTACCTTTTTTACGGTCTTTTTTAAATCTTGTTCAATTTTTTTGGCAATACTGACCGAAAGCTCCTGATCTACCCCTTTAATTGTTTCTCTCATGGCTTGGGTAATAGCATTAATAATTTTATTCGGGTCAAAATACTGCACTGTATTGTTTCGTTTAATCACTTTTAACATAAAAACTCCCCACCCTTCCTATTTTGAATTCCTCAGTTAGAATGTAGTTTATATTTTATTCTAACATGATTTGACGTATTAAAACTAAAAAGTTCCACAAAAATCTAAAAATTATTCTTTAGTCTCTCTGCCCTAACGGATCATAGTCAGAATTAAGACGATAAAGAGGAAGGTGCCGATCCTCTGCAGTCCGTTGATAACATAGGTAAAGGCGGCATGGCGCAATACCACAGCCACTATCCCGATCTCCTCTCTATCTGCCAACCCCACCTCTTTCAAGGCCTCGAGCGCCCAGCTGCTGGCATTTAATTCCACCGGCAAAGAGATTAGGGCAAAGATGACCATACCAAAGAGAAGCAACACCCCGGTATAAACCAATAATAAGTTTCTGAAAAAGACCCCCCAGATAAAAACCAGCGGGCTCAACTGCCCGGTAATGGCTAAAATTTTGGCAAATCTATTCCTCATTTCCATAAATTGGAATCCCCGGTTATCCTGAACCGCATGTCCTACTTCATGTGCTACAATACCCAAAGAAGTAACGGATGCCGTCTCAGCAATTTTCTTGCAAAAATTCAATGTTTTATTTTGAGGATTATAAAAATTTGATAATTGCCTTTCGGTTTCGAGTATAGGTATGTCAAGCCCATAAAAAGATAGCAGTGCTTGTGCAGCCTCTCGCCCATTCTTCCCTCTTTTATTTGGTATCTCCAGATAATGGAAATAAATCTTCCTCAGCCGCCATTGAGCCAACCATCCCAGCAAAGCAAAAATGATGAGTAGTAGGTAGATTGGTTTAAATCCTGCCATTATTTCACCTTATTCCCCAAAAGACTATTTAACGGCACTCTCTCCCGCCAGATAGCCGGTACTCCAGCATTCCTGCAAATTATAACCCCCTGAAGGGCCATCAAGATTCAAAATTTCTCCGGCAAAATAAAGATTTTTTATTTTCTTAGAAACCATAGTATTAGGGTCAATCTCTTTCAAAGATATTCCTCCGGCGGTAATTACCGCCCAGGGGAATCCCAATAGCCTGATAGGTGTTAACTCCAGCTCCTTGAAAAGATGCAGCAATCGCTTTCTTTCAGACTTGGTAATATGATCTACTTTTTTCTCCCCTTCTATGGCGGATAATTTTATTATGACCGGTATTAAAGAGGCGGGAAGAAGTTTCACTAAGGAATTTTTAAACATTCGCCCCTTAAACTCCCGAAAATCACGCATAACCCTTTCTTCTAATTTTTGAAAATCGAGTGCCGGTTTTAAATCGAGCAGAAGCTTGACTTTTCCTTTTTCCAGATAATCATTTATGTTTTTACTCATATCCATCACTATGGGACCGCTGATACCAAAATGGGTGAACAATAACTCGCCAAACCGTTCCTCACGTTTTCTCCCATCTAAATATAACTGCAGAGATACATTCTTTAAAGTCAGCCCCTGCACCTCTTTAACCCATCTATCAGCAGTCTCTACCGGATTCAAGGCCGGTTTTGGTTCAATAATAGTATGCCCCAGTGCCTGTGCCCAATGGTAGCCATCACCGGTAGAACCGGTCTGAGGGTATGATTTGCCGCCGGTACAGACTATTATCTTTTTGGCAGAGATTGCACCCGTTGCAGTGCTCACTATAAAATTTTCAGTACCGTCCTTTGCTCTATCTATACCGATAACCTCGGTATTACAGTACACCTTCACCCTTCCCTCAGCTAAGTATCCCATCAATATCTTCAAAATATTCTGCGCATCACCCTCTTTAGGAAAGACCCGGTCTCCCCGTTCTACCTGCCAGACTAACCCTCGTGATTGAAAAAAATTCAGGGTTTCGCTTACTCCGAAATGCTCCAAGGCGCTATATAAAAAACGCCCCTCTTTGCCAAACTTTTCAGCAAATTTTACTTTATCGTACTCATAATTAGTGAGATTGCAGCGACCTTTACCGGTTAGCAATAGTTTTCGCCCTAAAGATTCATTCTTTTCGAAAAGAGCAATCCGGGCTCCCTGCTGAGCAGCCCTACCGGCAGCCATCATTCCCGCAGGACCGCCTCCTATCACGATAACCTCAAAGTAATTGCCTTTTCTGGGGGACTTTTTGTTCTGTTGCGATAATTCCATTACTCCTCTGTCAGTCTCCTTCAGCAATATTCACAAATTTCAAAAATTGATTTTACCTAATCCTCATCAGCTTAAGTAAATCTCAACTGCGGAATAAAACACTTTCTTTTTGAAACATTCCGGCAGCGGCTCTCAAAGCTAAGAAGGCAACCACCATATTGCTTATAACCGTGCCCAGAATGTGTGTTCCATTAACCGTACCCAGCAATAGCTCCTTAAAGACAAAACTATTGTTTAGAATAGGTACCAGAAATAATGGTTTGGCTAACTCTACACCCTGATTGAGAGAAATCATAGCTAAAAAGATAGCACTCATATAAAGGGGGGTAATATAAGTAGAGGCTTCTTTGGTATTACGGGCAAATATACCAATTAAGATGAGCAGAGCACTGGCTAATCCCACCAAAGGTATTAAAATGAGAAAGAAGAGAAAAAATAAGGAAGGGGAATAATGTACTCCCATCACAGAAACTTCTCCAAAGATATAGGCGGGCAGTAAAAAAGCAATGCTAAGGCCAATCAGCCCTAAAAACATACTAACGGCCGAGATGGTCATAACCGTAAAATATTTACCGAGCACAATCTCCAGGCGGTTGAGCTGACTGACCAGCAGAGTCGCCAGGGTACCGCGCTCCTTTTCTCCGGCAGTAATGTCTACCGCGGAATGCATCGCTCCAACAAAGATGAGTATGATTATTAGGTATGGCAAGATTAATCCCAGGATAAAACCGGCTTTTTTATCCTCCGGTGCCAGGTCCATACTCTGCTCTTGAAATGGTTTTATAAAATCATGGCCCAGTCCTATCTTTTTTAGCCTCATTTGGACTATGCCTTTCCGATAGCTTTCTATCAGAGCCAACACTCTTTTTTTCGCTACCAGGGAATGTTGGGCAGTAGAATCGTACTCTATAATGATAGACGGAGGGTCTTTTCTATTATCCTCTGAGTAATCTGTCTCTACACTCTCCGGAACCCGAATAATCAGGTGTATATCACCCTCTATCAATTCCTTCACCCTATTCTCTTCGGTTGGAACTATATTTATATCTTTATCCTGCTCTAACAGATTTACCAGTTCAGGAGCATTTTCTGCCCCTACAATACTGATTAGCGATGATTGGGATTCTGAATTTCTTTCCCCTATTACCGAAAAGTAGCCGATACTCAGGAAAAGGAGAGGATAAAAAATAAGCGGTACCAGTATCGTAGTAATCATGGTTCTGCGGTCCCGAATGGCACCCTGCATCTCCTTTAAATATATTAATCGTACATTCTTCCAGTTCATGGACGAACCCCTGTTTCTACCCGTATCAATTTAAAAAATATCTCCTCCAGCTCTTTTTCCTGAAACCTTTGCTGCAGCTCCTCTAAGCTGCCCTTGGCCAAAATCTCCCCTTTATGGATAATAGCAATCCTATCACATAATCTTTCTGCCTCTTGCATCTGATGCGTAGAAAAGATGATGCATTTCCCCCGGTTTTTAAATTCCTTGATATAGTTCAGTACCACCCGAGCTGTAATGACATCCAGCCCTACGGTAGGTTCATCAAAGATTAAGATAGGCGGGTTATGGATAAGGGCACGGGCGATGGATAATTTCTGCTTCATACCGGTAGAGAGTTTATCTACTCTGACCTCCTGAAAACTTTTCATATCCAAAATCTCAAATATTTCATCCATCCTCATTCTTATCTCCTCATCGGGAAGATTGTTTATTCTGCCGAAGAAGAGTATGGTTTCTTTTGGCGTAAAACGGTCGTAGAGTCCGGTTTCCCCGGAGAGAAAACCGATACTCGCTCTCACCTGATGGGCTTCCTTTATCACATCATAACCATTGACCGACACCTCTCCTACAGTGGGCTTCAGCATAGTGGCTAAAATACGCAGGGTAGTAGTCTTGCCGGCACCGTTAGGTCCTAACAAGCCGAATATTTCACCTTTCCGACAATGCAGATTGATGCCGTTGACCGCCTTAACCTCGCCTCTCTTTTTGTCAAAAAAAATCTTTTTTAAATTATTAACTTCAATCAATACATTGCCTTTCTAACAATTAAGGGAAATGCTCCCCTTAATAATATCTGAGATGCAAACTCCTATGTTGATATAAGAGAAAAAATTATAGACTTGAACAGGATAGTAATCCTGCTACAGTTTATAATTTATGGTTCTTAAAAAATTTTTTCTTACTTTAATGTCTTCCTCTTTTTCTACTCCCTTTGGCGCAAATCCGTCAATGACTCCCAATATACCGCGTCCCTGTTCCGTTTCCGCTACTATCACCTCTACCGGGTTGGCAGTTGCGCAGAAGATTCGGCATACTTCAGCGCATTGCTTCACAGCGTTTAAGACATTGATAGGAAAGGCATTTTCCATAATAATAAGGAAGGCATGGCCTGCTCCTATCTCTCTGATATTAGAAATTGCTATATTCTTTAATTTTTCATCATTACCTTCCGCTCTGATGAGACAGGGACCGGAGGCTTCGTTGAAAGCCAATCCGAATTTAACCCCCGGCACTGAAGAGACCATAATTTCATAAAGATCTTCGGCTGTTTTAATAAAATGAGATTGTCCGAGAATAATATTTACTTCCTCCGGGTAATCTAACTTAATTGTTTTTAACTCCATCTTTATTCTCCTTTTTCCAATTTTGTTATTTTGCGTTTTATCTCTATTCTACACAGAAATAAAACCAAGTTCTACTCTTATTTAATAATTACTGACGGCTTTCGCCTACTATATATAGATGAAACCTTTTAAAATAGGATAGGAAACAGATTTAAGAAATATATTTAAGTTATTTTCCATAGTTATTTTAAAACAGGGTTATCAATTCAGAAGATATCTGCTATAATTTTTATAGAGAGCTATTAGCATTTCCTTCATTAAGAAATTACCACCTTTCTTAAGCTATGTATAACTTATAGTATTCTTCCAAAAAAGATAAAAAGGAAAAAATGAAAGATAAGAAAAAGAGCTGTTTGCAAAGATTAATGATTGGTAATAAAAATACGAGATTGGCATTTATCTCCCTTACTTTGATAGTATTATTCATAACCGTCTCTCTGGCTGCTGAAAGCCCTGACGTCTCAGAATACAGGTATCATGAGCTTACTATCCCCATTCTGACCTATCATAAATTCTGTAGCGGTGAAAGTCCCGATGAATACACCATTAATATTGCTCAATTTCGGGAGCATTTGGATTATCTGAAAAATAATGATTACCGGGTGATTTCCCTCACCCGGCTTTTAGAGTGTATTGAAAATAACTTTTTTCCGGAGAAGCCGGTGGTTATTACCATTGATGACGGCTTCAAGTCGGTATATTCCCTGGCTTTCCCTATCTTAAAAGAATATAACTATCCTGCTACTCTATACCTCTACACTGACTTTGTAGGAAATAATTCCAATCAGTTAACCTGGTCGGAAATAAAAGAAATGATTGCAGAAGGGATAGAGATTGGCTCGCATAGTCTCAGCCATACTAATCTATTAAATATGAAAAAGGGCGAATCCCGCTCCGATTATTTAAACAGAATAAATAAAGAAATTTCTCTCTCTAAGACAATTCTGGAAAGAAATACTGCCAGTCAGGTACTCTCGTTTGCCTACCCTTATGGAGTATACAGTGAAGACATTAAAGTACTGGCAAAAGAAGCAGGGTATAAAGCTCTGCTCAATGTCAATAGTATGAACAATTCTATTCCCATTAACGCTTATGCCTTAAATCGGCAAATTATAGGAAGCGATTGTTCGGTGGCACAATTTCAGGCGATTTTACGGGAAAAGACTTTAGCAGTTAATGATATCTTTCCTCCCGATGGCATTATTATCGATAATCAAAGTTCGACCGTTGGAGCCGTTTTAAATAACCCCGCCAACATTGAACTAAACTCTTTATATATGAGATTAGGCGGCGCCGGTTTGCACTGCACTTATCAACCGGAGCAGAATAAGGTCTCCTTTACCCCTGTCGCTCCAAAACTATTACAGAAACGCACCTGGATTGCCCAGATTACTGCCCGGGACAGCGAGACCGGGCAGCGGCGCAAAGTGGCTTGGCTCTTTACAGTCAGGTAAATTGGAATTGACCTTCCCTGCTTAACTATTTAAACTCGGCATCATCTAATTTTTTTACCATCTCTATAAAACTATCTATCCAATCAGCGGAAAAGTTTATTCCTTTTTTAGTAGGAACATACTCATCTTTATCCTTCAGCTTTATATAGGTCCTTATATCTACCCTGGGTTTCCCTCTAAATTCCCCCACGGATAGAACCAGCCGTGAGTTATCTGTAATATCTACCGTTCCGATTTCTTTCATATACTGCTTCCTTTTCCTTTCTCTGTTTGTAGTCCATTTTTTCCCGACTATGCATCCAGCATACTGTCCCGTTCCGCAAGATGGTAGGGATCAATAAATAATATTTTTTTGTCGGGATTTTCCCCTTCAATCCTCTTCCTCTCTTCTCTAAAGTCGGAAGAAATGATAATATCCAAGGGTTCGATTTTTTGAGCATAATTCAAAACATTCTCATGAGGGACCTCGGGAGTAATAAGAAAACATTTTCCGATATTACCTCGCCTTAAATGCTTTTCTACGCCATGAAGATGCACCATCCCCACCTTGGGCAGATGGGAAAGAAGAATATGCTGACCTGCACTCCGGTTGGCAGCCATATCGAATCGACACCTCTTCTTTTTTTTCTTACTTCTCATACTGGAATTTTATTCTAAATACTTTGTTTTTTAAAACAAAGTATTAATTATCATAGTGTACCGTCTTAATGAAAAAACCTCTGGGGAAATGCCGCAGCAACAGACCCTCATCCGGCTGCCCTATTTCATATTGTAAACCCACAATATCGGTATTTTCTACGTCACAGGAGGTAGTAAAGTGCCTCTGTATAAACTGCCCCAGATAGGGACTGGTAAAATTGGAAACCAACAGAGCGATGATAATATTTAAAATACTTACCATACCGGTAGAGAAGAGCAGCACCATGAAAATCAAGGCGGCAGTCAAATTGGCAATGGCTATATCCGTTCCGCAACGTCTGTGAATGGCTAAGTCACAATGGCCCTGCTTTAGCAGATTTAAGCCGCGGGTGGCCGCCTCCTCCACCACTCCGGGATCCTGAATACCGGAAATATAGAAACCATTCTCCTGAGATAAGCCGGAGATGTTTAAGGGACGTCCTACCGATTGCTCTATTATATTTATAGTAGCATGTTCAATGGCATGATTCCTTCTGATGTTTTTACTGCGGGCAATTTTCCAGATCTGACCGGGGACGGTAATTAAGGTTATCAATGAATATGCCGTAAATCTATAAGGCAAAAATATTAAAGCTGCAATAAAAAAGAAGAAAACAGGCATTAGGAAAAAATATAGTAATGGTAATAGGAACATATTTATCGACTTCTTTCTTCTTGTCTTTTCTGTTACTAATTATTCTTAATCTTACTTACTCATTATAGATTACGGCTCTTCATAAACCGGCCCAAAATCATTAACCATATTAAGGGCAAAATAAAAAACTGTCAAGCATCCTATCTTATTAGCTTATTAAAAAGGAAACCGATATTGGGTAAGGCCTAAATCTCTCTGAACAGATAAAATTTCTTTTTGCAAACTCTTATTGAGCGGTACCCCTTTATCCTTTCTTTCCAGCCAGAACAGATATTCTTTCTCACCGGCAGTGTAAATTCTATCCGCCCCCGGTGCTTTTTTAGAGGCACGTAACATTCTCAGAATATCACCGGCCGTCTTCTGAAATGATTCCAACTCAATAAAAGAAGAGATATTGATAGCTATAAAGAAATGACCCAGATTGATAGGAACCTGTTTACCGTCTTCTATACCGGAAAGCATCTTCAAAAATTTGCTTGCTGTAAAAGCGGCTGACAGTATTTCTACCACTGTGGCATACCCATATCCTTTATAACCGGCTGTCTCTACTCCTATTCCTCCCAGAGGGGTTAACGCCGCCTCCCCCTTCACTAAATCTTCCAATATTTCCTGAGGATTTGTTTTGGCTTTACCGTCACTTCCGATAACCCAGCCCTCAGGAATTTCTTTTCCCTCTCTGGCATATAACTCAATTCTGCCCCTTTGAACCATGGAAGTAGAAAAATCCAAATAGAATGGAAACTCTTCATCGGTCGGTAGGGCAAAGGTCAGGGCATTGGTGCCCAGCATACCTTCCACTCCGAAAGTAGGAGCCACCGAGGGTCTGGCATTAGAACCATTGATGCCCACCATCCCCTTTTCAGCCGCCATCAGGGCATAATAGCCAGCAATACCGTAATGGGTAGAATTTTTCACTGCCACCATACCCATGCCCAATTGAGACGCCTTATTTATTGCTATTTCCATTGATTTATGAGCGATAACCTGTCCCATGCCGTTATGCCCATCGACCACTGCCGTAGTGGGACCTTCTTTTACTACTTCAAAATTAGTAACCGGGGATTGTATTCCGGCTTTTATCCTATCATAATAAATCGGCTTAAAACGGCTGATTCCATGAGAATCAATGCCTCGCTTATCGGCGGTAATGAGAACATTGGCACATATTCGGGCATCTTCTTCAGGAACCCCGATGCCCATAAAACTATCCATCATAAAATTTTCTAAGGTATCAAAACTTACCCATACCACATCTTCCTTCATCGAGCATCCCCTTCTCTTTATTTTTTGATTATAAATAACTATAACAAAAGCCGGATGAGGTTGCAAAAAAGTTTCGCTGTTTCTGGTTCTCAGTTTATAGTTTTCGATTGCAGAAATACCGGTTACTAATCATCATCTATCGGTTTTCAATAATTAAAGATGTGGAAAAATGAGCTGTAAGAGCCAAAAGTTTTCAACTGTCAGTCTTCCATAAAAGATAAAGGCAGTCATGCATTGTACAAGAAATATAAAAATTTTACAGAACTTTCTTCCTCCAGTCATTATAAACACTCCATTTAATTAATATTTTTAAAGGAAAGTGTTTATTGGAAAAATTATATTTTCTGTTTAGTATTATGTTTTTTATTATTTTGAGATTTGGATAGCAAGGATTGTCTGAAAGTTTTCAAATATTTTACTAATTCCTAGAAAATAAACATAAATAAAGATACCCCATCGGTTTTTTATTCCAATGGGGTATCTTCTTTAATTTAGTTAAGAAACGTCTGTTATGCTCAACATTCAAAAGTGTTTTTCTAACGCTCCTAGTTTACTTTATTACCGGTATGCCACTTCGTGAAATTCCCTTACCCGTATTACCACTTTTTTTGATAGGTATTGCTATTACTCCGGCTGGAGTTCCTGCATCTCCACTATTATTATAAAGATTATGTGCTTGGGTATAATTGAATGTTCCATAACTATTATCGGTGGCTTTCCATATAGCACCCTGTATATATCTATAATCGCTTACTGCAGGATGTTCCCTTGCTTTCTCTAATATTGCCCATACCTTTTCAATCTTACCCGGAGTATAGTGTCCACCGAAAACATCTGCGGGAATACTTGCAGTTTCTGCCGGATACAACAGAACATCATACTCGATACCTGAACTAATAGGCATATTCAGAGTAACACACCAACCGATATCTTTGCCAAGAATGGTATGGGTATAACCCTCTGCAGTTAATTTAACGACTCTGAAGTATGTTTGACCGGTTCTCTTTATTTCTAATTTTCCCGCTACACCAGTATGATTCTTTACATAAGATAGTAGAGCTCGATCTTCAATTAATATATGCTGGACACCCTTTTCTTGCGCAAAATGTGCAGTCAACAAAACATCTTCTGGGGGCATAGTGTAATTGAAATTAGCCTGTTTACTTATTTCAGCTCCATCCTTGGTCCAATTTACAAAAAAGTAACCATTGCTAGCTTGAGCACTAACCGGAACAACGGTACCTTCCTCATAATTTCCGTCTCCAGAAGTAGTACCGCCCCCAATAGGAGAAGACTCAGTTGTTAGATTATATTTTGCCGGTGCCGGATCCATAGTAACTGTGGCAGTATCATTATCGGTGACGTTTTGATCGTTAGTTACGGTAGCAACGTTTACTAATGTCCCTGCTTCCAGTTCTTCCTGAGTAACTGTGTGTTCTTTGGTACCGGTAGTAGTTGCACCAGGAGCAAGTGTGGTTGCACCTAGATTAATATTGCCTAACTTATCATCATTTACCTTGACATTGGTCAGTTTTACACCGCCGGTATTCTCTACCTTATAGGTGTAGGTAACTTTTTGACCGGCTGCTGTGACGGTAGTCGGACTGGCAGTCTTAGTGATCTTTACTGCTGGTGGTTCATAGGTATTGGCAAAGATAACTTCAATATTTTGGCCATTGTTTTCGAGTTGTGCTGTGCCGATACGACCACTGGTAGGAGCTGCTTCACCGACTTGAACCGTAGTAGACCATCCCTCACCGGGATCTGTCTCAGTGATGGTGTAGCTGCCCATGGCTAAACCGGTAAGATTTTTACTGTAATTACCTTCATCCGGAAGCACGAAGTCTTTGCTGTAATTATTGGGTCCGGTAACGGTAAATTCAAATTGACCATCTTCAACCGGAGTGCATTCTGACTGTGTTCCACCTCTTAGAAGCATATTGCAATCATTATCTACTACTTTAGTGATGGTTAAAGACCCTACTCTGGGACTCGGAGTCGGACCGCCACCACCTCCGGTAGCTCCGGGGGAAGGTGTGCAGCAGTTCCATTCACAGATTAAGTCTACCAGGTCTTCATACTGGTCATCACAGTATTCACCGAAGTCGATATGTGCCATTATAGCCGGAATATCTACTTTGTTGACATCTTTGGCAATCTTCTCTACCAGGTTGTAGATGCTGGCATTGGTGAGCTTGCCGAAACATCTGTACCAGTCATTGTAGCAATTGTTAATCTTTTCGATTACCAGGGCTAAGGCGGTTGAGGTACAATCGGGGATACCGGCATCTAGGCCTATGCCTTCTATTTTTTGGGCTACATCTTTTACCAATAAGTTATTATCTGTTTTATGGGTTTCGGGGTCGGCACAGTAGGCGGTAATGATGTATAGTCCGGGTTTGACATCTTCGAATTGGTAGTTACCGTCTTCATCGGTGATGGTGGTATCCAGTATCCTTCTGCAGGATCCTCTCTGGGCGGATTTTAATTCTACTACGGCGTTGGCTATTATGGCCCAGTCTTCTGTCTCATCGCAATCACCAACTACCGGTACTTCTCCTGATAGATCACATGCACAGAGTACGGGTAATTTGATCTGACCGCTGATGGTTCTAACATCTTCGGTGGCACCGGGTGAGGGGATAACACTGTTACAGCCGGCAAATATCAGTATAGTCAACGCAAGTAAGACAAAAGGTAAATAAATGCGTAGTTTTTTCATTTGGAAAACTCCTTTTCATTATTTATATTTTTTAATACCTTTTTTACCAAGTGTTACTAAGAAAGCAAAAACCCCAGTGGAGAACCCATGGGGTAAATATAAATAATAAAAAGTCGGTAGTCTGGCAGTCGTAGTCTGCACCGCTGATTGTCTGTCTCTAGTAACAGACCTTAGACCCAGAACTTTGCGTCCTGTCCTTTCGGGCAGTTTACCTTTTTCAACTTTTTATTTCTCATGCGATAGGCATCACCCTTTTCAATATATATTTATATAAAAATTTAAGCTAAAACAATATAGCTAAGTTGATGAGTAGATTTTTATACTCCATACTATCATTATTCCACATAAAATAATTTTTAGACATTGTTTTGGGAAATAATTGGGATTATTTTTTAAGTAACCATACTATCGGGCAACTATAATACCATACTTGTCAAAATATTTCAACCAATAAATATTATTTTTTTCCTGCTAATTTGCGCTGCGCTTCTTTGACCCAGTAATCGGCTTTAGCATTGCCCGGTTCTAAGTTCAGTACCTGCGTGTAATTGTTGATGGCTTGCTGATAATCACCAGCATCAAAATAGACTCTTCCCAACCAGTAGTAGGCATCAATAAATTTGGGATTCAATCTCACTGCCTGCCGATAAGAGTCGATAGCACGGCTGTAGTTTCTTTTCTCGTATTCGTTATAACCCTGTTCATACCAGCTATAGGCTTCTTTA
>JAAYOB010000005.1 GCA_012520575.1 Candidatus Stramentimicrobium fermentans
ATTACGGGGGAACCGGTCAGCCAATTGAAAAACTTGCAAGCAGAAACAGAAAAGAAGATTATTATAACAACCCTAAACGAAGTCAATGGCAATTGCCAAAAAGCGGCTCAACAATTAGGCATTAGTATAAGGACTTTATATTATAAGATTAAAAAATATCAGATTGAAAAGGTGTATGGTTTCAAGCATGATGAATCTAGGCAGAGTAAAAATTAAACGGGAACAGAAAAACCATACTGAAAATGCAATATAATTCATTTTAGTGCAATAGATTGCAATATATTGAATGATGTAATAAATATTCCTCAAGATATATTCTATATTTGATTGTTATTTTATCTTAATTCTCAAAACTTTCTTGAAGCGTCTTATATTTTTTTAGCCATTCATCTTCTAGAAAATTTTGTCTGATATTCCTGCTCCCTTCTGAATATCTGGCATAAAAATTGCTTATCTATTATTAATTAGAAATTACCAATTGAGGTATATTTATGAACAAAGAAAGTAATTTTAAAATACTGGCCATTAATCCTGGTTCTACTTCAACTGCCATATCCGTCTTTCATGGCTACAAAGAAGTTTTCCAAAAAACTATTAGACATAGTGTAGAAGAATTAAAAAGATTCAAGAGACTGATTGAGCAGCACTGCTTTAGAAAACAAGTTATTCTTCAGACTTTAGAGGAAAACAATCTTCTCTTGCCGGAATTTGATGCCATAGTTGGGCGGGGTGGAGTTTTATCCCCTATACCGGGCGGAACCTATTATATAAATGATGTTATGTTAGAGGAATTACGAGAAAGACCGCGGTTGGAGCATGCCTCTAATTTAGCTGCTCAAATTGCCTTTGAACTGGCCGATACTATTAAAGTACCTTCTTTTATAGTGGACCCTGTAGCGGTAGATGAGATGGAACCAATTGCACGAATTTCTGGCCTTCCTGAGATACAGAGAGATAGCCTGTCACATGCCCTCAGTTTAAAAGCAGCTGCACGAAGAGCAGCCCAGGATATAGGAAAACCATATTCAGAGTTAAATCTAATTGTAGTTCATTTAGGCGGAGGAGTCTCAGTGAGTGCTCATCAAAAAGGGAGAATGGTTGATGTGAGCAATGCCAGCAGTGAAGGTCCTTTTTCACCTGAGCGAACCGGTACCCTGCCCGTGCTGGAACTAATAAAAATGTGTTATTCAGGGAAATATGCTGAAGATGAAATGCGGAAAAAGGTTATGGGGAAGGGTGGCATTGTTGCCTATTTGGGAACTAACAGCACCTTAGAGGTTGAACAGTTAATAGCACAAGGGGACAAAAAAGCCGAATTGATTTATCAGGCTATGGCCTACCAGATAGCTAAATGTATTGGAGAGATGTCCACTGTTTTGAAAGGTAAGGTTGATAATATTGTAATCACCGGAAATGGAGCGGGGGAAAAGGGGGCATTAGGTAAAACCTTTGTTAACTGGATTAAGGAAAGGGTGGAGTTCATTGCTCCGGTCCTAGTTTACCCGGGTAGTGATGAGATGAAATCTCTGGCTATGGGAGCTATAAGAGTATTGTCCGGTGAAGAAAAGGGTATGGTTTATGGCGGCTCAGAAGGTTCTACTTAATTGTCATTTTGACTGATTTACACTTTTTAATTTTAAAAAATGAGGTGACCAGAGTATGCTGAAATCATTTGAGGAAGTAGTAAAAAAGGCAATACATTATGGACCTAAGATAATTTCAGTAGCTGTATCTCAAGCCGAAGATGTTATGGAAGCAGTGGAGCTGGCTAGAGAAATGGGGCTGATTAATGGAATTTTAGTAGGTGATGAGAGAGAAACTATAAAGGTTTGTCATAAACTAAATATTAACCCTCAGAACTATGAATTTATTCATGAACCGGACAAGAGTGAGGCTGCCCGAAAGGCAGTTCAGTTGGTAAGTGAAGGCAAGGCAGCACTGCTTATGAAAGGATTTTTAGGCTCTGACCGAATCCTAAAAGCAGTTTTAGACAAAGAGATTGGTCTTAGAACCAACCGGTTGTTAAGTCATGCTTATGTTTTAAAAATAAAAAACCATGAAAAACTACTTACTGTTACTGATGCTGCTATGAATATTGCACCCAATTTGGAACAAAAAGCACAAATCTTACAAAATGTAATTAACTTTTGCCATTGTTTAGAAATTGAGCAGCCCAAGATTGCCGTACTGGCTGCCGTAGAAGTGGTTAACCCTCATATGCAGGCAACCGTGGATGCCGCCTGTTTAAGCAAGATGGCTGAAAGGGGGCAGATAGTTGGCGGGGTTGTTGATGGACCATTAGCATTTGATAATGCAATTTCCAAAGAATCAGCCCAACAGAAGGGCATTAATTCAAGGGTGAGCGGTGAGGTTGATGTGGTAATGGTGCCTGAGATTGAAGCAGGGAATATTTTCGCTAAAGGCCTGGTTTATCTAGCTGAAGCTGAGCCAGCCGGAATCTTGTTAGGTACCTCTGCACCGGTAATTTTAGTATCTCGCTCAGACCAGCCGCTATCCAAGGCAAGGTCTATTGCCCTTGGTATTTTAATGAGTGCCTATCAGAGTCGTTAAATTATAGAAGGGAGGAGATTTTGTTGCCCGATTACCACATCCTAGTCATTAATCCTGGTTCAACTACCACAAAGTTGTCACTTTTTAAAAATGAGACCATGCTCTTTGGAGAAACAATAGCTCATTCCAGTGAATCATTGAAATCTTTTGCTAAGATTATGGACCAGTATGAGTTTAGAAAAGAAATGATTTTGGAATTTCTTGAAGAAAAGTCGGTTGACTTGAAAAGTGTAGATGCGGTAGTGGGGCGAGGTGGTTTATTACAGCCCCTGCCCAGCGGAACTTATCGGGTTAACCAAAAAATGCTTAACCATTTGCAAGAAGGTCTTTTTGGAGATCATGCCTCCAATCTCGGTGCTGTTTTAGCCTATCACATTGCCGGAAATGGGCACTTGCCTGCTTTTATAGTTGACCCGGTAATTGTTGATGAAATGGAAGATATTGCCCGTATATCAGGTATGCCCTTGATTCACAGAAAGAGTATTTTTCACGCTTTAAACCAAAAAGCGGTAGCCCGAAAAGCAGCTGTTGCCATAGGGAAAAGATATGAAGATGTTAATTTTATAGTGGTCCATATGGGCGGTGGAATATCGGTGGGAGTACACAGAAAAGGTAGGGTTGTAGATGTTAATAATGCCTTAAATGGAGAAGGCCCTTTTTCTCCCGAAAGGAGCGGCACGGTTCCGGTGGGTGATCTGGCAGAATTATGCTTTTCCGGAAAATATTCAAAAAGCGAGATTTTATCTATGATAAAAGGAAAGGGAGGTTTAGTCGCTTATTTAAATTCCAATGATGTAGAGCAGATAATAGCCAAGATAAAAACTGGAGATGAGAAGGCAAAATTGATTCTGGATGCCATGATCTATCAAATATCTAAACAGATTGGCGAAGGGGCTACGGTACTGAAAGGGAATGTAGATGCCATTATTCTAACAGGCGGTATATCCCATTCTACTTATGTAGTGGAACAGATAAAGGACCGAGTTAGTTTTATTTCCTTGGTCATGGTTTATCCGGGAGAAGAAGAGATGCTATCCCTATGTCAGGGAGCATTAAGAGTGCTGAGAGGAGAAGAGGAGGGGAAAATTTATTGACAGAAGATATAATCATTTTCACAGGGAGTTTTGGCAGCGGGAAAACTGAAATAGCTATTAATCAATCTTTAGCAATGCTGCAGAAAAAAGAGAGAGTGATTCTGGTTGACCTGGATATAGTTAATCCGTATTTTCGTACCAGAGATAAGAGAGAAAAGCTCGCGGAAATTGGTGTCGAAGTAATTGCGCCAGAAGGCGAATTTGCCTTGGCCGATTTACCTTTAATCTCACCTGAGATCAAAGGTTCCATACAGGACACCAATCGAGTATTGTTTATCGATGTTGGGGGAGACGAAATCGGTGCAAAAGCATTAGCCAGCTTTTATACTGTATTAAAGGATACCGGCTATCAATTGAACATGGTCATCAATCCCTATCGGCCTTTTACCAGAAACAGTGAACAGATAGAAGTAATGCTAAAAGATATTGAGTCATTTTCTCGCTTAAAGATCAATGGCTTGATTAGTAATCCTAATTTAGAAAAGCAGACCGATTTAAATGTAATTAGAAAAGGGCATGAAATTATACGGGAATCAGCTGCTCGGCTTAATCTGCCAATAAAATATCTAACAATCGAAAAGTCCATATATCAGAAGATTGGCCAGCAAGAATTTAATGAGAAGATAGTGCTAATTCAACGTTTTATGGAATTGCCCTGGGAAGAACCGGAAACAGAAAGAAATATTAATAAAAATGGGAGAGAACCAAAAGATTAATAAGGAGGTTTTTATGGCAAAAGTAATTATTGACCGTGAAAGATGTAAGGGCTGTGAATTATGCACACTGGTCTGTCCCCACAAAATAATAGTAATGTCAAAATTATTTAATCAGAAAAGCTATCACCCTGCCGAACAGATTGACCCTGAAAAGTGTACCGGATGTGCCTTTTGTGCTATGACCTGCCCGGAAGTGGCTATTGAAGTTTACAAGTAAGGCATTTAAATCTTTACTATCTATATTTTAAGGAGGATTATCAATGGTAGATAGATTATTAATGAGAGGAAATGAGGCGATTGGAGAAGCTGCCATTCATGCGGGATGCCGTTACTATTTTGGTTATCCTATAACCCCTCAAAGTGAATTGATTGCCTATATGGCAAAAAGGTTACTTAAAATTGAAGGAGCTACTTTTGTACAATCAGAAAGTGAGCTTGCCGCAATTAATATGGTATATGGAGCTGCAGCAGCCGGTGGCAGGGTCATGACTTCTTCCTCCAGTCCGGGAATTAGTTTAAAACAGGAAGGCATTTCTTACATTACCTGTGCTGAACTACCCTGTGTAATTGTCAATATAATGAGAGGCGGACCCGGCTTGGGTTCTATTCAGCCGGCACAGGGTGATTATTTCCAGGCAACTAAGGGCGGTGGACATGGAGACTATCATCTTATTGTATTAGCCCCTTCCACTGTTCAAGAGTTGGCAGACCTGACCATTAAAGCCTTTGACTTATCAGACAAGTACCGTAACCCGGCTATGATATTAGGAGATGGATTGCTAGGCCAGATGATGGAGCCTGTGGAATTTAAAGAGTATGATATCAATAGTATTCCTTCTAAAGAGAGCTGGGCACTGGGTTCCAGTCATGGTCGAGAAGCAAGAACTATTGTACCATTCAATCTTGACGCGGGAGAAATGGAAAAAATCAACAATCGGTTAAAGCAAAAATATATTGATATGCAAAAAGAAGCGGAATGTGAAGTCGTAAATATGGATAATCCCGACATAATTGTGGTGGCTTATGGCATTGTAGCTCGAATAGTCAAAACCGCCATACAAAAAGCTAAAAAGGATGGTATCAATATCGGACTCTTGAGACCTATTACCCTTTATCCCTTCCCTAGTGCAGTAATCAGGGAGAATGTCCACAAGGCTAAAAAGATCCTGGTTACCGAAATGAGCATGGGACAAATGGTGGAAGATGTAGAACTAGCAGCCTGTGGTAAAGCCGAGATAAGTTTCTATGGACGGACAGGTGGAGTAGTAATTTCCCCGGTGGAAATACTAGAAGAAGTTAAAAAATTATTAAAATAAGGTAGATTCTTAACCAAAAGAAGTTTAAATTAATTCACAAAATATATGGGGGTAAGTAGAATTGATGAAAAAAGTTTTTGAAAAACCTAAGTCTTTAACCGATGTCCCCTTTACTTATTGTCCTGGCTGTCATCATGGAATTATACATCGTTTAGTTGCCGAGGCATTGGACGATTTAGGAATAGCCAAGGATACTATAGGGGTTGCTCCGGTGGGCTGTGCTGTATTGGCCTATCTATTTTTTGACTGCGATATAATTGTAGCTGCACATGGAAGGGCACCTGCTACAGCTACCGGGTTAAAAAGAGTGAAACCAGACAATATCGTTTTTACCTATCAAGGAGATGGAGACCTGGCATCCATAGGGACTGCAGAAATTGTTCATGCAGCCAACAGAAGTGAGAAAATTACCGTTATTTTTGTCAACAATGCTGTTTACGGAATGACCGGCGGACAGATGGCTCCCACTACATTGGAAGGTCAGATAACACAAACCTCACCTTATGGAAGAGATCCTAAAACCATGGGTATGCCTATTCGTGTGTGCGAATTACTCTCTACCCTAAATAGTCCCGGTTACATTGCCCGAGTTGCTTTAACAAAACCAGCCTATATAGTGAAAGCCAAGAAAGCAATTAAAAAAGCTTTCCAATTCCAAATTGATGGTAAGGGCTTCTCTCTAGTTGAAGTTCTCTCTACCTGTCCTACTAATTGGGGATTAAGTCCTAAAGAATCTAATGAATGGTTAGAACAAAAAATGATACCATACTATCCACTAGGTGAGTTCAAGGAGGTATTTTAAATGTTAGATGAAATTATTATTGCCGGATTTGGCGGGCAGGGAATATTGTTGATAGGAAGGCTGATTGCTCAAGCTGGAATGTTAGAGGGGAAACAGGTCTCCTGGATGCCTTCCTATGGCCCGGAAATGAGAGGAGGCACTGCCAATTGTACTGTTATTGTATCTTCAGAAGAAGTTGCCTCTCCGGTAGTTTCTAACCCCAGCAGCTTGATTGCTATGAATCAGCCTTCTTTAGATAAATTTGAATCTTTGGTAGAAAAGGATGGAATCATTATCGTTAACAAATCATTAATTTCACGGAATGTAAAACGAGATGATGTAGAAGTGGTAGAAGTTCCGGCTAATGACATAGCTAATGAACTTGGAAATTTAAGGGTTGCCAATATGGTTATTTTAGGCAGTTACATAGCGAAAAGTAAAAGTGTTAAAATGGAAAATGTTTTCCGTGCATTAGAAGAAGCACTTTATAGGCAATCAGAAAAGATGATAAAATTAAATAAAGAAGCTTTGGAAAGAGGCGCAATGTTTTGTTGATATAGGTTAATGGTTTAATGCAGTATAGCTTTAATCCAGCAAGAACTCCCCATCTGCAAGGGTGTGGGTACCTGTTGACTGCTAAAATAAGTATCTTAACATTGCCTTTGCTTATTTGTATTGTAAAATGGAGGACAATTTTATATGGTTGAGGGCATAACAATATTGGAAGCAAAAAATATATCTAAATTATTCGGAGGTGTACAGGCTTTAAAAAACGTTGATATTAAGATTCAAAAAAGCAAAATCCATGGGTTAATTGGCCCCAACGGTGCCGGAAAATCAACTTTTTTTAATGTAGTTTCGGGTTTATATCCACCAACTGAAGGGCAAGTACTCTTTAATTCTTCAGACATCACGGCATTGCCTGCAGAAGAAATAAATAGAATGGGGATTAGCCGAACCTTCCAAGCCGGGAAATTGGTTCCTAATATAACTGTATTGGACAATGTTATGTCAGGGATGTATCATCACAGTTCAAATCCGGTTAAATCATTCTTTTTTGAGCCAGTTAAATTCCACAATGAGGAAAAGAATACCAAAAATTTTGCTTTAGAAATGTTAAAATTTATTGGCATACCCGATTTTGCGGAACGATGGACCAGCGAATTAGTCTGGATAGAGCGGCAATTAGTCCAGATTGCCCGAGCTTTGATGTCAAAGCCAGAATTATTGATGCTTGATGAGCCGACATCTGGGATGGGAATTGAAGAATCTAAAGCGGTAATGAATATTATTAGGCGGGTGAGAGATATGGGAGTTACTGTAGTTGTTGTAAGCCATGATATGAGTTTAATTACTGAGATTTCTGATTGGATTACTGTCTTGGATTTTGGAAATAAGATTAGTGAAGGCAGCCCTCAGCAAGTTCAGCAAGATCCGAGAGTATTGGAGGCATACCTTGGAAAAGAAGAATAGTATCCTAAAAATAGAGAACCTTTCCGTGTCTTATGGACCGATTAAGGCATTAAAAAACATCGATTTATATATTAATGAGGGTGAATTTGTCTCTTTAATCGGGGCGAATGGTGCCGGGAAAACAACTTTATTGAAAGCAGTTTTGGGAATTAATACTATTGAGCGGGGCAATATCTTTTTTTTAGGAAAAGATATAACACGCAAACCTACCAATGTTATTGTAAGCTCAGGTTTAAGTCTTATTCCAGAAGGTCATATAATTTTTTCATCCATGTCAGTATTAGAGAATCTTCAGTTGGGTGCTTATCAAAGTCTTGCTACTTTCAAAGAAAACTTAGAAAAAATATTTGAGTATTTCCCGATTCTACAAAAACGAAGCAATCAGATTGCAGGTACTTTAAGTGGTGGTGAGCAACAGATGTTATCTATGGGCCGAGCTCTAATGTCAAAGCCGAAATTAATCTTAGTAGATGAACCTTCTTTAGGCCTAGCTCCCAAGATAGTGTTAGATATCTTTAATATACTTATAGAGTTAAATAAAGAAGGTTACACAATTCTTTTGTCTGAGCAGAATGCCAAAAAAGCTTTAGAATCCAGTAGTCGTTGTTATGTAATGAAAACCGGTGAAATCGCTATGTCCGGACCTTCTTTAGATCTAATGAACAACCCTCAAATACAACAGGCATATCTGGGCGGTTGTTAAAAATATATATTACTTATTGACTTTTCCAGGAGATGATTTTATGGAAATATTTATTGCACAACTAATCAGCGGTTTATCTTTAGGCAGTATTTATGTCTTGCTGGTTACCGGATTTAATTTAATGCTTTTAGTAGCAAAAATTATCCAATTCGCCTATCCTCAGATTGTAGTCATTTCAATGTATACCTGTTGGTGGGCTTTAAAAATTACTTCTAATAAATTATTGATTATTATTGCCGGAATAACAGTATCAGTTGCTTTGAGTCTACTGAGCGAGCCAATCTTTAGAAAGATTAGCAGTATAAAAGATGTTGACATAAATGCTACCTTTATTGCTTCCATGGGCATTGCTATGATTATGATGGATGTGATGTCGCATTCTTTTAATTACGGATTTCCTGTAGCATTTCCTCCTAAATGGATAGGGGGGAATATATTATCTTTTGGTTTAATTACAATATCCAAGGGGCAATTATTTGCCTTGGTGGGTGGTGTTATAGCCGTCTCTGTGTTCTTCTATCTTCTTTACCGAACAAATCAGGGGAGGTTTTTCAGAGCAATTGCTGAAAATCGGCTAGCTGCTGAATTAGTTGGAATTCCAATCACAAAGACCAGTATCTTCAGTTATTTTATAGTCGGTATTTTAGGTGGTTTTTCAGCTATATTGTTTTCAATGCTTATTGGCTCGGCATCACCGTGGCTGGGTGAGTTTGTTGCTTTGAAGATGTTAGCAGTATCCATTGTTGCCGGATTGGGAAATTTGCACGGTGGGCTAGTTTGTGGATTGCTTTTAGGCATTATTGAGGCTATAGCTGTTGGCTACATTTCCGGCTCTTGGTCTAATGTAATAGCTTTTGTAATAATGCTGGCTGTTATTCTGATAAAGCCAGAAGGTTTATTTGGTACTAAAATATAAGATAAATAAGGAGGTTAAAATTGTCTGAAGTTCTATATTATTTCTTAGGGTTTTCTGCAATATATATCTTGATGGGCTGGGCTCTTTATTTACCTTATCGTGTAGGGCAACTAAATTATCTCATAGTAGCATGCATGGCTATAACAGCATATTTCGGGGGCTTTGCTGCAAGAGAATGGAACTGGCCATTCCCTGTAATTCTAATAATCGGAATAATGATTAGCACAATTATTGGCCTTATTTTTTCTCAGGCTATTGGAAAGGCGCCTTGCTTTACTGTTGTCATAGTTGGTTTAACCTCAGTATTTATTGTTAAGACAGTTATTGAAAATTGGAAACTTCTGGGAGGAACCGTCGGCTTTTTCCACATTCCCAATGTGAACGGCATGCTGATAATTATTTATGGCCTATTGATATTGGTGGGATTTTTAATATACAGAATTGATCATTCGAGATGGGGAAGAGCAGCCTCAGTAGTTTTTGTTGACAAAGATGTAGCTGTATCCTTAGGGGTGGATATAAAAAAAATTGGTATGTTTTTCCAGATTGTATCTTGTGCCATTGCCGGTATGGCTGGTACTTTAGATGCTTTTTTAGTCAGGAGTCTGTCTCCTGAATTTTTCACCTTTGGCATGATTGGTTATTTGATGTGTATACTTTTTGTTGGCGGATATACTACCATGTGGGGAGTTATCTTCTCAGCTTTTTTCTTGCAAGGAATCCCATTAATGTTTCCTAGTTCTATTGCCTCCTGGCGCCAGGTTATTTATGGGGCTTTACTTGTTCTTATCATTCTATTGAGACCAGAAGGCATAATTACCAGGAAGATGTTATGGCGTATGAAACCCAAAGCATATTTCCCGGTTAACACCCAAATTAAAAATAGTAAAAGTTAATATTTAATTACAAATTATCTGTCAAGAACTTAGCAGCACACAATCATATCCTGAAAGGAGGGAAGCTTAATATTCAATAAGTGATATTGTAATGCTAGTAAGAGTAATTATTTTTTAGGTCAGTAATTATTAAAAAAATATAAGGAGATGGGCAAAAATGAAAAATAAATTAATGCGGTTTTCAGGTATCTTTACTATTATAATTTGCTTCCTGCTTATTTCTTCAATAAATATATTTGGACAAGAAGTTCAAGTTAGTGAGTGGAACATACCATTTTTAAATTCAATAACCGGTCCTATTGCAAGTATCGGAGAGTATATGTCTTGGAGTGCTTATAGGGCAGCTGATGAAATTAATGCTGCTGGAGGTGTAAGGGGGAAGCCCATAAAAATTGAAGTAATCGATACCGGAGTAAGTAAAGATAAGGCAATGGAAGAGATGGCCAAACTGGTCGATTCGGCATTGGTAGTAATGGGTCCTGTTCCGGAGGCCTGTATTATGGCTGCTGTGCCTATTGCCGTAAAAGCAGGATTATTCTCTTTGGTTTCTTCTACAAGTTATGAATATGCTGTAGAATATTTCCCCTGGACTCTTTCCTGGTACCCAATAACTGAAGAAAAACTTCCTCCTATAACTGCTGCTTGGGCAAAATTGCATCCGGATATGAAGACAGTAGTGCAATTTGTGGAGAATTGGGCTGCTTGGCCTCCTATGGCCGAAGCTCACGCTGTTGGATTGGAATCAGCAGGTGTAAAAATGTTATCACAGGTCGATGTTCCAACAGATGCCATAATGTTTGGTCCGCTTGTATTAAAGGCCCTTGCTCAAAAACCAGATGGAATTGTGTTGACCTGTAATTCTGAGAAGGCAGCCAAGATTATTATTGAACTGGTTAATAAGGGTTGGAAGGATATGGCCAAAATATTGGTATTCAGCAGTGCAGATGATACAGCATTATATACCACCGGTGGTGATAGCATAGAGGGAATATCTATTTACAACTACATTGACTTGAACTTAGACGATCCTCGCTGGCAAGCTTTCCGTGAAGCATACAAGAAGGACCATGATGGCATAGAACCCGCCTCTCTCTCAACAAACTATTATGATAGTGTCTACATGATTAGCGAGGCGATTGAAAATACCGGAATAACTGGAGACCCGGCTAAGTTAGCAGAAGAGAGAGTCAAAATAAGAGACTATTGCCGGAATGTTAAAGGGTTTAAGGGTGTTCAATTAACCTGGGATATGACAGATGGAGTACCCGCCGGTAAGGGAACATTCTTATTCGAAATTGAGAACGGAGAAAAAGTATTCCGGGCTATGGCAAAATAGAATATTCTGCAATACAAAAGAATTTTGAATCAAAACTTGCTGTTAGGTAGTCTACCCCCCTCTTCTTATAATAATGCCATGTTGGAGAAGAGGGGGGTAGAAAAAATAGAGAGGAGGTAAATAAGTATTAAATTGGATATCTCAAGATATGACAAGATTATTAGCACAATTGATGAAAACGGTGTTATAGAATTTACCCAGGAGCTTATTAGGATAAAAAGTGTTTTTAATCCTGACAAAGAAGGATGCAATGAAGAAAGAGTGGCCATGTTTGTGGCTGATAGATTGAAGAAAATGGGCTTACAGGTTTATGTAGAAGAAGTAGTTCCGGGAAGGCCTAATGTAATTGGAATTTTAAAAGGGAGTCAAGAGGGAAAGACAATTCTATTTGAAGCACATACCGATGTGGTGACAGAGGGTGACCTCGAAAAGTGGAATTTTCCTCCTTTTGAAGCAGTTATTGATGACAACAAAATTTATGGCAGAGGTTCTTGTGATACTAAGGGTAATTTAGCTGCTATGGTCTATGCTGTTCAGGCTATTTTAAATTCAAAAATAGAATTCAAAGGGAATATTGTACTATGTATACCTGTTGATGAAGAGGGAATGATGCTTGGTATCAAGCATTTTATAAAACAGGGATGGGCTGATGATGTGAATGCAGCTATTATTTGTGAACCGGAAGAGAACAATATTTGCATTTATCAAAAAGGTGCAATGAGAGTAATAATAAAAGTTAAGGGCAAGATGGCCCACGGGGCTATGCCGGAGGCCGGTATAAATCCAAATTGGGGATTGGCTAAAATAATAACGGAATTGCAAAAATTGCAAAAAGAAGAAATCAATAGGTTGGGAAGTCATAAATATTTAGGAAAGCCAAGTTTTACTCCTACCATTATTAAGGCCCCTATTCGGGGGGATGCTCAAATCAATGTTATTCCGCAGGAATCTATGGTTACAATTGATATTAGAACTATTCCGGGGCAAGAACATGATAAAATAAAAGAATCTATTAAAAGTATCTTCAATATGCTCTCTAAGGAAGATTCAGATTTTAAAGCAGAGATGGAAGTAATAGAAGAAAGACCATGGACCGAGACATCTCCTGATGAGCCTATTGTTAGAGCAACTGCAGAAGCATTTAAATACATTACCAAAAAAGCTCCAATTTATAATGGAGTTCCCGGTGCGACAGATGGTACTTTTCTGAACTCCTGGAAGAATATCCCTATTGTTACTATTGGTGCAGGTAATCGATTAATACCACATCAAGCAGACGAATACATAGAAATCAATGAGCTGTTAGAAACAGTAAAGATATATGCTTTAACTGCTATGTTGTTTCTAAATGAAGATGTTTTTTAAACTTTTACAAGCATATTAATTCACATTTTAGACAAGAAAGGCGATGGAACAAATGGTAGATAATAGTAATACCAAAGATTTAAAAGATTCTATTACAGATGTCCCCGGGGTTAAGGTTGGGCATAGTCAAGATTTAACCGGAGGAACGGGATGCACTGTTGTTTTATTCGAAGAGGGGGCAGTCACCGGAGTTGATGTTAGGGGTGGGGCACCCGGCACTCGAGAGACTGATGCGCTTAACCCTGTTAATTTAGTTGGCAAAGCCCATGCAATTTATTTGAGTGGAGGAAGTGCTTTCGGATTAGATGGAACCGCGGGGGTAATGCGCTATATGGAAGAACTGGGGATAGGTTTTGATGTCGGTGTTACAAAAGTACCTATTATTCCTGCAGCAGTCTTATTTGATCTAACTGTTGGTGATTTTAGAACTAGGCCTGATGCAAAAATGGGCTATGAGGCATGTTTAAATGCCAATGAAATCAATGATTCCCAGGGCAATATTGGAGCCGGAACAGGTGCCACCATTGGGAAGGTATTGGGTTATGAATTCTGCATGAAAAGCGGATTAGGAACAGCCAGCTTACAATGCGGAGATTTGATTATTGGAGCCATTGTGGCTGTAAATTGTTTTGGGGATGTTTATGACCCCCATTGCGGAAAAATTATTGCCGGAGCTTTGTCCCATGATCGAAAAAGCTTTCTAGATACAATCGCTTATTTAAAAAACCCCTCTTTACCTGAAAACAATCATGAACAATTCCCGGCTAACACAACAATAGGCGCAATTGCCACCAATGCAAAATTGACAAAAGCAGAAGCAACAAAAATTGCAATGATGGCCCACAATGGTTTTGCTCGTACCATTGTTCCGGTACACACAATGTTTGATGGTGATACTATTTTCTGTTCCGGAACAGGTAAAATTGATGCAAGTGTTAATTTAATTGGTATTTTAGCAGCTGAGGTGATGATTAATGCGGTTATTAATGCAGTAAAGAATACAAAACCGCTCTTTGGACTTCCATGTTATCAAGATCTGTATAAAGAAAAACAATAGATAGTCAACTTAAATTAAATATATAAAAAGGTAGATGATTATGAAAATCGTTATTGTTGGTGCAGGTGCAATGGGTTCTCTTTTCGGGGGGCTGTTAGCTAACTCGGGCAACCATGTCTCTTTGATAGATATTTGGAAAGAACATATTGAGTGTATCAATAAAAAAGGTCTATTAATAAAAGGAATTGATGAGGATAAATACATCAGAATCAATGCTTTTACCAATGTAAAAGAAATAAAAGAAAAACCGGATTTAATAATAGTTTTTGTCAAATCTTACCATACAGAAAATGCTGCTAGAGAAGTTTTGCCATTATTGAAAGAGGATACCTCTGTATTAACTTTACAAAACGGCTTAGGAAATATCGACATTTTAAGTAAATATTTAGGGTCAAAAGGAATTATTGCTGGAACAACCTCTTACGGGTCTACCATTCTGGCACCTGGTAGTATTCTTTTGGGTGGCTCGGGAACTACTTGCATCGGTGAATTGAACGGAAGTATTACCAAACGGATAAAAGACATTGCAGAAATGTTTAATAAAGCCGGGATAATAACAGAAATTACACAGAATGTGCTTGGATTAATTTGGACAAAATTGATTATAAATGTTGGAATAAACGCCTTAGGAGTTTTACTTAGAGTCAAAAATGGTGAGTTGATTCAAGGAGAGTTTCCGCAAAAAATACAAAAAGCTTTAGTAGAGGAAGCCGTGCTTTTAGCAAAGAAAAAAAATATTAAATTAATACATAAAGATATGGTAAAACAAGTTGCTGCTGTTTGTGAACAAACTAAAGATAATGTTAATTCCATGTTGCAGGATGTATTAAAAAAAAGAAAAACGGAGATAGATTTTATCAATGGCGCTATAGTTAATGATGGTAAATACCTAAATGTCTCCACCCCGGTTAACCAGGTAATAACCGATCTCATAAAATCTATAGAAGAAAAATATGAAAAACAAATATCTTTTTAGGAGCATAAAGAAATGGAACAAATCAAAAAAAAATTAACCATACCTGATTTTTTTATTATGAAAGAAAATGGGAAAAAATTTACCATGGTTACCGCTTATGATTACGCCATGGCTGTACAGGTAAACAAAACAGAGATAGAAATGATCTTGGTTGGCGATTCAGCCGCAATGGTTATGCTGGGTTACCAGAGCACGCTACCTATTGATCTTGATACTATGATAATTTTAGCAAAAGCGGTAGTGAGGGGAGCTCCCAATACCTTTATTGTCGGAGATCTGCCTTTTCTATCTTATGAAATAAGTGTTGAAAAAGCTATTGAAAATGCAGGAAGGCTTATAAAAGAGGCTGAAATAGATTGTGTAAAACTGGAAGGCGGAACCCGGATAGCAGATACTGTAGCAGCTATTGTTAAGGCGGGTATACCGGTTATGGGGCATATTGGCTTAACCCCCCAAAGCATCTCTCAATTGGGTGGTTTCCGAGTACAAGGTAAGAATTTATTTGCCGCAGAAAAACTGCTGGAAGACGCACTAGCCTTAGAAGAAGCCGGGGCTTCCAGTATAGTTTTAGAAGGGATGCCTAATCCCGTTGCCCAGGTTATAACAGAAACACTTAAAATACCTACCGTTGGAATAGGGGCAGGGCCTTTTTGCGATGCTCAAGTTTTAGTTATTCACGATTTATTGGGCTTATTTGATAGATTTGTTCCCAAATTTGTTAAGAAGTACGCACATATTGGTCAGGATATATATAAAGCACTTTCTGATTTTGATAAAGAAGTTAAAACCGGTGTTTTTCCGGATCTTGAACGCAGCTATAACCTTAAAGAAGATATAGAAAAAGAAATTATCAGACATCTAAAAAAAGTGAAATAATCGTAAAGCATCTTATATAGCAAAAGTTTGATCAAAGAGTTAGAATTAAGAATGAAAAAAGAGAGATTAAGGGAAAAAACCGTTAAATCTGAAACACTTTATGTTGGTAAAATTATTCGTTTACGCAAAGACGAAGTAGTCTTGCATAATGGGAGAAGGTCTTTTCGAGAAATTGTGGAACACCCCGGAGCAGTGGTCATTTTGGCTGAAAAAGATAAACAAAAAATCATTCTGGTCCGGCAATTCCGCAAAGCGGTCGAAGAAGTCTTATTAGAATTGCCGGCAGGAACAATTGAACCGTTTGAAAAAACAATTGATTGTGCTAGAAGAGAATTAGAAGAAGAGACCGGCTATCAGGCTCAGAATTGGAATGAGATTATCGATTTTTACTCAGCACCGGGATTTTGTAGCGAGAAGTTGACCCTTTTTTATGCCCGAGACTTGATTAAGACCAAAAGCAATACTGATGAGGATGAATTTATAGACATAGTCGAAGTTGATGAAGGAGAAGTTAGTTTATTAATAAAAGATAAAAAAATTAAAGATGCTAAATCTTTAATGGGGCTTTTATGGTGGCTGCATAAATGAGAGAAAAAGGCAACCGCCACTACTTTGTAGATTTACACGTCCATATCGGCAGAACTGAGGATAACCATCCGGTTAAAGTTACCGCTTCCCGTGATTTAACCTTTGCTCATATCGCTCAAGAGTGTCAGTTCAGAAAGGGCATAGATATGGTAGGAATTGTTGATTGTGCCTCACCTCGAGTTATAACAGATATTGAAAAAATGCTAAACTCCGGGGAAATGATGGAATTAGCTGATGGTGGTTTACGATATCATGATAGAGTAACCGTTATTTTAGCTTCTGAGATAGAAACAAAAGAGCTGAATGGAGGCTTATCACACCAGATTGCCTACTTCCCCTTTTTAAAAAATGTTAAAGCATTTAGTGAAAAAATGAGGAAAATAGTTACTAATCCCAACTTAAGTTCACAAAACAGTCAAATAACTGCCCAAGAATTTTTTTATATGGTATATACTTTTGGCGGTATTGTGATACCTGCCCATGTATTTACCCCCTACAAGAGTGTTTTTGGCAGCTGTTCAGTCCATTTGAAAGATATTTTCAATACCTCAACTTTAAAGAAAATTCCCGCTATTGAATTGGGATTGAGTGCCGATAGTTGTCTTGCCGATTGTTTAAGAGAGTTATCCGATTTTACTTTCTTAGCCAATTCCGACGCCCATTCCTTGTCTAAAATTGGTCGAGAGTATAATGTTGTTATGATGGAACAGCCAACTTTCAAAGAATTATTATTAGCTCTAAAGAGAAAGAAGAGTAGAAAAGTAGTAGCAAATTATGGCTTAGACCCCAAACTGGGCAAATACCACCGCACTTATTGCAAGGAGTGCCATACCACTGCCAAAGGTTCCCCGCCTGTATTTTTTTGCGAAAAATGTCACAGTGGAAAGATAAAAAAGGGGGTATTGGACAGAATAATGGAAATAAGTGGTAGCTGCAGCTCTATTTCTCCACAGCATAGGCCTCCTTATTACCACCAAATTCCACTTGAATTTGTTCCGGGCATTGGTAAAAAAACTAAAGAGAAGCTATTTAAGCATTTTGGAACCGAAATGAATATCTTACATAACACTTCCCGGCAGGAATTAAGTAAAGTAGCTGGACCGAGAATTGCCGCTGACATTATCTTGGCTCATAAGGGCAAATTGAATCTTTTATCTGGCGGTGGGGGAAGGTATGGCAAAGTAAAAAGAGATGCTATAAAAAATAATAAGAATAGTTTTCAGAAAGAGAATTTAATTTAATAGAGTATAATTTACCGGTTGTCCGAAATAAAAAAATATTTCATTCATATAGGAGCGTATTTCGTCTAACACTAAATATGAATGATTTTTTAAAATAGTCAAAAAAAAGAAGGATTTTTCATATCTTTGCAGAATTAAATAATTAAGAGGCTTATTTATTAAGGAGCATTTTTTGGTTAGATACTCAGATGAAACTTTAGATGAAATCAGAAATAGATTAGATATAGTAGCGCTTGTTTCCGAATATGTTTCCTTAAAGAAAAGCGGAAAGAGCTATAAAGGGCTCTGCCCTTTTCATCAGGAAAAAACCCCTTCTTTTCTGGTGGATGTTGAAAGGCAGATATTTCACTGTTTTGGGTGTGGAGAGGGAGGAAATATCTTCACCTTTATTATGAAAATGGAAAGATTAAATTTTCCGGAAGCGGTTAGAATGTTGGCCCGTAAAGCAGGTGTAGCATTGCCGGTTTCTGAAAAGCGGAATATAAAAGATGTACAGGAAAGGGAATTAATTTATCGTTGTAACGAGATAGCCGCTGACTATTATCAGAAAAAACTATTTTCAATACAGGGAAAAAGGGCCTTACAATACCTCTTAGAGAGAAGCTTCACTAAAGAAATAATAAAAACCTTTCATCTGGGTTATGCTTTACCCGGATATGAAAATCTGATTAATGCTCTATTATCCCAAAAAATAGCGCAATCGGATCTATTTAAAGCCGGGTTAGTAGCGAAAAGCAGCAGATCCAATCAAGTTATAGATTATTTTCGAGATAGAATCATTTTTCCAATTTTTAATTTACAGGGGAAGATAATTGCCTTTGGTGGTAGAGTACTGGATGATAAATTACCAAAATATTTGAATTCTCCCGAAACCCCGGTCTACCATAAGGCTAAAAACCTCTATGGCTTTTTCCAGGCTAAAAGAGGTATCCGCCAAAAAAATCAGGCTATCATTATGGAAGGCTATACCGACGTACTGATGGCACATCAGTACGGGTTTGAAAATACTGTTGCCTCATTAGGTACTGCCTTAACCGAGCAGCAGGTTGATTTAATAAAAAGATTTGCAGATGAGATAATAATTTCCTTTGATGCAGACACTGCCGGTAAGAGTGCAGCTTTGCGGAGTCTCGGTATTATCAAAAAAGCAGGAATTACAGTAAGGGTGATATCTTTGCCTGACAATAGCGACCCTGCCAGTATCCTTTTACAAAAGGGAAAAATATTTTTTAGCAATCTAATAGACAATGCTCTGACACTAATTGATTATAAGTTAGAGGTAATGATGAAACAATATAATCCGGCTACCAGTGTAGGGAAAATTTCAATCGTTAGGGAGTTATTTCAGGATTTAAGTGCTATGAATAGTGAAATTGAATTGCATAGTTCAGTTAAGAAAATCGCTGAGAAACTGAAATTAAATGAAGAGAGCATTTTGAAAGATTTGCATCAATACAAGAGAGGAAAAAGTAAACCATCCAATATTGCCACTAACTCTCGCGCTGAATCTACTCATGTTAATGCAGAGAAAATTTTAATCGGCAGTATGCTGCAAAAAAAAGAAGGGTTAGAAAGAGTTGTTTCTGAGTTAGAGATTGAAGATTTTTCTGTGACTGAACATCAAGCCATTGTTGCTATTATTATTGATCTTTTTGAAAAAGGCGAAAAAATTTCTTTGCAAAAAGTGATTGACCAAATAGAAAAACCGGAAATAATTAATCTATTATCTCAAATCATGCTCAAAGATATTGTTTCCTTAGATTCTGCTGCACTGGAACGTTCAATCAGGGCTATTAAAACTCACAAGCTTAAACGGGAATTGGATCAGGTTAAAGGCAGAATAGTAAAAGAAGAAAAGGGCAATAGAGAGGTTAACCCGGAGTTACTGCTGAAATACCAAAATATATTAGAGAAAATAAAGAAAATGGCATAAAATTAAATCTAACGAAAAATCCTGCTCATAAGGCGCAGGTGTCTATTATTTAAATATCAGGATAGAGGTGCAATAAAAATGGCTAAGAAAAAAGAGATGGATAAGCTTATTGAAAAAGGTATGGAAAAAACTTACCTTACATTTCAAGAGATTGAAACCTATCTTGATGATGATATCTTGAATATTAATAAGATTGAGGATTTATACGACACTTTGAGTAAATATGGTGTTGATGTTGTCGATGAAGAAGATAAAGAAGAAGATAGTTATAGTGCTGAAAAAGAAAAAGCAAAGAAAAAAGGCATTCAGGCTATTTCTACTAAAAAGACTGCCACAGACTTGGCTATTGGCAGGGGCATTGAACTCGATGACCCGGTAAAGATGTATCTGAAAGAAATCGGTCAAATAAGATTATTAACCGCTGATGAAGAGGTTGAATTAGCTAAACGTATGGAGGCCGGTGATGAAGAGGCTAAAAAAATACTAGTACAATCTAATTTGAGATTGGTAGTCAGTATAGCCAAGCGCTATGTGGGTAGGGGCATGCTTTTTTTAGACTTGATCCAGGAAGGGAATATGGGCTTAATCCGGGCAGTGGAAAAGTTTGATTATCGGCGCGGATACAAATTTAGCACCTATGCTACCTGGTGGATCAGGCAGGCCATAACCAGGGCTATTGCAGATCAGGCTAGGACTATCAGGGTGCCGGTACATATGGTGGAAACCATCAATAAATTAGTGCGCACATCAAGGCTTCTTCTACAGGAGTTGGGAAGAGATCCTACCTTGGAAGAGATTGCTGAAAAAATGGAATTGCCTCTTGAAAAAATAAAGGAGATTATTAAGACTGCGCAGGAACCGGTTTCTTTGGAAAGCCCAATTGGCAAAGAGGATGATAGCCATCTGGGAGATTTTATCGAAGATGAAGATTCCCCGGCTCCGCCAAAAATTGCTTCCCATACTCTCTTAAAAGAACAACTGGAAGATGTTTTGAAGACATTGACTTTTCGGGAAAAACGCGTTTTACAGTTAAGGTTCGGTATTGCCGACGGGCATCCGCATACACTGGAAGAGGTTGGGCGAGAATTTGGTGTTACCAGGGAAAGAATCAGACAGATTGAGGCCAAAGCACTTAGGAAGCTTAGACATCCTAGCCGCAGTAAAAAACTGAGAGATTACTTAGAATAATCTGAGAAAAGTATTATAGATATAACGAAAAAATTTCATTATCTTAATAAAAAACATATAATTGTGATTGACCTTTGCTCTTTTATAGATTATAATAAATTTCACATTATTCCTCGGTAGCTCAACGGTGGAGCATCCGGCTGTTAACCGGAGGGTTGTAGGTTCGAATCCTACCCGAGGAGCCTGACTGACCATAGACAGAACCTCCTTAGTGGGGGTTCTGTCTATTTCACTTATAATAGACAGGGCTATACTAGATTTTATCTTCGATTTATTAACAGTGATTTTTTAATAAAAGATTAAATGAATTTACTTTCGTTCCAAAAGGGTTCCTTCGTTTAGGAGATTTTTCAGGCCATTAGTGTAGGTTTGTAGCTTGTCCAGGCTGAAGACAATTTTGGGAGGGGATTATGTCTTTTCTTCAGGAAAAGTATTTCTTGGTGATAAGGATAAAATTGGGGAAAAGTCAAGATGAATGAAGCACCCTGCGGCAAGCTACAGGGTGTTTCGCTATATCTTAATATTTAATAAGGAGTATAACTTATGAGTTATCAGTATCATAAAAAAGATGAATGGTGGGTTAGTCCCTATAACTTTATTGATGAAGTTAGAGAACAAATAGGCCTTTCCTTACCGATTCAAATCCACGATGCTACACTCAGAGACGGTGAACAGACCCCTGGGGTTGTATTAACTAAAGATGAGAAAATAAAGATTGCCAAGGGTCTGGATAAAGTGGGCGTAGAAAGGATTGAAGCAGGTATGCCGGCAGTATCAGAAGAAGATGAGAAGGCTATTAAAGAAATCAGTAAGTTAGGTCTAAAATCCAAAATATTTACTTTTGCCAGAGCCCTTGAAAAGGATATTGATAAAGCAGTTGAATGTGGGGCAGATGGAGTTGTACTCGAGATACCCATTGGATATCCTAAACTAAAATATCAGTTCAACTGGACTTGGGAAACCGTGCTGGAAAAGAGTGTAGATATTATTAACTATGCAAAAAAAGCTGGTCTTTATACTGTTTATTTTCCTTACGATACTACCCGTGCTAGAGAAGAGGACATAGAAAATCTACTAACTAACCTTATGAAAAATTCCAATCCGGATTCCATTGGTGTTGTAGATACTATGGGTTGTGCACTTCCCGAAGCTATTCAGTACCTAGTTAAAAAATTTAAAAGATTAACAAACTTACCTGTAGAGATTCATACCCATAATGATTTTGGCATGGCTGTTGCTACAGAAATTGCCGGCATCAATGCCGGTGCTCAGGTGGCACATACCTGCATAAACGGTCTTGGAGAACGAACCGGTAATGCGGCTTTAGAAGAAATTATTACATCGCTTTATATGCTGCTTGGTATCAAAAATAATTACCAGATTGAACAGCTGCTTCCACTAAGCCGATACATGCAAGATATCACGGGAATTGAATGTGCTGATAATAAACCTATTGTTGGCAAAAGGAATTATACAAGAGAGTCAGGAATAGGAGTTGATCTGGTTGTTAAAAATCCTTTAGCCATGTTTGCAACAAATCCGAGTATCTTTGGTCGAACCGGTAATGTTGTACTTGGCAAGAAGAGTGGAAAATTATCTGTTATCTATCATTTAGAGAAATTAGGTATAAAAAATGCAAGTGATGAGAAAGTGCTTCAGATATTAAGTAAGGTAAAACAGCTTGGTATACAGAAAAAGACATTGATTACGATAGATGAATTTAAGGAAATTGTTGAGCAAATAGGATTATAGCAATACAATACCTACATGCTTTTAATTATAAGCGAGTTATAATTAAAAGTTGTGGACAATAGGATGAAAAAGCATATCCTTAATGGAAGGTACAAGTTAACAAAAATATTTCCAAATAAGAGAGGATATGTTTAGAGAACAGTATATATAAGAAAAGGACTTTTGCGCAGAAAAAAGTGAAATCTGGTCACAATTAGAGCAGCTGGATATAGTAAGGAGTCCGTATGATGCTGCAATAGGCTCTGGAATGGGAAGAAGATTTCTTTACCTTCTATGATTTCCCAGCTCTGCACTGGATGCATATCCGGACGACTAGCCCAATAGAGTCAACTTTTGCCACCGTACGTACGGACCAAGTGCTGCGGATCCCGAAAGGCAAATCTGAGCATGGTTTTCAAACTTACACAGGAGGCTGAAAAAACTGGCGGTGGATTTGGGAATATTAAATGATTCTACTTGTTGGAGGGTAGGAAATTTCAGTATGGAGAGCTGGCGGAGAAAGCAGTATAATAGTTAATATTCCAAAGAATGTGAATTTGTCTATCCACAAGATTTGACAGTATCTGATTATATGCTTTAGGAATAATTTATCTGGAACAGCTTTTTTGTTAAGGAATATATTTTTGTTTGGATATAAGTCTTTACAACTCATTTAATCTGCAATGCAATATATACGGCATTATGACTAACAACAAATATCGTTACGATTTTAGCAATCCGAATAAATCAAATCATGATAAAAGTCCACTTTCAATCTCCAATTTTTAATATTTAATTAGTGTAAGTTTTAGTGGGTATTTCTTAGATTACACTTAATAGTGAGTTAATAAAAAAGGTAGTTTAGAGCAAGGTAAAGATACCGGTATTATTATTTTAAGCAAAGGGCTTGAAGTAGATTTAACCATATAATAAAAAATCCCTGCTACGTTTAATTTAATTCTGATATACTAGTAATATAATTGCTTAGCCCAGCGGAAGCTTCCCCCGGTAGCCGGTAAGAGTAGGATATAAGATTATTAATAGCTATCCGTATTTATCATACTATAATAAAAGGTCAACATATTTCAAAATAAGAGAAGGCAATCAATAAATGTTACCCTTACGGGATGAAATACCGACGAAAAGAGTTCCAATAATAACCATAATAATTATACTGTTGAATTGTTTGGTCTACTTCTATCAATTTTTTATGATAAAGGACCTGCATTACTTTGTTTATTCCTATGGATTAATCCCCTATGAGATTACTAAAGGAGTATCTTTAGTTCCATCTGTCTCCACTCCTATTCAGTTAACAGTATTTTCTTCTATGTTTATGCATGGTAGTCTTGTACATCTCGCCGGTAATATGCTCTACCTCTGGATTTTTGGCAATAATGTGGAAGATTTTTTAGGGAAATTACGTTTTATTATTTTTTATGTTCTATCAGGTATTTTTGCGGCCTTAGGGCAAATAATAGTCAGCCCTAATTCTACCGTACCAATGATCGGGTCAAGCGGTGCTATAGCCGGGGTTTTAGGTGCTTATCTGATTCTTTTCCCCAGAGCCAGAATAACTACCCTGGTATTTTTTGGGTTTTTTATTAGACTGGTGAAGTTACCGGCAATATTTTTCTTGGGACTCTGGATTATTTATCAATTCTTATACGGGTTAACCGAAGTATCATTATCCGGAGGGGGCGCGGGAGTTGCCTGGTTTGCTCACATCGGCGGCTTTGTCGGTGGGATAATTTTAATCAAACTATTGAGTCCCAGGAAAAATTATTACTCTCGGTAAGAATAACTAGCTAAATATAAAATATAAAACTATATAATCTCTTTGCTATTTATCGCTTTTTTGCCTATTTTCAGTAATTGAGATATAATCTCTATACATATCTGTTTATCCTGAAAGTCCCCTCTAAAGGTAATCTTAGGATTTTTTTGATAAATAATACTATTATTGGTAGAACAAAACCAGAAAGGAAAAAATGAAAAAGGGGTATTTTGTCACATTGGAAGGATTTGAAGGCTCAGGGAAAACTACTTTGGCTCATAAATTATACCATATCTTTTTAAAGAATGGCTTTCATGCGCTGGTAACTAAGGAGCCGGGTGGAACTTCAGCAGGTGATAAAATCCGTAAAATATTATTAGAAAGAGAGAATGAAGGTTTGGGCTATAAGGCGGAATTATTGCTGTTTGCGGCCTCCCGTTCCGAAAATGTTAGAATCAATATTAAACCTGCATTGGAAAAAGGCTTAATAGTAATATGTGATAGATACTTTGATTCTACCATCGCCTATCAGGGATTTGGGCGTGGAATTGATATGGATATAATCGAATACCTTAATAGTATTGCTATAGAAGGAATCATTCCGGATTTAACCATATTTCTGGATGTAGATACCGAAATCGGCTTAAAACGCGCTACTACCCTCAGTAAAAGTACGGAATTACGTTTTGAGGATGAATTTCTGCAAAAAAAAGAAGTAAATGGTAAATTATTCTTAGAAAGGGTCAGAGATGGGTATTATCAGATTGCACGACAAAACCCTGATAGAATAAAAATAATTGATGCCAATCGCGATATCTCCTTGATATTAAAGGATATCATTGGTCTAATTGGCACGCATCTTTCTCTTAAATATAAAAAAGAAGTTATTTTAAACCTTTAAAATAATTGAATACAGGTTAGTTCATTAGTTCTTATTATGATTAATTTCGATGCTGTAGTTGGGCAGGAAAAGCCCATTCAAATACTAAAAAACTTAATAAGATTTGGCAGAATAGGACATGCCTATCTTTTTACCGGTCCGGAAGGAACCGGGCGAAAAACGGTGGCTATAAGCTTTGCTAAGGCTGTAAACTGTCTTAATTTGCCTGAAAAATATGATCCATGTAATTATTGTTCAAACTGCTTGAAGACTGAAAAAGGTATTCATTCTGATTTCCATACCATTTCACCGCTTAATTCAGTAATTACCATAGAGCAAATTAGAGAAATAAAAGAGACAATTTATTGGCGTCCCTTAGAAAACAGAAAAAAGATATTTATTATAAGTGATGCTCATAAAATGACCCTCGCTGCCTCCAATTCTCTCTTAAAAATATTAGAAGAACCACCCTCTTATGCGGTATTAATCTTGATTACCTCAGTGCCCGAAAACCTTTTACCTACCATTCTTTCCCGTTGCCACAGAATTTCTTTCCAACCCTTAAAAAAGGCGGAACAGAAAGAGATATCAAACAGAATGGGCCGGGGTTCGGAAGAAAAAAATAAATATATAGATTGGGTTTTAAAGGCAAAATCGGAACAGCCGTTTAGCTATTTTTTTTCTACCGGTGAAAAAGAAATAAAAGACATCACAGATTCCTTTTTAGATTTTACCGAAGTAATGATTCTCTGGTTTCGGGATATACTCTTTCTACAGTTAGGGCTGCCGCAGAATACCTTATCTTTTCCGGAGAGGATTGATAAGATAAAAGACTTTGCCCAATTTTATTCCGAAGAAAGGATAATCGCTATTTTAGATTATTTGACCCAAATACCTGAAAAGATGGAAAAATATATTAATCCCAAAATATTATTAGAAAACTTTATTTTGCAGATAGGTGATTGACAATGCCCAGTGTTATTGGAATTCAGTTTCGGAACTCGAATTTTATTTATTATTTTACATATGGAAAGCATGTTTTAGAAATAGGTGACCATTGTGTGGTAAAAACTTCCTTAGGATTGGATATAGGAAAGGTAGCAACACCGGTCTTGTTTCTTGAACCGGAAGAGTTAAAAGAGCCTCTCAAAAGGATAGTTCGTAAAGCGACAAAAGCTGACATCGATAAATGGATGCAAATTCAGGCTGATGAACAAGAAGCCCATGATGTTTGCCAGGAAAATATCAATAAATATCAATTAGATATGCACCTTATTCATAGTAAATACCTGTTTGATAAAAGTAGGCTCATTTTTTATTTTTATGCTGATAATCGTGTAGATTTTCGGGAACTAGTTAAAGACCTTGCATTACAGTTAAAGACTAAGATAGAGCTAAAACAGGTAGGGGTAAGAGATAAGGCAAAGATGGTAGGCGGGTTGGGTATTTGCGGAAGGCCTTTATGCTGTACCTGTTTTTTAAATGAATTTAAACCGGTTCCCATTAATGTGGCTAAAATGCAGAGCGTAGCTTTGAACCTTTCTAAGATTTCAGGTACATGCGGGCGGTTGAAGTGTTGTCTGAATTTTGAAGCACAATTCTATGCAGAAGAATTAAAAAAATACCCCAAACTGAATAGCCACATAAAAAATAATGAAGGCAAAGATGGGAAAGTAGTAGAAGTTAATATATTGAGCAGATATATGATTATTGAAACATTAGAAAAAGAGGATAATGAACATATTAAGAATAGGGTTAAAATTCCTATAGATGAATGGGAAAAGAGTTATACTCAGATAAGAAAAAGAGAAACACAAAATGCAGAAAGTAAAGCTACACCCGAGAGAGATAGTTGAATCGTTAGGTCCATACCAATTGAAGGTTATTCAGAATAAAGATAGTTACTGCTTTTCTATCGATTCTCTTTTGCTGGCTCAATTCATTAAGATTAAAAACAAGGAAAGGGTAATAGATTTAGGCACCGGCTGCGGGATTATCCCCCTCCTGATCTACCGACCCCAAAAAAATAATATTATTTACGGAATTGAAATTCAGGAAAAGCTGGCCTCTTTAGCCAAGAGAAACGTATCTTTAAATAACTTAGAGCAAGATATTTTTATTCTGCAGGGGGATATAAAAAATCTGAAAGAAAATTTCTCTGGTGAATATTTTGATATCGTTACGGTCAATCCCCCTTATATCCCTCTTGGCAGAGGGAAAAGTAGCTCTGATAATGAACAATTGATAGCCCGGCATGAATTGAATATTGATTTAAATGGACTCATGAAAATAAGCAGCTATCTTTTAAAAAAGGGTGGCAGGCTATATTTGATACACCGGGCAGATACGCTAATTTCAATAATCACTACCTTAAAAAAGTACTGTCTGGAGCCAAAAATATTACAATTTATTTATACCAAAAAAGGTATGCAGGCCAAAAGATTTCTTTTGGAGGCAAGAAAAGAAGGAGGAGCGGAGCTTCAAGTTCTGCCTCCCCATTTTTTATAGGTGCGAAAATATTAATCTGAAAAAAATTAACAATAATATATAAAATAAGTACAGCATTTTTAGTTTTTTGTTCGTAGAAAGCGTTTTGTTAAGCTGAAAACCAATTCTTACGATAGTATATTATCATATTCGCAACTAAAAAATATTTAAAATACTTGCTTAATATTAATTCCTTAATGACTGAAAACTATAAACTGATAACTTTTCTAAAAGGCTTTTATGGAAAAAAAAATCGGCAAACTATATATTTGCGGTACTCCTATCGGTAATCTGGAAGATATTACCTTGCGTTGCCTGGAGACTTTAAAGAAAGTAGACTTAATTGCAGCAGAAGACACTCGTCATACCAAAATATTGTTAAACTATTATCAGATTGAAAAACCGATTATCAGTTACCACGAATTCAGTTCCCAAAAGAAAACCGAATACATAGTTCAATTACTGAAAAAAGGGCAGGATGTTGCTTTAGTATCGGATGCCGGAATGCCCGGGTTAAGTGACCCGGGTTATGTGATAATTAATAAAGCCATAGAAAACAATATCTCTCTTATACCTATTCCGGGAGTTTCGGCACTGACCGCCGCACTGGTAGTTTCGGGCTTTGCTATGCATAGTTTTGTCTTTGAGGGATTTGTTCCCCGAAGAAGAGCGGATAAAGAAAAATATTTTACCAGGTTAAAAGAAGAGCACAGAACTATAGTTTGCTATGAAACCCCGCATCGTATAAAAGATACCCTTCTTATTATTAGGCAGATATTGGGGGACCGAAGGATTGTTTTGACCAGGGAACTAACCAAAATATTTGAAGAAATAATAAGGGGAACATTAACGGAAGTAATTGATTATGTTAATTCCAAAGAGATTAAAGGTGAGATAACTCTGGTTCTGGAGGGACTACCGACCCGTCGGAAAAAATCAGTTTCTTGCCTCAAAGATGGCCCGGCAGAGGATAATGAGTTAATAAAAAAGATTAATAATTACCTAAAAAAAGGATACTACCATAAAGACATTGTATCTTTAATCGCTGTAGAGTATCATATTCCTAAAAAGTGGGTTTACGAAAAGATTTTAGAATTTAAAGATAAATAGATTTAATAACAAAATCAAAGAGTAAAATATTTAAAAAATCATCTGGGGAAAGGATGCAAAATTAATCATGGACAATAAGAAAAAAGCCTTTTACATTACCACTCCTATTTATTATGTGAATGATGTTCCGCATATTGGGCATGCCTACACTACAATTGCGGCAGATACCATGGCCAGGTTTAAAAGGATAACCGGCTTCGATGTCTTGTTTGCTACCGGCACTGATGAGCATGGACAAAAAATTGCCAAAGCAGCCGAGCAGCAGGGAATGACCCCCCTGGAACTGGCTGATAGCGTAGTGCTAAAATTTAAAAATCTCTGGCCTATCCTAAATATTAAACCGGATGATTTTATACGTACTACTGAGCAACGGCATAAATTAGTAGTTCAAAAAATATTTGAACGTTTATACGAAAAAGGAGATATTTATAAAGGTGAATATGAAGGGTGGTATTGTGTGCCCTGTGAAACTTTTTGGCCGGAAAGTCAGGTAGAAGGAGATGTCTGTCCTGATTGCGGCAGACCGGTGGAAAAATTCCATGAAGAAAGCTATTTTTTTAAGATGAGCAACTATCAGGACCGTCTATTGCAACATATTGAATCTCATCCTGATTGCATCAAACCAGAATCAAGAAAGAATGAAATTGTTAGTTTTGTAAAGCGAGGATTAAAAGACCAGAGTGTTACCAGAATTAAAACTAGCCTCAATTGGGGAATTGATGTTCCTTTTGATTCAAACCATGTAGTTTATGTCTGGTTTGATGCCTTAATTAATTATCTCACAGTAGCCGGTTATGGTGTTAATGAGGATAAGTTTAATTTCTATTGGCCGGAAGTGATGCATCTAATCGGTAAAGATATTTTAAGGTTTCATACCATTATCTGGTTTACCATGCTGATGGCGGCAGATATTGAGCCCCCTAAAATTGTCTATTCCCACGGTTGGTGGACTATTGAAGGCGACAAAATGTCTAAATCAAAAGGGAATGTGGTTGACCCTTATCAAGTTGCCGAAGAATTTGGTGCCGATGCCTTTCGTTATTTTTTATTGAGAGAACTCTCCTTTGGCCAAGATGGGAATTATTCTCGACAATTGCTCATTCAGAGGATTAATTATGATTTAGCCAATGACCTGGGTAATTTACTCAGCCGTACTATAGCTATGATTGTCAAGTTCTGTAATGGGAGCATCCCTGTTCCATCGGCAAGTACTGAATTGCTCGATAGCGAATTACAAAATCGGGCTGAAGAAACGGTGGAGCAGGTTATAGAAAGTATGGAGCAAGTATCTTTTAACCTTGCCTTAGAGAGTATCTGGTCATTGGTCAGAAGAACCAATAAATATATAGACCAGACCGAACCATGGGTATTAGGTAAGGATACGCACAAAAAGGAAAGATTAGAACAGGTGTTATATAATCTTGCTGAGTCATTACGGATAATATCTATTTTAGTGTATTCCTTTATGCCTGTAACGGCTCTGAAAATGTGGGATCAGTTAGGAATTAAAGAAAACCTGGAAAATATGAAGATACCGGAACATGCTAACTGGGGGATTCTGGAACCTGGCACTAAAGTCAATCCCGGTGCTAATTTATTCCCCAGAATAGAGGAAATGAAAAAAAGTACATCTGCAGAAAATGCAGAAAGAAAGGATAGCGTAGGGAGAGTAACTATGGAAGCCGATAATAAAAATAATGAAGTACCAACCATATCTATGGAAGAATTTCAAAAATTGGATTTGCGAGTAGGTAAAATTATCTCAGCAGAAGACGTCCCGGGAACTAGTAAGCTATTAAAAATAGAAGTTGATTTTAAGTCTGAGACCAGAACCTTAATTGCCGGTATAAAAGGATTTTATCTGTCCGAAGAACTAATTGGTAAGAATATTGTAGTAGTATTCAATTTAGAACCTGCCACTATTAGAGGCATTCGCTCGCAAGGAATGCTTTTAGCCGCGTCAGAAGGGGAACAGGTTGTTCTTTTGACTACCGATAAAGAAATATCTCCGGGTAGTAAAATAAGATAGATTACCGCTGCTCAAGTCAGATAAAGAATAGAGGAAAAGGTATGGAACAGATAAGTAATAAACAAGAAAATGGCAAGATAGGCCAAAATAATGATTTTAGATATGGCAGTTTTACCAAATACTTCACTATTGCTTTAGTTTTATTACTTTTAGTCTCTTTAATCTATAGCCAGTGGCAATATCGACGACTTGTTAAGTCGATTGGCGAGTTAAATCAAACATATAATGAAGTGCAAATGGAAAATAAAGACTTGAAAGAGCAGATTGAAGAACAAAATCATAAATTATGGGTTATAGGTAATCAAATACACAACTATTTAGAAGACAGCATAACCAAGGAAGAGCTTACCGAAATATATAATCAACTGCAAGAGCTGGAAGAAAAGGTGTTTGATGTAAACAAAACGGTATCTTATTTAAATCGAATTAAAGGAATTGTTTCCAGTAATAATAAACAGCTAAAGGCTGAAACCGTATCTAAAATAGCTAAGTATATTTATGAAACTGCCTTGAATTATGAATTTAATCCATTCTTAATCTGTGCCCTGATTAAGGTAGAAAGTAATTTCAAGGTAGATTCTATCTCTAGCGCCAGTGCTTATGGATTATGTCAGGTTAGCTCTATGACCGCTCGTAAATTGGCTCCTCACCTTGGGATTAATTGGGATGGGGCGGAGGAGACATTGTTAAATCCGGAAAAGAATATAAAAATCGGGATACATTATCTATCTACACTTTACAATGACTTCGGAGATTTAAAATTAGCCCTAACTGCCTACAATTACGGGCCGAGCAGGGTACAGGGGTTTATTTCAGAGGATATCAGAATTCCCAGTGGTTATACTGACAAAGTCCTTAAATACTACGCCCAATACGAAGGATTAAGCAGCGATGAGCTCAATAAATCGCTGACCTTAAAATGGAGAAATAGCTAAATATTAAATAATAATTTAAATTAGTTTACTTTAGTAGGATTTAAATGTTATAGTATTAACTGTTATTTTAGGGACATATTCTACCGATAAGAATATAAGGAGGCTCGGTCTATTGCAAAATAATTATTTGTTCACGTCTGAATCTGTTACGGAGGGACACCCTGATAAAGTTGCCGATCAGATTGCTGATGCTGTATTAGATGCCATTTATGTTCAAGATGCTGAGGCCAGGGTGGCTGTAGAGACTTTGGTTGCTACAGGGCTTGTTTTAGTTGCCGGTCAGATTACAACTTCGGCTTATGTTGATATTCCGAAGATTGTCAGAGACACAGTCAGGGAGATTGGTTATACTAGAGCAAAATATGGTTTTGATTGCGATACCTGTGCCGTGTTGACTTCTATTGACGAGCAAGCCAAGGATATCGCTATTGGCGTTAATAAAGCTTTTGAAATACGGGAAGAAAATATTAATCCGGAAAAAAATAAATTTGCCGTTACCGGAGCGGGAGATCAGGGTATGATGTTTGGCTATGCCTGTCGAGAAACACCGGAATTAATGCCTTTACCGATATCATTAGCTCATAAGCTAACCTATCGTTTAGCGGAAGTTAGAAAAAACAAGATTATTCCCTATCTAAGACCGGATGGAAAATCCCAGGTAACGGTGCAATATATAGATGGAGCCCCGGCCCGGATAGAGGCAATAGTGATTGCAGCCCAGCATAATCCTAAAGTAGATATAGAAACTATACAAAAAGACATTAAAGAAAAAGTAATTGCTGAGGTAATTCCCCAAAAATATCTTGATGAAAATACTAAATACTATATAAATTCTACCGGCAGATTTACTATTGGAGGGCCTAAGGCCGATACCGGTCTTAGCGGCAGGAAAATTATTGTTGATACTTATGGTGGCACTGCCCGACACGGAGGCGGTTCATTCTCCGGGAAAGACCCTACCAAAGTTGACCGCTCAGCCAGTTATGCTGCTCGATACATTGCCAAAAATATTGTTGCTGCCGGAATTGCTGATAAGTGTGAGGTACAGTTGGCTTATGCTATTGGAGTAGCAAACCCGGTTTCCATAATGATCGATACCTTTCAGACAGAGAGAATCCCCCAATCACAGATTATACAATTGATTAAAAAACATTTCGATGTAAGACCTGCTGCTATTATTGACCATTTACAATTAAGAAGACCTATCTATAAGAAGACCGCTGCCTATGGACATTTTGGCCGAGAAAACGAAGAGTTTACTTGGGAAAAAATAGATAAAGCTGAAGAATTAAAAAGAGATATTCAATAATGATTTTAAATGAACTTAGCTTCCAAAAATTTCTTTTTTTAAAAATATTTAAATGAGGTTTAGAATGAAAATTACAGAGTTGCTAAGAATTACTCGAGATGCAGAAGCTTCCGACCTACACTTGACAGTCGGTGCTCCGCCTACCATTAGAGTAAACGGTTTGCTTTCTCAACTAAATTATCCCGCTTTAGAAGATATTGAAGTTAACGAGATGCTTTACAGCGTTCTGAGTAAAGAGCAGATAAAAAAACTTGAAGAATTAAAGGATATAGATTTTTCTTTAGAGATTTTGAATGTTGCCCGCTTTAGGGCAAATGTGTTTATGCATAGACGTGGATTAGCCGGGGCATTTCGTTTGATTCCGGAAAGGATTAAAAGTTTGGAAGAATTAGAACTTCCCCTTGGACTGGCAGATTTTACTAAAAAAGCGAAAGGATTGGTTCTTGTTACCGGACCTACCGGGAGCGGTAAATCGACAACTATTTCTACCCTGATTGATATAATCAATGAAAGAGATAATCTACATATTATTACCATTGAAGACCCTATTGAATTTATTCATCAGCACAAAAATTGTATCATTGATCAGCGAGAGGTTGGCTTGCATGCCAGGTCATTTTCCCTTGCTCTAAGAAGTGCTTTAAGAGAAGACCCGGATGTCATATTAGTTGGGGAAATGAGAGATTTAGAAACGATATCTATGGCCGTTACCGCTGCCGAAACAGGCCATTTAGTATTTTCAACTCTTCATACCAATAGTGCCGCTGAGACTATCGAACGTATTATCGATGTGTTTCCCCCTCACCAGCAAAGACAAATCCGAATCCAATTAGCCGAGTCTTTACAGGGGGTTATTTCTCAGACTTTATTGCCTAATATCGATCAGAGCAAGAGAGTGCCGGCAGTAGAGGTGATGGTAGCTACTCCGGCTATAAGAAATATTATACGTGAAGAAAAGATTCATTTAATCCCGGCGACCATACAGAGCTCTCAGCAGTACGGGATGCAGTCAATGGACCAATCTCTGCGGAAATTATTCCGTAATCATATAATCGATAGAGAAACAGCTTTATACAGAGCAAGGGATACCAGTTATGTTCTGTCGCATTAAGATATGAAAAGTATGTATATTTAAAATAAAAATATTAAATAAATATCGATGCCTTTATAATATTTTGACATTAGGAGGTCGATTGGTTAAAATATCACCATAATTTGTACTTTAATTATATCGGATTTAAATGTTAATAGATTTGCAGGAGAAAGTAGATTGCTAACCAAGCAATCGAATGACGTCTCCCAATCAATAGGTAGCAAGATTATAATAGTATCTACAAATCTGTTCGTAACAATGCGTTAAAAGTAAGAGCGGAATGTTGACTCGAGTCCATTCAATAGGGGTGGCACCGCGAAAAGTAATTTTCGTCCCTGATAGTATTATTTGTACAATATTATCAGGGTTTTTTATTTAATTAGCTAATTTCCTTTCAGCTTATTGACAGATTGCTGATTGTTCTTACTCGCATTTCAAATCTTTAATAATTTTAAGCTGTCTTAACCGAAAACTGAATACTATCTCTCTTCTGTCATTGCGAGCGGCCGGAGGGGGTGTGGTAATATCATGCTCTGCTGCCCGCAAAAATTTAACCTGAAAACCAGAAAATGAAAACCGTTTCAGCTGACAACGGATAACCGAAACATATCCTATTCAAAGGAGCGAAAATTGTTAGTACAAGTACCAAAAGGAACCAATGATATACTCCCTGCACAGATAGATTACTGGTATTATCTGGAAAATATCATAAAAGAGGTGTTGCAAAACTTTGGTTATCGGGAAATAAGGACGCCTGTTTTTGAATATACCGAATTATTTGTAAGGGGAATTGGAGAGACCACAGATATAGTGGCCAAAGAGATGTTTACTTTTTCCGATAAAAAAGGGCGAAGCCTTACCTTGCGGCCGGAAGGTACTGCCCCGGTAATTAGGGCTTATCTGGAACACAACCTGAGCAGAGAAAATCCTTTAACTAAACTATTCTACATAGAAAGTATGTTTCGCAGTGAGAAACCGCAGGCAGGCAGATTCAGACAGTTCCATCAATTCGGTGCCGAAGCTATTGGTTCACCTTTACCGATCATTGATGCAGAGATAGTCGTTGCCGCGCTCTTCATTTTTCAAAAATTAGGGCTAACTGACCTAACCCTGCACTTGAACAGTGTAGGCTGTAAGCAATGCAGGCCAAAATACTTAGATGCTCTGAGAGATTATTTTCGAGAAAAAAAAGCTCAATTATGCGCTGACTGTCAGTTACGCTATGAAACAAACCCGCTCAGGATACTCGATTGCAAAAAAGAACAGTGCCGGGTAATTGTCGGAAAATGCCCTTCGATCTTTAAATATCTGTGCCGGGATTGTGCTGCACATTTTGATGCCTTAAAAGTATATCTCGATAAACTCGGTATTACCTATCAGATTAACCCATTTCTGGTAAGAGGATTGGATTATTATACTAAAACTGCTTTTGAAATTATCTCAGGGGAATTAGGTGCGCAAAATGCCATATGTGGTGGGGGAAGGTACGATTATCTGGCAGAAGAACTTGGCGGCAAACCTACCCCGGGAGTCGGCTTTGCCGCCGGTATGGAAAGAGTTTTAATGACCATAATCAAACAAAATATTGAAATCCCTTTATGGGGAGGAATTAAGGTCTTTGTTGCGGTAACCGGCCAGGATGGAGTTAATACTGCCCTTGAAATTGCCAACCAGCTAAGATCAGCAGGTGTTGCTGCCGATATGGATTTTTTAGGAAAAAGCTTAAAAGCCCAATTGAGAATGGCTAACAAGTTACAGATTCCCTATGTACTTATCTTAGGTCCCGACGAATTAAAAGAGAATGCGGTATTAATTAAAGACATGGAGGAAGGGACTCAGGAGACAGTCTCCTTAAAAAATATTTTATTCCATCTTAAATCACTGATTTTAAAGAATAAAATTTAAAACCCATCATTATGTTATCTTTTTTGGAAATAAGGAGGAAGATAGTTTATGGAAGTGATTTCAATATCGGAGGTAGGAAAACATGATACAGAACATGTCTGTATCAAAGGGTGGCTCTATAACCAACGCTCCAGTGGAAAAATAAAATTCATGGTTATTCGAGATGGAACAGGGTTTTTACAGGGAACGCTGATAAAAAGTGAGATGGAAGAACAATATTTTAATCTATTAGATGAGTTGCATTACGAATCGTCTATTGTAGTGGAAGGGGTTATAAAAAAGGAGCAGAGAGCGCCCAGCGGATATGAAATGCTGGTCAAGACTATTCGGGTGGTTCAAAATGCTCAGGAAGACTATCCTATCTCTCTTAAAAAACATGGAGTAGCTTTTCTGATGAATTATCGGCATCTTTGGCTCAGGACCCAAAGGCAAAATGCCATTTTAAGAATCAGAGTTGAAATCGTAAAAGCAATCCACCATTTTTTACAGCAAAGAGGGTTTTATCTAATTGAATCTCCTATACTGACTCCCGCTGCTTGTGAGGGAACGACAACGCTTTTCGAAACCGATTATTTTGAAGACAAAGCTTATTTAACCCAGAGCGGTCAATTGTATAATGAAGCTTCAGCTATGGCTTTTGGTAAAGTTTATTGTTTTGGTCCCACCTTCAGGGCAGAGAAGTCCAAAACGAGGAGACATCTGATGGAATTTTGGATGGTGGAACCGGAGGCCGCCTATTTTAGCTTTGAAGATAATAATCAGCTGCAGGAAGAATTGGTCGTTGCCATTGTACAGCATGTTTTGCAGGCTTGTCCCTTAGAATTAAAAATATTGGAAAGGGATGTCTCATTGTTGGAAAAAGTGCAATCACCCTTTCCTTACTTATCCTATGATGATGCGATTAAGATAATACAAAAGCATGGCAGTTCCACTCAGTGGGGAGATGACCTTACCGGAGAAGATGAGACCATCGTTTCTAAGTATTATGACCGTCCTGTCTTTATTCACCATTTTCCAACTAAATGCAAAGCTTTCTATATGAAACCTGATCCGGAAAGACCCGAAACGGTTTTGGGAGCCGATTTAATTGCTCCTGAAGGGTTTGGAGAGATAATTGGCGGCGGAGAACGTATAGATGATTATCAGCTGATTAAAGACAGGATTAGAGAGCATCAACTACCGGAAGAAGATTATCAATGGTATATAGATTTGAGGAAATATGGTTCGGTTCCCCATTCCGGTTTTGGTCTGGGAATTGAAAGAACCGTTGCCTGGATTTGCAATCTTCCCCATATCAGGGAGGCTATTGCCTTCCCGCGCATGCTGCATAAGATTTATCCGTAAACTCGCAGTATGCCGTGAATCGCGCGAAGTGCGCGGTAGGAGATCCCGAGTAAAAATGTGAAAGATGTGGGAGTAATCGGGTGAGGCCATCACAACAGCTAATTGCCGGAAATAGAGTTGTTTTAATCTGAAAACCGAGATTCGAAAACTGTAAACCGTTTTTTTAACTTTATATTAAAAACAAGGAGTGGACTGAAATGACCTTATCAGAACAAGAACAAAATGAAATGAAATTATGGAAAAGAACTCATAGTTGCGGAGAATTGAATAAAGGTAATATTGAAGAAAATGTTACCCTGATGGGATGGGTTAATTCCCGTCGAGACCATGGCGGACTAATTTTCATTGACTTAAGGGATAGAGAGGGCAAAACGCAGATTGTTTTTGACCCAAAAGTTTCCAAAGAAGCACATCAGCTGGCTCATAACATTCGTAATGAATTTGTTATTGCGGTCAAGGGAGAGGTGTCATTCAGAGGAAAGGATGCCATAAACCCTAATATGAAAACCGGCGAAATAGAAATCCGAATTAGTGAAATGCAGATACTAAGCCAGTCCAAACAACTTCCTTTTAGTATTAGCGAATACTCCGATGTAGGTGAGGATGCCCGCTTAAAATATCGTTATTTAGACCTCAGAAGGACTGAGATGAAAAACAATATAATCCTGCGCCATAAAGTCTCTTTATTAATTAGAAATTTTTTAAACAAAAAAGGATTTTTAGAGATAGAAACACCATTTTTAACGAAAAGTACACCGGAAGGTGCGAGAGACTACATTGTTCCCAGTCGGGTAAATCCGGGTAAATTTTTTGCCCTTCCCCAATCACCGCAGTTATTTAAACAATTACTAATGATCAGCGGTTTTGATAAATATTTTCAGATAGTGAGGTGCTTTAGAGACGAAGATTTAAGAGCTGACCGGGCACCGGAATTTACTCAATTAGATATGGAAATGTCTTTTATTGACCGCGATATACTCTTTAACCTTATTGAAGAGTTAATGGCAACTCTATTTAAAGAAATTCTCTCGGCAGAGGTTAAGAGACCCTTCCCCAGACTTGATTATGATGATGCCATGTCGCATTATGGTATTGATAAACCTGATTTAAGATATGGCATGAAGATTCATAATCTAAATGAGTTTTTTAAGGATACCCAATTTAGTCCTTTTTCAGAGGTGCTGGCCGGTAATGGTAAAATTGGTGCTCTTAAAACTGAGCAGCCCGAAAAATTTTCCAGAAAAAATATTGATGACTTAGATCTTTTTGTAAAGTCATTGGGATTAGGAGGCTTAATTTCTATTCGTTTTAAGGAGGGAAGCGAACTCCAGTCCTCTTTAAAAAAATACATTACCGAAGAGACAGCGGCATTGCTGAAAAAAGAGATGCAAGCCCAACCGGGAGACCTTGTTTTTATAGCTGCCGGCAGCACTGAAAAAGTAAATCAAGTGTTAGGCTTGCTGCGTATAAAAATTGCCAACACTTTAAAGATAATTCCAAAAGAGCAATATAAATTCTTATGGGTAACCAATTTTCCGTTATTTGAATATTCTCAGACCGAAAAACGGTATACTTCAGTGCACCATCCCTTTACTGCTCCGGTAGATGAAGATATCGCTATGCTGGAAAGTAACCCCTATCAGGTTCGTTCTAAGGCTTATGATTTAGTACTGAATGGCAATGAAATTGGAGGAGGAAGTATTCGTATTCACCGTACCGAGCTGCAGCAAAAAATATTTAATTTATTGGGAATAAAAGCCGAAGAGGCCGAACAGAAATTCGGCTTTCTACTGGAAGCATTGCAATATGGTCCTCCGCCGCATGGAGGAATTGCCTTTGGAATGGATAGGATTGTGATGCTGTTGGCAGGTGCATCTTCCATACGTGATGCAATCGCCTTTCCCAAAACAGCAAAAGCTACCTGTCCTTTAACCGGGGCGCCCTCTGAGGTCAGCTCGGAGCAATTAAAGGAGCTTCATATAAAGTTGGACCTTTAGCAAATACCGATAGTGCAATATTTTAGGTGAATTGCATTTAAATAAAAAATATGCTATATTGTAACTGCAAGGCAAATAAGATTAGTTGCCCTGCTGTGATCGCTAACTGAATAAGTTTTGACCCAACACTTTTCCAAAAAGGAAATTGATCTCCGGGTGTGAAATGCAAGCCTGTGGTTTTCCGAAAGGTTTGCCTAAAATTAACAGCGATGTTAATTAACTGGACGCATGAAGCATTCGGGTAAATATCCACCTGTTTGAGGGTCGGATTCAAAACTTGTTGTTTGCGGCATAGCAGGGTTATTGTTTGTCTGTCGGCAATTTCTATTTCTGTATATTTATTATGGTCAGATTAAGTAAACATTCTATCAGAAAAAAGCTCTTAAGTGAAAGAAGCAAACTATCACCGGAAATAATTTTGGAAAATAGTAAAAAAATAACAGAATCTTTGCTTAAATTAGATATATATCAACAATCAACCAACATTATGCTCTATATTGCCACTCCATCTGAAGTGCAGACCGAGGAAATTATAAAAACTGCTCAAAAAGATAGAAAAAAAGTTTTTGTTCCCCTAATTATTCGGAGAGATCAGCCCATGCTTCCTTCTTTGTTAAATGATTTTGAAAAAGAGCTTTCTACCGGCTATTTAGGAATACTGCAGCCAAGAAAAGAATTCTTCAGAATTTATCCTCCCAGTATTTTAAATCTCATAATAGTTCCCGGAGTTGCCTTTACACTTCAGGGTCATCGTTTAGGCCGGGGAGGAGGATATTATGACCGATTCCTTAGTCAGTTAAAAAAGGACACTATATCGGTAGCACTTGCTTTTGAAATGCAAATTTTAGCTCAGATACCTCATGACCAAAATGATTTTCCGGTAGATTACATTATAACCGAACAGAGAGTAATTCCAATCAGAAGTCCTTTGTTAAAAGATGAAAATTGACCTGAATAACAATTATAAAAATATTAGACTTAATTATCGGCTGAAGATTAGAAACAAAAAAAGTATATTTTCTCTAAATTGTGATTAATAGTAATATAAGTAAATATGTGATAATATTGACACACGAATTAAGAAGGAGATTACCAGTCCATGGAAAAACAAAATGATACACCTGAAGAAAGAACAGAAAATCAAAGTCCGGAGCAAATGGATACAATGCTCAATGATTCATTGAAGGACTTTAAGCAGATCAGGAGCGGGGAAGTTGTACGAGGCAGGATTATTAAAGTTGAGGAAGATGGATACCATATTGACATCAACTATAAGATGGAAGGTTTTCTCCCCACTGAGGAAGATTCTTTGCTGGGAAAGAGCCAGCATAGAGTACACCACACTCTGGAAATAGATGATGAAATTGAGGTCTATATTGTTCGTGTTGATGAAAAAAATGGACAGATTCATCTATCCCGGGAGAGAGCCCGTTATATAACCTTATGGGACCGGCTGTTTAATGCCTTCAAGAACAAGAAATCAATAGAAGGTGAAGTTATTGAAAAAAATTCCAATGGACTGATGGTAGATATAGGGGTTAAAGCTTTTGTGCCCTTGTCCCAGGTAGAGCAGAGATTTATTACCGAACAAGACCTGGAGAAATACGTAGGTAAAAAATTATCTTTCCTTATTCTAAAACTGGATAAAGCAAAAAATAATGTTGTATTATCGCACTGCGAAGCTTTGGAAAAAGAGAGAGAATCCATGAGACAGAAAACTTTAGCCAATCTGAAAGTAGGGCAAATCTCAGATGGCAAAGTGGTTAATATTACCGATTTCGGTGCTTTTGTAGATATCGGGGGTATTGAAGGGTTGCTGCATCTTTCTGAAATTACCTGGAAGGAAATTAGAAATCCTCTGAGTCTGATCCAGAAAGGTGATGAAGTTAAGGTAAAGGTTATAGATTTTAATAAAGAACAGAAAAGGATATCTCTCAGCATAAAACAATTAAATCCCAATCCCTGGGATGAAGTGGAAAAAAGATATAGTGTCGGCGATGAAGTTGAGGGAAAGGTCATTAGTATTAAGGATTTTGGTGCTTTTATTGAATTAGAAGAGGGATTGAATGGTTTATTGCATATTTCCGATATGTCCTGGGCTTATACCAGGACACCTCAGGAAGTCTTAGCAGAAAATGAAACAGTAAAAGTCAGAGTACTCGATATCAATAAAGAAGAAAGAAAGATGTCGCTCGGCTTAAAACAGCTCATGGCAGACCCCTGGACCAATATTGAAGAAAAATATGCCCTGGGTAATACAGTAGAGGGAAAAATAACCCAGGTGACCTCCTATGGGGCAAATGTAGAATTAGAACCGGGTGTGTCCGGCATTATTCATCTATCTGAAATCGATTGGAAATACATTGAAAGGCCATCCTCCATCCTAAAAAAATATGCAGTTCTGCCCTTAAAAGTAATTAAAATTGACGAAAAAGACCGTTTATTATTTTTAAGCAGAAAGCAGGCATTGCCCAATCCCTGGATTGATATTGAACAAAAATATAAGATTAACGATACGGTCAAGGCAGTGGTGCAGAGATTGAAAAATTTTGGTGTTTTCGTTTCCCTCGATGAAAAAATCGAAGGGTTTATACCATTTTCCGAAATCACCTGGGAAGACATTAAACACCCCAATCAAGTACTTAAAAAAGGTGACGAGTTGGAACTGAAAATAATTGAAATAGATCCGGGGAAGTTCCAGATAACCTTAAGCCGTAAACAACTTTTGCCTAATCCCTGGACTGAGATAAAAAAGAAATATGGAACAGGAACTATTGTAGAAGGAAAAGTGGTTAATATTACCGATTTCGGTGTCTTTGTAAACCTGGAAAAAAATATTGACGGTCTGGTTCCTCTCTCTGAAATATCTCCTAAAAGAATTGAAGATGTTAATAGCGTACTTGCAATTGGCGATACAGTCCAAGCTCTGGTAACCAGAATTGATGATAGGCGAAAGAAGATCAGTCTTAGTATCAGAAGAGCAGAAAGAGAAGCGCAGAAGAGACTGGTCAAAGATTTTAATAAACAAGAGGGCAATGAAAAAATTTTACTCAAAGATGTCTTTGGGGATATTTTAAATTTTAAAGAGAAATAATCAGAGGTATTAGTATTGGAAATAGATAAAAAAAATAATATCTATTTTGCAAATTTAAGATTGGGTGAAATCCTTATCAATGAGGGTGCTATAAGCTCAGAGCAGCTAAAAAAAGCGCTGGAAGTTCAAAAAATCGATAGAAAAAAGAAGGTAGGAGAAATACTGCTCGAGCAGGGAGTAATTACTCAAAGGCAGCTCAATAATGCTTTGCAATATGTCTATGGGACCGAATATATTGAACTGAAGGATGCGATCATAGACCCGGAAATAGTTACTCTTATTCCCAAGAATATCGCCCTTCGATACAAAGTGGTGCCTCTCAATAAAGAAGACAGCACTTTAACCATTGCCATGGCTAATCCGTTGGATGTAAACGCTATTGATTATATCAGAGGATATACCCGCCTGGAAGTTAACCCCAAATTCGCAAGCGAAAATGAAATTATTAATGCCCTGAGTCATTATCACGATGCAGGAGAACAGTTTGATGACCTTTTAGAAAAGGTTGATATAGCTACTATAAGTGATGTAAATGACGAAGTAAACCTTTCTGCTTTAGAGGCTATCAGCCAGGAAGCCCCTATTATTCAATTAGTGAATATGATAATTGTAGATGCTATTAAAGAAAGGGCTAGCGATATCCATTTAGAACCCAATCAGAGAGGTTTGTTAGTTCGTTATCGTATTGATGGCATATTACACGATATTCGTATGTTGCCTGTTAGAGTTCGGCCGGCGGTAATTTCTCGAATTAAAATATTATCTTATATGGACATAGCGGAAAGGCGTTTACCCCAGGATGGCCGCTTTCAGCTCCGTTTTGGAGCCCGTGAGGTCGATTTGAGGGTATCCTCAATCCCTACCGTTTTTGATGAAAAAATTGTAATTAGAATTTTAGATAAGAGTCAGGGAGTAATTTCTCTGAAAAGTATCGGTTTTACCGATACCCAATTGAATGAATTCCGCCGGATGATAAGTAGGCCGCATGGTATTATTCTTATTACCGGACCAACCGGTAGCGGTAAGAGCACCACCCTTTATGCCGGTTTAAATGAAGTTGACTCTACCAGCAAGAATGTAATTACGGTTGAAGACCCGGTAGAATACAAATTAGACCGGATAAACCAGATAAATGTCAGACCAAAAATAAACCTTACTTTTGCTAATGCGCTCCGCTCTATTTTACGTCAGGACCCCGATATTATTATGATTGGTGAAATGAGGGACTCCGAAACTGCCCATATTGCTGTGCAATCTGCCCTGACCGGGCATCTTGTCTTTAGTACACTGCATACCAATGATGCGGTTGGCTCTTTAACCCGTATGATTGATATGGGAGTAGAGCCCTTTTTGATTGCCTCCTCTATAATTGGAGTTATGGCGCAAAGATTAGTTCGAAAAATATGTGAACACTGTAAAGAAGAATATACACCGGATGAAAATATTTTTGATGATCTCCGGCTTAATTTTGAGTTGCCTGATAAAAAAAGCATCAAGCTTTATCGGGGTAGGGGCTGCAGCCACTGCAAAAATACCGGCTACTATGGCCGGACATCTATTTTTGAGATGATACCTATAAATGATGAGATTCGCTCTCTCATTTTGAAAAAAACTTCCAGCAATGAGATAAAAGAAGTTGCTATCCGTTATGGCATGAAGACACTTTTGGATAGCGGAATAGCTAAAGCCCTGGCTGGAATTACCTCTATTGACGAAGTATTCCGAGTAGCTGTATAATACTCAGCATAGCTATATAATCATTTTGTAAATATAATTTTTTCTAGTCTATTTATATACACCAACTATATGTTAATTAATTTCAAATCTACTCGATAGTTTGGTTATTTTTTTATAGAAAAGGAATTCAACATGGAAAAAATGACCGGTCAGCAAATAAGAACTGCTTTTTTACAATTTTTCCAGTCTAAAGGCCATAAGATTACGCCCAGCGCCTCCCTCATACCGGATGACCCTACCATATTATTGACTATTGCCGGTATGGTCCCTTTTAAACCAATTTTTTTGGGACAGGTTAAATCTGCACTAAAAAGAGCAACAACTTCGCAAAAATGCTTGAGAACTAATGACATTGAAAATGTAGGGAAGACCGCCCGCCACCATACTTTCTTTGAAATGCTGGGTAATTTTTCTTTTGGAGACTATTTTAAAAAAGAAGCTATATTGTGGGGATGGGAATTTTTTACCGAAGTGATAGATTTGCCTCAGGATAAACTCTATGTTTCCGTCTATAAAGATGATGATGAGGCTTTTAACTTGTGGCATACTATGGTGGGATTACCGGAAGAACGTATCGTAAGATTAGGAGAAGAAGATAACTTTTGGAAAGTTGGCCCCGAAGGCCCCTGTGGTCCCTGTTCTGAAATTTATATCGATTTAGGTCCAGAAAAAGCCTCGCCTCACAGAGGAGGGGTAGGCGTTGATGATCGATATTTAGAGCTGTGGAATCTGGTCTTTATGCAATATAATCGCAATAAAGATGGTTCTCTTACGCCGTTACCTTCTCAGAATATTGATACCGGACTGGGGTTAGAAAGAATGGCTTCGGTTCTGCAAAACGCATCTTCCGATTTTGAAACAGACCTGTTTCTCCCCATTATAGACTATACCGGTCAAAAAGCCGGAGTTCTTTATGGTAAAAATCAAAAAACTGATGTTGCCTTAAAGATAATTTCAGACCACATCCGCGCCATAGTCTTTCTGATTTCAGATGGCGTTATGCCCTCCAATGAAGGCAGAGGGTATGTCTTAAGAATGTTATTGAGAAGGGCTTACCGTTTCGGCAAGCTGCTTAATTTTAATGAGCCTTTTCTCTACGATATTGCCCCACAGGTTATTCAAATTATGCAAACTTCCTACCCGGAATTAAAGGAAAGAGAGAGTGTTATATGTGAACTTATCCTGACGGAGGAAAACCGTTTTCAGGCGACACTCCAATTGGGTCTTCACATGCTGGAAGAATACATAAGGAAGCTGAGAAGAGGCAATCAGCAGGTTCTTAGCGGCAAAGATGCCTTCACTCTCTATGACACCTATGGCTTTCCTCTGGAGATTACCAGAGATATATTGTCTGAATCGGGATTGTCTGTAGATGAGCAGGATTATGAAAAATATATGTCAGAACAAAAAGAACGCTCCCGTCAATCCCGGGGACAGGACCGGAATAGTGATAAAGTAAAAGAGAAACAAGAACAAATCTATCAAGAAATTCAATCTATTAGCGGAGATACCGAATTTTGCGGCTATACCCGGATTGCAGCCAGTACCAGAATAATCGCTATTATCAAGAACTCTAAGCAGATTGAACAGCTTAATGCCAATGAAGATGCTCTAATAATACTGGAAGAGACTCCCTTTTATGCTGAAAAAGGCGGTCAAAAAGGAGATACCGGTACTATAACGGATACCGATAAATCCGATTCTCTGGCCCGTATATATGATACCCGGATGCCTTTAGAAGGCCTGATAGTCCACCATGCCAGGGTAGAGAAGGGTACTTTTACTAAAAATCAAATAGTCAAAGCAGAGATAGATAATGAGGAGAGGACTGCTATCGCTGCTAACCACACTGCAACCCATCTTTTACACTATGCGCTGCGCGAAGTGTTAGGCAATCATGTTACCCAGGCCGGCTCCTCGGTGACCTCTGAGCGCCTAAGGTTTGACTATACGCATTATAGTCAGTTACAGAAAGAAGAGTTGGCTCAGATTGAAAGAATTGTGAATCAAAAAATTCGAGAAAACCATCGGGTGACCTCAGAAATTATTGGCTTTCAGACTGCCAGAGAAAAGGGTGCCCTTGCCTTTTTTAACGAAAAATATGGAGAGCAAGTGCGTATGATTGATATTGGCGGTTTCAGTAAGGAGCTCTGCGGCGGTACTCACCTGGAGCAGACTTTTAAAATCGGCATTTTTAAAATTGTTTTAGAACAGGGCATTGGCAGCGGTTTAAGGCGGATTGAAGCGGTTACCGGAGAAAAAGCCTGGGACTATATTAAAAAAGAAGAAAGTATTTTGGAAGAATTACAAAAATCTTTAGATGTCACTATTAATAAATTGCCTCAAAAGGTAGAACAATTACTGTTAGAAAGAGAGTCCCTTGTCCGCAGCTATCGTCTCCTCCGGAAAAATACACTCCCTTACCGCTTGGAGAGCATTATTAATTCTAAAAAAATAATAAAAGAAATTTCCCTTGTCTCGGCAATCCTCGATATCGATGATAAATCGGAGTTGAGAACAGCCGGGGACTTGCTCAAAGAAAAGATAAAATCAGGAATTATTATTCTGGGAGCAACATTAAAAGAAGACAAGATTATTTTAATAGTTATGTTGACCGATGACTTAATCCATAAGGGATATGATGCCGGAAAGATTATTGCTCCACTGGCTCAGGCCCTCCGGGGGAAAGGCGGAGGCAAACGTCATTATGCTCAGGCCGGCGGAACAGGCCATTCCAAATTACGTGATTTGTTTCAAAATATCGAACAATATATACAGATTTGAGAGCTGTTTACTTCTTTCTTTGCTCTCTATTCTTAGCCGCACCTATCTCATAATAAATATATACATGTCAGATTTATGCATGGAAAGCTTTTTAAATTTCATTTTCACTGTACAATAAGAAATTAATTAAATATATTTTTAGGAATGACCCAACCAAAAGATAAGGAGACGGTAATTGAGAATATTAGGGATTGACTTAGGTGAAAAGAGAATCGGTTTAGCTGTCAGTGATGCCTTGGGAATCACTGCCCAGGGGCTGGAAACCATTCAGTTGAAAGGAGAATATGAAGTTTGCCCTAAAATTATGAAGGTGATTGAAGAGAAAAATATCGGGAAAATCGTTTTTGGCTTGCCAAGAAATATGAATGGGACCTTAGGGCCGCAAGCCCAAAAGGTACAAAAAATTGCTGAAAAAATTAAAGAATTAAGCAATTTGCCAATAGATTTTGAAGATGAAAGATTGAGCACCATGAGTGCCGAAAAAGTATTGCTGGAGGCGGATACCAGCAGGGCTAAGCGGAAAAAGGCAATCGACCGCCTATCCGCAGTCATTATACTGCAGTCCTATCTGGACCGACAGCCAAGATAAGGTATAAAAATGAAAAAAATCCCCAATATTTTTCTTAGTTTATTATTTTTTCTGCCTTCTGTCATTCTTCTGTTTTTAATTTACGCTGCCTCCTGGTTTTATGCACCGCAAACCATGGGCCAATCCGTAGAGAAAGTGCTCGAAATACCTTATGGTTATAATAGTGTTCAAATAAGGCAATTATTAGAAGAAGAGGGCATTATAAGACCCTATAGCCATCTTTTTCAACATACCACCAAACTGATGAAAGTTGATGGAAAGCTGCAGACAGGGGAATACCGTTTCTCTTCTTCTCAGAGTATTTCTCAGATTATTGACCAGTTAGTGAAAGGGAAAACAATACGTTATAGCATTACCGTTCCCGAAGGATTTCAAACAAAACAGATTGCCCGACTGCTGGCAGATAAGAATATCGCAGACCATGATGAATTCCTTGAGCTGGCCAAAAGAGAAGAGCAATTCCGGGAAGGGTATCTATTTCCTGATACCTATGAGTTCCCAAAAAATTTCGGAGCAGAAAATGTTCTTAAATTAATGCATAAAAATTTCGAGGATACAGTCTATCAACATGTTGACCCAAAACAGGAATTTCCTGCGGGTTTGAACTTTGAGCAGATAATTATTTTAGCTTCCATTATCGAAAAAGAAGCCCAAGGAGCAGAAGATAAGTTTAAAATCGCTTCAGTTTTTTATAATAGGCTAAAAGTCGGTATGCCCCTGCAATCTTGCGCTACTATTCAATATTTACTGGGGCAACCACAGGAAAAATTGACTCAACAGGATTTAGACACTGATTCTCCTTACAATACCTACCTGCATTCCGGATTACCGCCGGGACCAATCTGTAATCCCGGATTAGATTCAATTTTGGCGGCCGTCCTGCCGGCACAGGAAGAATATTTTTACTTTGTTCTGGGCAAAGAGGGGAAGCATATCTTTTCTAAAACCTATCAGGAGCATCTCCATAACAAACCATAGACATGGATAATAGTTTTGAAAATATAAACAAAACTCTCTTTCTCCGGTCATTACCGACACTGTACCGGCAATGTGTGGTAATCTCATATTCTGTTGCTGCAATAATTTAGTCTGAAGGCGACAACCGATAAATTGTAAATCGCTTTAACCGATAAACGATAATTTCTTTATCTCTTCTCACATCATATTTATGCTATACTACTGGTATTGATAAAAAATTCAGGAGTACAAAATGCGCCCACTCATTATAGGCATTGCCGGCGGCTCCGGCAGCGGAAAGACTACCGTTGCGGAAAATATCTGTCAGGGCATTATAGAAGGTAAAAAAGCCTTGATTATTGCTCAGGATTCTTACTACAAAGACCTCTCCCATCTTTCCTTTGCAGAACGAAAAAAAATCAATTTTGACCATCCTTCTGCCTTTGATAACAAGCTATTGTTAGAACATTTAAACAAATTAAAAAATTGCGAACCTATTTCCATGCCTGTCTACTCTTTTCTGCGACATACCCGCAAAAAATCCACTAAATATATTAAACCGGCAGAGGTTATAATCTTAGAGGGAATCTTAATTTTAGAAGAAGAATCAATTCGCGAGCTGCTCGATATCAAGATTTATGTAGATACTGACTCAGATGAACGCTTTATCCGCAGATTAATTCGTGATACCAGTGAAAGAGGCAGAAGTCTTTCATCGGTAGTAGAGCAATACCTTAGCCGTGTGAAACCCATGTTTTTGCAATTTGTGGAACCGTCAAAACGCTATGCTGATATTATTATTCCCCAGGGTGGTTTAAATAAAGTGGCTATTGACATAGTTACCAGCAATATTAATGCCCAAATCGCTCAATTAACTTGACAATTAAAAAAATTTAATGCTACTCGAAGGAGTTTTAGTGTTAAAACCTTGCCGATTAAATCTTAATTTACTGTTGCCCGATGTCTATCTGGAGAATATCTGTTCCATTGATATAGAAAAATTGAAAACGCGGAAGAATATTAAAGGAATTATTATAGATCTGGATAATACTTTGATTCCCTATGGGCAAAAAACCCTGGACGATAAGACTAAAGACTGGATTAAACAAGTCAAGCAATCCGGACTTAAAATACACATTGTTTCCAATTCTCACATCAGGAAAGTCTCAAATATCGGCAATTTGCTGGAAATTCCCTATTTTTATAATTGCTTCAAACCTTTCCAAAAATATATCTTGCTGGCTATGGAAGAAATGAATACCGGATATGAGGAAACAGCCATTATCGGCGACCAGATACTTACCGATGTGTTAGGAGGCAACTTTGCCCGGCTGTTAACCATTCTGGTTCACCCATTGAGTTCCACTGATTCCATATTCACAACTCTATTCAACAGAACTTTGGAACGGCTTATATTCTCATTCTGGTCAAAAAATGGTAAAATAGAACAGACTAAAGGTAAATGGCCTCAATGACGATAAGATAACATAAAATTGTTTAAATTAGCTCTACCGATTAGAAAGAGAAAGATTATATAATATATTATGGAATGAATCGGATAAATGGAATTGGCACAATTTAAAATACAAATTTGCCTAAATTAAAGTTTTATAAAGAAAATGTAGTATAATAAAGATATATCTCTTAAAATATCACTTGATTTAAACAACGTTAATATTTGAATCCTTCTTTATAGATTAAAAGAATCAGCTCTAAAAATGAGGATGCTATATGACGCGCTCCCTAAAAGAAAAAGGAATAACCGGTGAATTTTTACTAAATTTATTGGTCAGTAAAAAAATTATCACCAGCAAAGAGGCTGAAGAGATTTGCCGTAAACAAGGAGAAAACGGTTTACCCGTACAGAGAATAGTCCTGGATTCGGGCATTCTAAACAAAATAGAGATGATGCAATTACTCTCCTGCGAAATTGGTATTCCGTATTTAGATTTAGAGGGCAGGACCTTTGACCCTTCTATATTGGCACTGGTCTCTGAAGAGCTTTCCCGTAAACATAATCTGGCTACCATCGATAAAAAGAACGGCAAACTTGTGGTAGCTATGGCTAACCCTTTAGATGTCTTCGCACATGATGAGATTAGAATCCTGACCGGCTTTGATGTGGAACCCTATTTGGCTTGCAGAGAGGATATCAACAAGGTTTTAGATTCAGTCTATGGAATTACCGAAAGTTGGCAGCAGATGATAGGGGAGATATCGTCGCTTCCCATAGCGGCGGTAGAAGATGAAGTCGAAGATATGGAGATTACCAAAGGTATTTCAGAAAGTCACGAAGCCCCTGTTATTGCCCTGGTGAACCTTATTTTGCTTCGTGCCATTAAGGAAAGTGCCAGTGATATCCACATAGAACCGTTCGGCGATAAATCATTAAGGGTGAGATATCGCATTGACGGAATACTGCACGATATTATGTCTCCTCCCCGCAGTTTGCATATGGCAATTATTTCGCGTGTAAAAATTATGTCCCACCTCAATATAGCCGAGAGACGTCTGCCGCAGGATGGCCGAATCAAAGTACAGGTACATGGCCGTGAAATCAATTTTCGGGTGTCCACCATTCCTGCTGTAAACGGAGAGAGTGCGGTATTAAGAATATTAGACCCGGCTCAAATCAGATTAGATTTAAAGACACTCGGCTTTTCCAAAGATAATTTTATTAAATTCCAAGAACTCATTACCAGGCCAAATGGTATTATTCTGGTTACCGGTCCTACCGGCAGCGGCAAGTCTACCACTTTATATGCCGTTTTAAATACCTTGAATTCTCTTGAAAAAAAGATAATGACCATAGAAGATCCGGTAGAATACCGCTTAGACGGGATAAATCAATTACAGGCAAAACCAAAAATAGGTTTGACATTTGCTGCCGGTTTGCGTAGTTTTCTGCGTCAGGACCCCGATATAATGTTAGTGGGAGAGATACGGGATAAAGAAACTGCTGAGATTGCTATTCAATCGGCGCTGACCGGGCATTTAGTTTTAAGCACCCTGCATACCAATGATGCTCCCAGTTCTGTTATCAGATTGGTGGATATGGGCATTGAACCGTTTTTGATATCTTCTTCTGTGATAGGGATACTGGCACAGCGCCTGGTGCGTAAAATTTGCTCTTATTGTAAAAAAGAAGTGCCCATAACCAATGAAATAAAGAATATTTTAGGAGAATGCCATTCAGATTCAGAGAATATTAAAATATTCCATGGTGAAGGATGCAGCCATTGTAAAAATACCGGATATAAAGGAAGAACTGCCATTTTTGAATTTATGATAGTGAATGATTGTATTCGAGAATTAATCTATAGGAATGCCCCTCTTTCTGAAATTAGGGAGGCTGCCATTAAAGTAAATGGCATGCTTACTTTAAAAGAAGATGGTTTACAGAAAGTTATAGAAGGATTAACTACAATGGAAGAAGTAATGCGCGCCGCTTCCGCCTGATTGTGCCGGAATATATGCGGGAATAGGTTTACAATTTTCGTTCATAATTTTAAGTCTTGTAAATCACAGCGGCTCTCGTCTTTGCATCTATCAGCAGGGGCGGCTTTTGAATTAGAATATCAAATATTTTTATCCAAAGACCTGGGTTTTATATCGCAAAGCATGAATATAAATTGACAAATGAAAAAATAAAAAAAATCATACGCATACTGCTCAACTAATCATTTTGCTAAAAATTATAAAAATTATTTTATTTATAATATTATTATTCTCTAACAAATGACGACTTTTTAAGTTCCGGAGGTAAAATTTTAGAATGCCATCATATTCTTTTAAAGCTCGGGACAGTTCCGGGCGGCTTTTGTCCGGCAGTATGGAAGCAAACAGCCGGGAAGCAGCTATCGAACGGCTGCATGAAATGAGATATTTCATTGTTTCCGTGGAAGAAAAACGCAAAAGTTTGCTCTCTACCGAAATAACCATTTTCAAAACTATCACAATTCGGGATTTGGCCATCTTCTTCCGCCAATTTGCTACCATGGTTAAAGCCGGCTTATCACTGATTAGCTGTCTGGATATATTATCAAAACAGACTGAAAATAAGCTGTTGGCTAAAAAAGTAGATGATATCAAAAAAAGTGTGGAAGGCGGTTCCACACTTGCCGAAGCCTTTGGCAACCACCCGGAAACTTTTTCTAAATTATATCTGAATATGATTAAAGCCGGAGAGGTCGGCGGAGTGCTCGATGATGTTCTGAATAGGATGGCTACCTTAATGGAAAAGGAATATGAGCTGCGGCAGAAAATAAAATCTGCTATGACTTATCCTTTATTTATCTTCGGTGCTGCGATGATAATGGCAGTATTCATGCTGACCTTTATCTTACCCCAATTTGTGGGAGTATTCCAATCCTTTGGGGGAGAGCTTCCTTTTCTGACTAAAATATTAGTATTTGTCACAATGGTTTTTAACCGTTTCTGGTATATTTTCCTGGCAGCTTTTGTTCTCCTTGTTTTTGCCTACATCGGTTATAGCCGTACCCAACATGGGCATAGAAATATTGACCGCATAAAATTAAAATTACCGATTTTCGGTAATCTGTTCCTTAAAACATCCATCACTCGTTTTGCCAGGACTCTGGGCACTTTAATCCAAAACGGTGTTCCCATTATTCAATCTTTGAAAATTTCCGCCGAATCTATCGGCAACGATATCCTTGCTGAAGCGGTAATGGAAGCATCTGACCGCATCAAAGAAGGTCAGAGCATCTCCGCACCGCTGGAAGAAAGCAAAGTATTTCCGCCCATGGTAACTCAGATGATATTAGTAGGGGAGGAGAGCGGAGGGTTAGAAACAATGCTCTTCAATGTTGCTAACTTTTATGATCAGGAAGTGGAAAGGGCCATAGAGCAGCTGACTTCTGTAATTGAACCGATGATGATGATAGTGGTAGCCCTGGTAGTGGGTGTAATGGTTATCGCTATGTATCTGCCTATTTTCAGTATGGTGCAGCTGATACAATAAAAAAGATAAAATGAGGTGTTAGTATTTTGGCGGCAGCAGAAATCGAAAGTAATAATTTCCAACCGAACTGTAACAGCAATAAGATTGAAGAAAATTTAGCTTTTTTAAAAGAAGTAGTGCAGGAGTTTCAAAATTCCGGAGAGCCGGAAGAAGAACTTATGCAGGTAGGTTATATTGGACTATTAAACGCGGTTAACTTATATCAGGAACATCAGCAGGATACTTTCCAACAATATGCCGGTAATTTAATTCGGGGAGAGATTCGTAACCATATCAGAGAAAAGAATAAGAAAGTAGATATACCGGATTGGTTATCGGTAATAATAAATAAATTGTTGAATCAGATGCTTACTGCCTATCGGAAACAGTATAATAAATTTCCCAGTTTAGCGGAACTCTCTCAAATGCTCGAACTTTCACCGGAAATATTAAAAGAGGCCTTAAAGGCACGCAAGGCGGCAGTGGAGGTTTCTATCGACCAGCACAGAAGAAGCACTATTGACTTACAGGAGCCTCTTGATATAGTTAAAATCAGAAAAGAAATCAATAAAAGGTAACATGGAAAGTAACGATAGCATCGATTATTCGAATAGATTCAATGATGAAATTGTCAGCAAATATCAGCCCCTGGTCAGGTCAATTGCCAGAAAGTATTATAATTCAGGGGAACAGGTTGAAGATTTAGAGCAGATCGGTTATCTGGGATTACTTAATGCCCTGCAGCTCTTTAATGAAAAAAAAGGCGTTAAATTCACTACCTATGCCACTTGGCTGATTAACGGGGAAATTCGCCATTATTTAAGGGATAAGCATGCCGTTGTCAAAATCCCTTCCTGGATCAGACAGCTTAATAGAAAAATCGACCAATATGTTGAAAAATACTATAGTGAACACAAAGAGTTCCCTTCTATGGAACAGATTGCCGATGTATTGAATATAACGGAAGAAGGTGTTCAGGAAATTTTAAAAGGCAGGAAATCAGTGCAGGTGGTTTCTTTAGATAAAAGTATCAGGGAGGATGATATTGACGCTATCCCTTTGATAGAAAACATAAAAAGCAAAGAATACCGTTCTTTCCAATTACCCATAGAAGATACCATACATTTAAAGAATACCATAAGTAAGCTTAAAAAGATTCACAGGCAGGTAATTTATTACCTGTTCTATATGGACTTAAGCCAGACCAGGGTTGCTAAAATGTTAGGAATAACGCAAAGGCAGGTATCTCGTATCAAAATGGAAGCTTTAGAAGAATTGCGAAAAAATATTTAATCAATACCAATAGAAAGGAGCAATAAGCCATGTTGGGAAAAAAGATAGTAGCCAGATATAAAGACGGGAGCATTCAGAAAGGGTATACCAGCAATTTCAATCCGGACAAAGATTTTTTTCACCTTTCTTTGATTGATGAAGCAACTGAATTACCTACCGGAGAGATTGTTGAGGTCAATGTCAGTATTCTCAAGGCGGTCTTTTTTGTCAAGTCTTTTAAAGGGGACAAGGAATATATCAAAGTCAGAACCTTCGATAAATCCCCTGCAGGTCCTCCCAGTCAGCGCAGGATTATATTGATCTTTAAAGATGGAGAAAATTTTTACGGCAGCACGCTCAGTTATTCCCCCAGGCGCAGCGGTTTTTTTGTTTTCCCCATTGATAATCAGGACAATAGTGAGAGCGTCTTTGTGCCCCAGGGTGCTCTGGAAAAAGTGCATATTAAAAAATTCGGCAGTGAAGAGTTTGATATCTATCTTTATGAAAACTAAAAATCTAGACACAGCCAAATAAGGTTATCAGTTTTCGGTAAAAAGCGGGGTATATCCGAATACTGCCCGCTTAATCTGTTAGCATTTTTGTATCTTTTTTCCTGCCATTACCAATAACGAAACGCCGTGGCAAGCTCATACTCTGTTCCCCGACTCCTTGCCTTTTCGCTAAAACTTTTTTCCGCGCTTATTCCGCAATTTTTATCTGAAAATATTTCCTGTTTTAGGTCTAAAATTCTGAAAATAGGGAATAATATAATATAGAAGTAAAAACCATAAATCATCATAAAAACAATAAAGTATTCAGACTTTTAGCAAAGCAATATGAGAAATATAACTGTTAAAAAAGAAGATAAAACCGAAAATAAGGTGGGGTTCACCTTAATAGAATTGATGGTTGTTGTTGCCATAATAGGCATACTCTCTTTATTTGGATTGAGAGTCTATGCCGGTTTTCAGTACAAAGCCAAAGATGCCCTGTTAAAAGGTAATGTTTCTACCATTCATACCCATATACAAACGGAATTGTCAGACGATAAGAAGAGCGCCACGGAAGTCTGGACCAATATAGACGACATATTCCTTGCCTCCGGCATCTATTTTCCGGCAGCAGGCAATCCCCAGCAGGGCAATATTGAGGGGATATCGACAGCCGAGCCGGCATCATTAACCGGTTTAGGCGGAAAGGTCTTTGTCTTTGTAGACAGCACTGCCGCTCCTACCAGGTTTTATGTCAATGGCGTTAATGCGGAGGAGACCGGTTTTGTCTTCCCGGAATCCTTAATTGCCCAAAAATAAAAATATTTGAAAATATTTCTATCTTTATGTCTAAAAAAGATATTATGTGGAATAACATATAATAGATACCTTAAAAGAGGAAAGAAGTACGGAAAACTATATTTATAATAAAAAAGGAGAATTTTAAAAAAATGTTCATGTACTTACACAAAAACAAAAAAGGTTTTACCTTAATCGAACTGATGGTCGTAGTTGCCATTATCGGCATCCTGGCGCTGCTGGGCTTGCGTCTCTACGCCGGGCAGCAGGAAAAAGCCAAGAATGCCATTGTTAAAGCCAATGCCGGTACCATACAAACCCTGATTCAGGCCGAATTAGCTGACGCTGCTGTTGCCGACATTGATTTAGACGAAATTTTTGGTGCCGCTGGTATATACAATCCTTATACAGGTGAGGCTCAAACAGTAAGCGGTAGCGATGAAGGAGAGGTTGGGGCTAGTTTAGGTGCATACGTTAATGACGCTAGCGGTGCAGGTGCAGAAGATAACGTTTTCTATATAAATGGTTATGGTTCTGATGGAGATTTTGTATATGGCAGAGATTTAGAAGCGCGAAAATAAGCTAATTAGCTGTCAACCATCAGCCGGGGGACGTTCTCCGGCAAAGAATTTTTCAATCAAGAGCCAGTCTTTTAAGACTGGCTCTTCTTCTTTTCCTGCCTTTCCCGGCACTCTTCTTTCTTCCGTCACCGCGATGCGGCATTATTGCCTGTAATTAGCTCTAACCGAAGACAGAAAGTCAACAAAAGTATTTCTATGGTCTATGCTTTCGCTCCCATATGTTTTTATTGTCTTTTTCAATCCGTAATGCTATTATCTTAATAGATTAAACGGTTTAGGAGGGGATAAGAATGAGAATAAACAATCAGAAGGGCATTACCGTTCTTTCCTTGCTCATACTGGTGCTTATTGTCGGAGGGGGAATTCTCTATGGGCCCAAACTTTTTAACCATGTGATCGACCGGAATATAAAAAGATTGGTTACGGCCAATGCCAAATCCGTAGAGACGGAGATACGCTCCGAATTAATCAATAGACATCCCATTCAAATCTGGAATGATATGGATAAACTCATCAATGCTTTGAATTTTCAAAACCCGGTGCTTTCGGAAAGGCAGACTAAAAATGGCTGGGACCGCCCGGGTGATGTGGTAGTCTCCTTTGACGGTATCAATACTTTCCGCCTGGACGGCATAGGGCGCGACGGTTCTTCCTTCGGCCTCAATATCATAATACAAAGATCAAAATAAAACAAAAAGGATAGTTATCTAATCAGATAACATAATGGTACAAATGACACAAATATTTACTACAATCATTATATTCATTATCGGTCTGGTAATCGGCAGCTTCAGCAATGTCTGCATTTACCGCCTACCCCGCAACGAATCAATCGTATTTCCCGGTTCCCATTGTCCCCGGTGCAGCTATCCCATTGAATGGCACGACAATATCCCGCTCATCAGCTATATCATCTTAAAGGGGAAATGCCGTTCCTGCGCTGAAAAAATATCCCTGCAATACCCTTTGGTAGAGTTTTTAACCGCCTCACTTTATCTGTTTTTATTCTATTTCTATGGATTGCAATTACGCACCGTTGTTTATATGGTATTCTGTTCCGCTTTAGTAATAATCGCTTTCATCGATTTGAAAGAAAAGATTATTCCCGATGTTATCTCTCTTCCCTTAACCGCCCTCGGCTTTCTATCGAGTTTTGTCTTAAAAAACATCTCACCTTTAAACTCTCTGCTCGGCATTCTGGCGGGAGGGGGAAGCTTGTATTTAATAGCTATAGCCGGCACCTATATATTCAGGAAAGAAGCCATGGGCGGAGGGGATATCAAATTATCCGCCATGGTCGGTGCTTTTTTAGGATGGCAGCTCGCCCTGCTTTCGCTCTTTATAGGATTCTTGCTGGGCTCTGTAATCGGTATAATTGTTCTGATGAAAACGAAAGGAGAAATCAGGGATGTTCCCTTTGGACCATTCATTGCCTTAGGTACCCTGATTGCTCTCTTCTTTGGTCAAGGCATACTCGATTGGTATTTTCTGCTTTGACTTGTTTTCTTAGCTCCATTTAAACAAAATGTAAAGAAAATCTTCTAACAAATCAATATCAATGTATCAGATCAGCTTAAATGAAAACCAAATTCGGCACGGCATAATTTAGAAGCAGAAGAATTTCTTAAGATAGAATAAAAAGTATCTCATAATCTAATAAGAGCAATTCACTATTTTAAAACCTTCCTAATATTAAAAAAAATTATTTCCAATCATTATATTGTATCTGTTTTGTCTAAAATTTGTTATAATATGGAATAATATATAGTGAGAGGGAAAATAGTATATTTTCTTATGTGCTGGTAGATGAAATACCATTATGAAAGGTGTAATAGCGCTAAATCGAACCGCGGATTTACCCTGATTGAATTAATGGTTGTAGTCGGAATAATTGCGGTGCTGTTAACAGTTACAGGAAGGGCTCTTTTTATCGTAAAACAGAACCACGACCTGAACATTACGGCTCGTCAAATAGAGGCAGCTCTGAAAGATTGTCAGGCCAGTGCTTTTTATAGCGGAAGCTGGTATAAGGTTTACTTCTGGCCATCTATAAACCGATACCGGGTTTATCGGGGAGCGGGTGAAGTGGTGAAGGATGTCCAGTTGGAAAACATAAAACTGCACCACACCAATTTTATAGACCACAGAGTTGACTTTTATAGTACCGGTATACCCAGTATGGGCGGTACTGTAACTTTAAAAAATAAAAACGGGAAGACATTATATGTTATCATGACACCGGTGACCGCCAGGACGAGAGTAAGCACAGAACCGCCGGATAATTGGTAGCTTTATATTATTTTGCGGGAGAGAAATGCAGGAGTTTTCGGTTTACAGTTCTCAACCGTCTGTCTGTATTTTATTTAACTGAAAGAATTAAAAAATTGATTAATTAACTAACTACCGGGAGGTATTCCCAATGCTAAGAATAAAAAGAATATTAACCCAAAGTCCCAAGGGTATGACCTTAATTGAACTGATGATAGCAGTCTTCATTTTGGCTTTAGTTGCAATGGGGCTATTTCGGGGATTTACCGTCGCCTTTCAAGCTATGGCAGATGCTAAAGACCGTACCATGGCCACCAACTATGCCCAGCAAATATTGGAGAGTTATAAAAACACCCCTTTTGAAAAAATTCTGCCTTCTTCCGGCTCTATAGAAGGGACTAAATTCTTTAAAAATGTAAGTGTTAATCAAATCGATGAAAGTTTGAAAAAGGTTATTACTAGAATCTCTTGGGCAGATAGGAATAGTGATGATGCTGATAAAAGAGTAGTGGTAGAAACTTCCATTGCTGATACCCGGGTAACTGCTCAGGAAAATGCAACTCCGGCGGGAATTATTATTTATGCCAGTTCCTATAATTTATTGCCGGGGAACGATCCTGAAAACCGCGACAGGCCATCTCATATTTGGGCAAAAATTGTAGACGAGCATGGTAATTTGATTATCGATTGGGATGAAGAGAAGGTATTATTTACGATTGAATCAGAAGTCGGACTAGATAATGAGCCGGTGTATGATACACTTGGCGGCTTTACTCCGGCATATTTTAATGAATTATTATCAGATATAAGAGACGGTGTGGCAGAAACAGATTTTTATCAATATCAAGCTGAAGAAAGGCAAGGTTATGTTACTATTAAAGCCAGTTTAACTGTAGGAGCCGAAGAATTATACGATACCTTAAGGCTGAAAATTACCAATGAAGCTGTTGCTGTTGTCTTGTCTTCTGAAGGTAATAAGCATATTATCAGTACAGAAGGCGGAGAAGAAGGAATAGCGCATCTGATTGCTAAAATCGTAGATGCCGCCGGGGATATAGTCACTACTGAAAATAGACCGGTTACTTTTGAAATAATTTCCGGACCGGAAACATCAAGTCTGATAAACATGATACCTACTGAAAACGGTATAGCCAAAATAGATTTAAAAGCCGGTTCCCTGACCGGCAGTAACACGGTATTGGCAATGCTCATTCCCCTGGAACCGGGAAGCATCACTATTCAGGTTGTTGACCCCGGAATTCATAATTTTAAAATTGTAGCTCCTGCCCCTAATACAAAAATTGCCCAACTGGGCTCTGTTGAAATAGTTGCCCGGCTGACAGATTATTTAGGCGAACCTATATCCGGTAATATAATTAACTTTGCAATTGAAGACGGTTCGCATTTGGGAAGTATATCTCGAAGTAGCGATACAACAGGGGAAGCCGGTAATGCAACTACCGAGTTAACTATGAATTATGCAGGCACGGCAACTATCAAGGCCTATTGGATTGATGAAGAAAATAATGAGATTTATGATACTATTCAAATTGTCTGCGGAAATCATTGGTTATATGTTGAAGCTGACCCTTTGAACGTCTATGAAGGCCATTCATCAACTATCAGGGCAGCGCTGACCAACGTATTTGGTGCCCCTGTGCCTTCTCAATATATCAATTTCAGTGTTAAAGAGGGAGATGCCACATTATCTCCGCTCAGTGCTTTGACCGATGAGGAGGGAATTGCAACTGTCACACTTACTGCGAATGAGCCCGGGGACATTATTGTCAGGGCAGAATGGCAAGAAGACCTGCAAAACGTTTTTGGGGAGGTTGAGGTATCGTGCATAAATGCCCCGATTTATCAGGTACAGCTCAGTGCCCCAAAGACTACAATTTCTGCGGGTGAATCATTAGAGCTTACTGCTGCCGTAACCGAAAATGGCAATCCTGTTAATGGTATCACCGTAACTTTTACCGTTTCCGGCTCTGCTGATGCCAAACTTGATAACCAAGCACCCTCAATAAGTAAAGATACTGATGAAGATGGAATTGCAACTGTTACTTTAAGCGGATTGAATCCTGGTGAATCGGCTACGATAACTGCAGAAGCAGGAGATAGCAGTGATAGTATCACAATCAGCTGCGAAGTACCGGAAATAGCAATTAGGCTGAATCCCGCTTACAATCCAAGACTTCAAGGTAATAAACAAGTTTATTTTGGTATAATTGTAGAAAATGATGACATTAATCTAAATAAAATGAAAATATCATGGAGTCCGGCGTCAAATGAAGGATTAAAAGAAGTGTGGATTGACGATACGCAGGTTTATTTAAGTGGTATATCTGGAGGCTCTGCAAATGGAACCGAGATCAGTTTCAATGTAGCTCCATATTCATACCAATTAGAAAAAGATAGAAGTTACGTAATTAAAATGGTTTTTATAGTAAATGGTAATATGAAAAAGAAACATTGGAACATAGAATTTTTTAATCCGGAAAACAATGCACCCATTGTTCCGGCGATTGAGTTTTATTTAAAAGGATAATAACCAGAGGAAAATATTTTGAGAATAAAAAATAAAAAATTCAATATAATCAACAATACCCGAGGTTTCTCCTTAATTGAATTGATGGTAGTAGTGGCGATACTGGGTTTCATAATCATTGGATTGGTTACATTTTTTAGCGGGGGCACTCGTTCCTGGATAATAGGGCAGTCTCAATTAAAGGCGCAGAGAGAAGCCCGTTTAGCATTAGACCGTATGGCAAAAGAGATAAGAGAAGGAGATAGCTTTGATAACAGTTCAGGCGATAATAAATTGATTGTTAAATTTGACGTTCTTGGTAAATCTGATTTAACATATAACTGGTCCGGAAATCACGGTGATAGTTTAACACGTAATACCGGACCTTTTCTGGATAATGTGCATGATATAACTTTTGTTTATTTAAATCAGTCAGGCATTATTATGACTAACCCTGTAAATGCTTCTAAAGTATTAATAAATTTACAGATAGATGTAGATGGTGATGCTCAAAAGGGTGGAAACCCTGATATAATATTGGAAACAGAAATTAGTTTACGAAATTTCGATTATAAATAAAGATTAATGTTAGTAGATTGCTTGTGTAATATTATTAAAAAATAAGATAAAATAGATATATTTAAAGTTTCATCTATATTTACACAAATATAATAGATATTTGAATTATCGCAATATTAAGTTAATTATTTTTAATAGAAAATCATATTTTTTTGAGAGAAGGTGACAGATATGATAAATATATTTAAACCTGTCAAGGTTAATAAAAATGACCATATTCTAAAATCGCAAAAAGGAGCTGCTCTACTGACGGTGATTATTTTCACGGTGGTTCTGGTCAGTTTCGTTATTGCCATACTAAAAATGGCTGGAAATGACACTCAATTATCTGCCATGCAGCGAGATTCTACAAAGGCATTCTATTTAGCCGAGGCCGGGATTGAAGAAACCATCTGGAAATTAAATACAGGCGACATTTCCTTAGATGACCTTAATTGGGGTGAAGAGCTATTACTGCTGCATGAAGGAAATCCCGATGAATATTATGATGTAACTATAAGAGCTTATCCCGAAGATGATCCGCGGCGTGGAGCAGGCGATAATCCAAAAGACTGGATTGCCATTGAGTCTCAAGGGGTAATTGCCAGCAACAGAATGGATGCGGATGGAGAAAGAATTGCGGCGGGGAAAAGGACTGTAGCTGTTGATGCTCATTTCGCCCTTACTCAACATACCACTACTATTTACGACAAAGCAATCCTTACCCAACACATGATCACTTTTCAGGGAAACCCCGGGGCTGAAATTATCGGAGGAGACATTCATTCTAATTATGGAATAGATGTTAAAGGACCTTTTACTTTTGATGGGATTGCCACTACCTCCGGAGTGCCTGATGGTTGGCCTGATACATCTTACAGTTCTTTAAATGACCTTGATAACACACCTAATGGAGATTTTTCAGGCCCGGAGAATTGGCAGCCAATGGATATTCCCGCTGTCCCCTATGATGATTTAAAAGCAATGGCTATCGCTAATGGTACTTATTTTGCAAATGGTTATGATTCGAAAAACTATAGTAGAGGAGAACAAACGTTTACCGGTATTGTTTATGTAGAAGGGGATGTTATCTTCAGAAACGGTGATTCCCTCATTATTACTGATGGGGCTCTTATTGTCGGTAAAAATAATCCTGATAATCCCAATGATTCTTCAGGTACCGTGGAATTTAAAAATGGTTCTAATTTAACAATACAAAGGAGCGACCCAATCCCGGAAGGAGCTTATCCGGGACCGCTTGGACTTGCTGCAATGGGAAATATTCTGCTGCATGCCAGTTCTTCCGCTGTCAATGGTGTAGTGCAGTCAGGCGGCTATTATGACGCTGACGGAAATCTAATGCCGGGAGGGATGGTTGATTTTCGGAATAATTCAAGGGTAGTAGGGGCAGTAGTGGCAGAAGAGGTATGGATGCATAATAATACTACCATTGAATATGATGGAGAATATATGGAAAATTTCCAGCATGTTACCACTATTGGCAATGAGAAATTTGTAAAGGTATCCTGGCGGGAAATATAAAAAATAGTGAATAAATCAACCGAAAGATGGAAAACATGGCTTTAACTTTTAACTAAAGGTTTAAAAAGTAATTAAAATGTAATAAAATTATTGCAATATAATGGCTCGTTATATATAATTGAATGAAAGCAACAGTCTTGCTCAGGTATTGGTGATAATTTCTATAAATTAGATACAATTAGAAAATTGGAGAAGAAGGGCATAAATGCTTGCTATTGATTTTGGTGCATATTCCATTAAGGCGGTAAAGATAGAGAGGAATAGGAGCGGTTATTATTTATCCAACTTCGGCATAGTATTAACTCCCCCGGGCAGCATTGTCCATGGCGAAATAAAAGATGTCGATTCGGTTAGCCAGGCCTTAGGTAAGATGTTGCAGAAAAAAGGAATATCGGATAGAAACTGCATAATCGCTCTCACCGGACAAAAAGTAATTGTACGGGAAATCACCTCCCCGTTTATGACCGAAAAAGAACTGAAAGAAGGAATACGGTGGGAAGCCCCTAAGTATGTCCCCTATGATTTGGAAGACTCATTATTGGATGCTAAAATAATTGAGGAATTAGAAGAAAAAGACGGTTCCCGCATGATTAAGATATTACTGGTCGCCTCTCCCAAAAATCTGTTGGAACAGCAGATTGCAGTTTTGAAAAAACTGAAATTGCAGCCCCGGGTAGCAGATATAGTTGCTAATGCTCAAATGAGAGCTTTTGAAAGTTATCTTGTGCCGAGCTCCGGTCTGAACGAAGAGGGCACCCTGATAGATATAATTCTGTCTATCGGTGCCAGTACCACAGAGATTACTTTAGTAGAAGGGGATAGATTAAAGTTCACCAGGACTATTCTTAAAGGCGGGGATGACATTAACCGATTGATTGAAAATAAGTTAAACGTTCCCTTTCCGGAAGCCGAACTGCTTAAACGGCAGGTCGGTCTTGGCTTGGATGAAGAAGATCCTGTGCCTGACCCGGAAAAAAATAGCAAAGAAAAAATAACCGAAATTAATGGTATGATAGAACCGTCAATTACTTCAGAACAGGCAGACAAAGAGCCGATTCACATAAAAGCAAATACCGCAGAAGATGAAAAAGAAGCCCCCCTACCCAATGAAGAAAAAATCGCTGAATTGGTAAATTCAGGTGTTACTGAAATATTCAATGAAATTCGTAAATCCTTAAATTATTTTAAGACCCAATATCAGAAAGTAAATTATCAGAGAATCATCCTATGCGGCGGCATGACTCGATTATCCAACCTGGGGCAAATGCTTAAAAAGCAATTTGGAATTACTGTTGTAATAGCTAATCCATTAAAAGATGTCGTGGTAAATGAAAGTATAAGCAATGTGGAAGCCCTTGAGGAACAAAAATCTGCCTTAGCTACGGCAGTTGGATTGGCAAAAAGAGAAAGGTAAAAAACAAGGGAATGGCTAAAAATAAGTATACTGACAGAGATATTAATCTGCTGCCGGAGGAATACCGGGAAAAAGAAAAGTACAATTTTCCAAGATTGTTTTTCACTGTCTTCATAATTCTGCTTTTGGCTGCCTCAGCTTATTTGTATGTTTCTCTTGAGAATAAAATATTTGCTCGGGAAAATCAAATAGCAAATTTAGAAATTCAGTTAGAGAGCATTGAAAAGATTATACAGGAAGTTAAAAACTTAGAAAAAGACCGGGAGCTATTGGCTGACCGAGTCAAAGTTGTTGAAAGTTTAATTACTACTCAATCTCGCCTCACCCGTGTGTTAGGCGATTTTGGCGGTACTATTCTGCCCGAAGTATGGCTGAACAACCTGAGTCTTAGCTCCAATAACACTTTTAGCTTTACCGCTGATACCTTTAATAATTATCTTATCGCACAATATATGAATACCTTAAAAGATAGTGAACGTTTTGATGCTATAGAATTACAATATATACGCAAGCAAAATACTAAAATACCTGAACTCGATAAAAATATAGAAACCGTAAATTTTCAATTATCGGGAGTTTTTATACCCTACCGTCCCGATTATGAAGGCAAAATCCAAGAGAACAAATAGAGGTGGACTCTTTTGAAATTACCTAAATTGAGCAAAAGAGCTAAAATTGTGCTTTCTTTTATTTTATTTGTCGTCTTCCTTTATTTTATTTACTTTTTCATCTATGTACCAAGGAATACTAAGATAGAGGAATTAGATAACAAAATAAGCAGCCTTCGGAGTAAAATTGATGATGGCAGAAGAATCGCTGCCCGTTTAGATGTTTTACGGAAAGAATACCAGGAATTAACTGAAAAGATGGAATTTATGGAAGTCCTCTTACCTAAAGAAAAAGATATCCCGGAATTTTTAGTTATGCTGCAAGAGACCATGGATGAATTCAATATAGACTTTACTAATTTTTCTCCGCAAAACTTATTGGTAGATAGAGATTCTATCTATGCTCAATTACCGATTCGGCTTACCTTTACCGCCGACTATTTTGAAACTATAAGATTCTTAGATAGGCTGGAGAACTTTCCCAGAATTGTCGATGTCAGGGATTTAAAACTGAATCCGGTCGGCGAAAACTTGGAAAATGTTAATGTAGATATGTCCATGTTTACTTATGTTTTAGTGAAAGGAAATTAGTGTTTTGAGCAGGTTGAATCGAGTATTATTAGTTATCGTAGTTATTTTAGCGGCTGCTACTGCACTGGTTTGGTTCAGGCCGGACATGCTTGATATGTTTATGTCCTTCTCCTGGGCTGATTTAAATCCCTTTAAAGGTAGAAATATCGCCACTGAGCTGGATGAAGAGAGTACTGCTACAGCCGGAGTTCAGCTTCCCTCCGAAAAGGCAATAGCCGGTCCTTCGCAAACAGGCATAGCTCAAGTTTCATCTGAAAAGAGTAAGGTAGACGATAAAAAAGAAGTGGAAATAATAGAGGAAGAAAAAGAACTGACTTTTTTGGAAAAAGATATAAATCGCAGACAAGAAAGCTACCAATCCAAAATTTTCACCTATGAACCCTATCAGATACCGGTTAGGCGTAACCCTTTCCAGCGGGTAGTGAATACTGTTTACTTTAGCGAAGCAGAAGAAATAATTGCTCAGGGGTTGGATACTGAAGAGGAACTCCGTAGATTTGTATATCCTGAACTTCCACCGGGAACAAAATGTTCCGGCTTTATTTCATCCGGTGACAACAAATTAGCTATTATTGAATTAGACGGAGAGACCTATATTGTAAAAGAAGGCGATACCCTTTTGGACCACTATGTGGTCAGCTCAATAGAGACGGATAGAGTAGTCATTGATATTAACGGATATCCAATTCCTATAAAATTGGGAGGTGAGGAGGCTAGTAATGAGTGAACTGATTAGAAAAAGGTGCAAGAACAATAATATATCTAAGCTAAGCAATCCAAAAGTATTTATAGGTTTAATTTCTTTTTTATTATTATTTTTTGTTTTATGTGATGCATGCCTTGCGCAGGAGAATATAACCATTACCAATATCTGGTATAAAAAGATGCCCAATTTTACCAGAGTAACCATCAAAGCCGATAAACCCGTTGAAGAATATGAATCAATGTATACCGGGGACCCGGATAGAATTGTTATTGATATACATAATGCCGACTACAATATAACCGGTTTGGTGAAAAACACCTTGTTCTTGAATATGGGTTCCGTAAAACAGGTCAGATGCGGACAGATAGAAGCAGATAAAGCGAGATTTGTAATAGATTTGTTTCAACGAGTAGATTACGATATGGCTTTAGATGCCACTAAGCGGTTGTTGCAAATTAATATTTACGATTATGAAGAATTCTACTCCCCTGAAACTCAGATTTTTACTGTGGAACCGCTTGGTGCCGATGAGATAAAAAGAATTAAAGAGCAAGAATTAACTGAATACAAAACTTCTTCACTGGTCGACCAGGTAACAATACCAATTAGTATGAATTTAAAAGAGACCGAGGTCGTTGACGCTATCAGAACTCTCTCTCTGTTAAGCGGAGTGAATATCGTAGCAGATGATTCCGTTGCCGGGAATATTACTCTCAGTTTGAATAATGTGACTTTTAAAGATGCTCTGAACTGGATATTGAGACTGAAAAGATTGGATTATACCCAGGTAGGAAATGCACTGATTATCGGTACCGAAGATATCATTAAAACTTACCGGCAGAGAGTCACCCGTATTGTCCACATGGAAAATGCCGATGTAGAAAATTCTAAAGGCGTCTTGGACTCTTATTTTGGCGAAGACGAAAATATTAGAATAACTGTGGACAGCAGACTGAATAACCTGATTTTAGAAGGGATACCGGAAATGGTTGTCAAGGCTGAGGGCTTAATTAAAGAAATCGATAGCAGTTTGATTACCAAAACCTTCAAAATTGATAATGCCACCTTTGCTGAGGAGGTTGATTCCATTAAAAGTATGCTGGGAATAGTAATCCCCGATGATAACAGAGTGCTCATAGATAGCCGTCAGAATGAAATTATTATTAAGGGAAATGAAGAAGAGATTGCCAATGCCGAGCTGATGATCAAAGGACTTGATAAACGCGCTCCCCAGATTATGATTGAAGCAAAGATTATCGAGATAACTCTGGATGGACAAAAAGAATTGGGGTTCAGATGGTTTAGCAATGCAGAAGAAGGTGAATTAACAATCGGTGAGCTGACTCTGGGGGGTTCTCTGGAGAGAAGAGGGCTAATTGAAGCAAAACTGAAAGCTTTGGCTACTGAAAACAAAATCAATATTTTGTCTAATCCCAAAGTGCTCACCCTGGATGGGAAAACAGCTGTAATCGATTCCGGAAAACAAATCCCTATACAGGAAGAGGTAATAGATAATGAGGGGAGAATTAGAAGGACCGTTACCTGGAAAGATGTGGGGGTAAAATTGGAAATAACACCCCGGCTAAGTTCTGATGGTATTATAAATATGGACCTCTTTACTGAAGTTAAGTCTTTGGGAGAGGAATTTATTGTCGGTTATCCGGTTATCAATAACCGTTCTCAGACAGCCAAAATTTTGTCAAAGTTAGGAGAAACTACGGTAATCGGCGGGCTTATCAGTTCTGAAGAGACGGAGAATATTCGCAGGATTCCGATATTGTCAGAAATTCCCATTTTTGGTGAAATTTTTAAATTTAGGACCAAGAATAAGAGCAGAACTGAAGTAATCATGCTAATTACCGCTAACAAGATTGATTATTAATGTTTTTGAAATGATTTTTTAACCTATTGACGGCTATTTCTTTGAGAATATAAATAGTCGGTAAATTGAATAGAAAACTATTAACTGAAAACTAAGTTTATCTGAAAACCTTTTTATTAAAGGAGGGGCTAGGAATTGACAAATAAAATATTCAAAGAAAATAAGAAAGCGATTCTATTTTTATCTGTTCTTATATTATTTGTATTGACACTTGCCGGCTGCAATTGGTTCGGTGAGGGCATTTTAAATGTAATAGACCCCAAAGCCCAGATCAGAGTTGATTATAGATTAGGTATGTTAGAAGAAGATGGGGCTCAACATGGTATTTATTTCCATATTTTTTCATTAAATGAAGTTGGATTTATTGGTGAATCATTTACATTTGACTATTTTATCGATGGTAAAAGGATTGATACCTTAACCAGAACAATAGGTTCAACTTTTTATGTCCCACCTTATCCTATCAGTAGCTGGGAAGATCCGGTAAGGGTGCCAAAAGAACCGCCCCAAAACTCTACGTTTCCAGTTTATTTTCAAGATGTTATAGATTATTTAAAACTAAATCCTCAGGTTGTAGAAATAGATGCAACTATCACTGTAAGCGGTACTGATGAGGCAAATCATAAAATAACGAAAACCATTGCTTTTGACTTACCGGCAAATTTACCCGGTGTTGACCTTGTACCTCCTGAGGCAGCAATTATGGCCACACCAACAGAAGGCAATGCTCCTCTTACTGTTGTTTTTGATGCTTCTCAATCATGTGATAGAAGGAATCAGTCTTCAGATTGTGTTCCCGGGGGTATTGTCAGCTATAAATGGGACTTTGGAGATGGAACTACTTCTACCAAAATTGTAACTACTCATGAATATGAAGAGGCAGGAACCTTTATTGTTACACTAACTGTTACCGATTTATTCGGAAATGAAGGATTTGACACAAAGGTCATTGAAGTGTCTGATTAGGCAGGATTATACCTTTATCGTTGGATTAGATGTATCCGGTTCTGCTGTTCAAAATACACCGGCTGTCTGTTAAAATAAAAACAAATGATTTAATTATACATAGGATGGTTTCTGTGATATTAATAACAGAAACCATCCTATTATATTTTGCGGCTCTACCCAATGATTATATGAAGCGGCTGTGAAGCTGATGGTTAATTGCTATTTTGTACTTGAATTCATTTCCATTCAATACGAAATGAAAAAGCCTTAATTAGATGAAGTTAGTGAAAAATGACCGATAAACAACATAGAAAACATAGAAAAAGCAATATTCTAAAAAATAAATACTACTGGCTGAGATTGCTACTTCATATCCCTAATTTTTTTAAACTGATGCTTAGCCTGTTGAGGGATAAACAGGTTCCGTTTTATCTGAAAGTTATTTCTTATACCGCATTTCTTTATTGCCTCTCTCCTTATGATTTAATTCCCATTTTTGCCATACCGCTACTGGGCTGGCTTGATGATGTAATAATCTTTTATATTTGTATGAAATTGCTGGTTAATTTTAGCCCGCCGGGAGTAGTGGAAAAACATGTTAAGGCAATTGATGCGGAAATGAAAAGAAAGTTTAACATGTGGAGATAACAGAGGTTGTCCCAACTGAAAATCTCTTCAATCTCTCAGCTTCTTTTATTTGAAATTGCAGCCTAAAAAATATAAAATATAGATAGACAAGTTATTCTATCAATAATTATAGGAGGTATATTCTATGGAAGAAGTAACAAAAAAGGTGATTGAAGAACTCATAAGCGAAAAAGAGGAGCCCTGCATTTCCGTGTATATGCCCACCAGAGCTGCTGCCAGTGTTGAAGTGAAGCAAATGTCAATACAGCTAAAGAATTTGCTTAGTAGTGTTAAGAAAGATTTACTCGACAAACGATATTTGCAATATCCGGGAAGCCGTGATATTGATGCTTTGTTAAAACCTGCAACCGACTTATTGGGAGATATGGCGTTCTGGCAAAACCAAAAAGAAGGATTGGCAATATTTTTAAATTCTGAAAACTTTCACTATTATCGTTTAAATAAGTCAGTTCCGGAAAGTTTTTTGGTCAGTAAATATGTTAATGTGATGCCTCTTATTCCCGAGGTTCTGCTCAATAATGTATATTATGTGCTGGCTTTAAGTAAGAATAAAAATAGGATATTCAGTGGAATAGGGTCCCATATCGAGCAGTTGGAAATAGAAGGTATGCCGGAAAGTAAAAAAGTGATATCACAAAATACAGGAAGTGAAAAAAGTATTTCCCGTCACATTGCCGGCTCAAAAGGTGCCGGTACTATTTTTCATGGGGCGGGAGAAATTGCTGCCGAACAAAAAGAAGATTTATTAACCTACTTCAGACAGATTGACCAGGCTTTGAATAAATATTTGGATAAAAAAGAAAAATCACCTTTGATTGTTATGTCGGTAAAAGATATTTTTGCCATGTATTCTGAAATTAATTCTTATCCTTATCTATTAAAGGAAAGCATAGAGGGGAATCCCGATGAGACTCCTCCTGATATAATTGCTAAAAGCGCTTTTCCCATTATCTCAAAATATTTCGATAACCAAATAGATGGTATAGATGAAACATACCATAACCTTAAAGGTACCGGTAAGACATCAACACATCTGGAAGAAATAGTATCAGCTGCCCATTTTAGCCGAATAGAGCAATTGTTAGTAAAAAATAATGTTTCTCAGAATGGTATTTTTGACCCGGATGAGAATAAGGTTTCCATTGAGTCTGAAGGAGAAGACCATTATAACCTGTACAATTTTGCTGCTATCAGGACTATTGCCAATGGCGGACAGGTCTATGTGCTGGATGAAGAGAAAATGCCGGACAATGAAAATGTAATTGCTTTTTATAGGTTCTAAAAAAAGTTTTCAGATAAAAAACATCAATTCCCGGTTTACATAGTAGAATGTTTATTGTTTTGATTGGCGGATGTCTTTTCCCGAAATAAGGCAATAAGCTGTTCTTTTCTAAAAACTATGAGTTTATTTTGATTAACGAATCAGCAAATTAATTAGCTGATTCGTTAATTATTTACAATCACTCCTTCTGATGATACAATGCCAGAGTGTTTTAAAATTTAAGCTGATATGGTTAATTAAATAATATGCGTGTATGTATACAATCATTAGGTTGCCCTAAGAATCTAGTGGATAGTGAAGTAATTTCAGGTTCTTTATTAAAACAGAACTACACCATAACTAACGATATTGATAATTGTGATATTGCTGTTATCAATACCTGCAGTTTTATCCAACCGGCTGTAGAAGAATCCATTGAAGCTATTCTGGAGGCAGCAGAATTAAAAAAAGAGGGTAGGATAAAACATGTGGTGGTTGCTGGCTGTCTTTCACAAAGATATTCGGAAAAAGAATTAAAAGAATCATTGCCGGAAGTTGACGGTTTTATAGGTATCGATGAAATTGCCAAGATTCCTGAGATAATGGAACAAGTTCTCAGAAGGGAAGGCCCTTTTCGGGTTAATCGGAAGCCCTGCTTTCTTTACGATGAAAATTCTCCCCGTTTTCTCTTTACTCCAAACCATTATGCCTATCTTAAAATTGCCGAAGGTTGTAATAATGCCTGTGCTTATTGCCTTATCCCGCGCATCAAAGGTACTTATCGCAGCAGGACAATTGAGTCTGTCTTTGCAGAAGCCCAAAATCTGATAACAAGCTATCCTCTAAAAGAAATAATATTGATTGCCGAAGATACTACCTATTATGGGAGGGATCTTTATGGCGAGCCAGCTCTGGCCAATTTACTGCAGAAACTGACTCAATTAAAATGGTCTTCTGAAAATCGCATTAGAATTCTTTATACCCATCCTGCCCATTATAATGATGCCTTAATTGATTTTTTGGCTGAAAATAAGCAGATTTGCCCCTATTTAGATTTGCCCTTACAGCATATCAGTAATTCCATGCTTAAGAGAATGAACCGAAAAATCGGCCAGAAGGATATCATAACCTTAATTGAAAAATTAAGGGACAAAATCCCGGAATTAACTTTGAGAACTACTTTTATAGTCGGTTTTCCGGGAGAGACAGAACAAGATTTTGAGGAGTTATGCCGTTTTGTGGAGAATTATCAATTTGAAAAAGTAGGAGTCTTTACTTATTACAATGAGCCGGATTGCACTGCCGGTAAATTTGATGAGCAGGTTACTGAAAAAGTTAAGAAAATGAGATTAGATACCTTGATGAAAATACAGCAGAAGATTGCACTGCACAAACAAAAGACTAAAATTGGCAAAGTTTTAAAGGTTTTAGTCGATGGGGTTTCAGACAAAGGGAAAGATATTCTAATAGGACGCTCTTGTGCCGAGGCACCTGAAATTGATGGCGAAATATTAGTCTTTAAAGGGCAGGAAAAAGATATTGGTAATTGGGTAAATATTAAGATAACCGAGGCATTTCCTTACCATCTGGAGGGTGAAATATTAGCGGATAAAAATTAGTGGAAAATTAATATTTGCAGATTGAATGGGTTTCTGGTTATAATAGCATTGATATAATTCCCTAATAACATGTAGGAAATTAGGTAAGTATAATTGTGATTATAAGTAATTGTAAAAAATATTGCCAAACAAAAGAAGAGCAACTTAAATCTATGTAGTTTTACCAAATAGAGTAAAGCTGATTTATGAAGTCAAGGCTTAGGGAGGGAGCTGTACTTTGATAAGGAAAAGAATTAAAAGATTCTGGCTGGAATTAAAAAAAAGTGCAACACATCCGGCTGCATTTCTGGTCACGAACCCTCAAAATGTTTTTTACCTGTCTCAGTTTAAAGGCGAAGGTATATTGCTTTTAACAGAACCACAAAACTACCTTATTACCGACTCACGCTATACCGAGCAGGCAGGGCAAGAGGCGCAATATTGTAAAATTATTGTACAGTCATTAAAAAAGAGTGATGCCCAAACAGCTTCCTTAATAGAGCTTATAGCTGAGTTGAAAATAAAAGAATTGGGCTTTGAATCCGATTTTTTGAAAGTAAGTCCCTATCTAAAATACCAACAACTGGTGCCGCATATTGAATTAGTTCCCTTTCCCGGCATAATTGAAATAATCCGTATGGTTAAAGACCAATCTGAAATTGAACTTATCAAAAAAGCTGCCCTGATTGCCGACCGGGCTTTCCGGGAAACTATCAAAAATATAAAGGCAGGTGTTTCTGAAATTTCTTTGGCTAATGAATTAAATTACAATATGCGTAAAAATGGTGCTGCCAATGAAGCCTTTGATATTATTGTGACCTCAGGTGAAAGGGGAACACTGATACATGGAGCGCCCTCTGATAAGAAGATCAAAGAAAGTGAGCTGATTATTATAGATTTTGGCGCTATTTTTAACTATTATCACTCTGATTGTACACGTACCCTGCTCATAGGTAAGGCTAATAGAGAACAGGAGCAAATATTCAATCTGGTGAAAGAGGTGCAGCAGGAAATTTTGCAGAAGGTCAGACCCGGTGTACAATGTAGTGAATTAGATAAATATACCCGGCTTAGATTTGCCGAAAAAGGCTATGATGATTATTTCCAGCATTCTTTGGGTCATGGTGTAGGTTTGGATATTCACGAATTACCCCGACTCAGTTCCTATAGTGATGCCCTCTTAGAACCGGGAATGGTTGTAGCGGTTGAACCGGGCCTTTATATTCCGGAAATAGGCGGTGTGCGCCTTGAAGATACGGTAGTAGTGACTGAAAACGGATGCGATATTCTTACCGGCTTACCCAAGGAACTTGTGCTTTCCTTTTAAATTAAAAAATATAAAGAAAAGGAGAGAAAAAATGAATTTAGAAAAGACAGACTCAGCAATATATAATTTAATCAAAAAAGAAGAGGAGCGTCAAAAATTTACTATAGAGCTGATCGCCTCAGAAAATTTTGTGAGTGATGCCATCTTGGAAGCCCAGAGCTCTGTTCTTACTAATAAATATGCAGAAGGGTATCCCGGTCAAAAGTATTATGGCGGTTGCCAATACATCGATGAGATAGAAAACCTAGCCATTGAGAGGGCTAAGAAATTATTTTCAGCCGAACATGCCAATGTGCAGCCACATTCCGGCTCACAGGCTAATATGGCTGTCTATTTCAGTATCTTGAAACCGGGAGATACTATTCTGGCAATGGATCTTTCCCATGGCGGACATCTCACCCATGGCAGCCCGGTTAATTTTTCCGGTATGTTATACCATATAGTTCCTTATGGTGTTAATAAAGACACAGAACAGATCGATTATGACGAATTAAGGGTACTCGCTATGGAAAATAAGCCGAAACTGATAATTGCCGGCGGCAGTGCCTATCCCCGGGAAATTGATTTTGCTAAATTTCAGGAGATAGCCGATGAGGTTGGCGCATTTTTGCTGGCAGATATTGCCCACATTGCCGGTTTAGTGGTTACCGGGGAACATCTATCGCCTATGCCATATTGCCATTTTGTCACCACTACCACCCATAAGACATTACGAGGACCGAGGGGCGGCTTAATTCTTTGCCGGGAAGATTTGGCTAAACAGGTGGATAAGAGTATATTCCCCGGTATGCAGGGAGGACCGTTAATGCATGTAATTGCCGCCAAAGCGGTCTGTTTTGAATTGGCTATGAGGGATGATTTCGTTGCGTATCAGAAGCAAGTTAAAAAGAATGCGGCAACCTTAGCCCGGTGTTTAATAGAGATGGATTATAAATTGGTTTCCGGTGGAACTGACAATCATTTAATACTGGTTGACTTAAGGAATAAAGGGCTTAACGGTAAGCAAGCGGAAAAGGCCTTGGAGGACTCCGGCATAACGGTAAATAAAAATACTATACCTTTTGATATCCAATCTCCTGTGATTACCAGCGGTATTCGTATCGGGACACCTGCTATGACTACCCGGGGTATGAAAGAACCGGAAATGCGCCTTATTGCTGCCTTGATTGACAAAGTATTAAACAATATTGATAAAGCAGAGGTCAAACGGGAAGTACACCAAGAAGTAATCAAGTTATGCAGCCGATTTATTTCCTGAGTTCATTAGTTTGCTATAAGGAAACAACGAATAAAATATTTAGAAAAAAGATAGTCTTAACATATTTTGCACAATAACAAGGGGGTTATTGACTTGATAGATACCAGTTACTTTAAAAATGGATTGTCCATTGAATTAGAAGGTGGCTTATACACCATTGTTGAGTTTCAGCATGTCAAACCCGGTAAGGGGGGAGCTTTTGTCAGAACTAAACTCAAGAATGTCGAGACCGGCGCTGTTATAGATAGGACCTTTCGTTCCGGGGAAAAATTTGAACAAGCTATTCTGGACCGGAAAAATATGCAATATCTTTACAACGATGGGCATAATTATTATTTTATGGACAAGGATTCTTATGAACAAATCCCGATTAGCCAAGAAAAAATTGGAGATTCTGCTGACCTGCTGAAAGAAGGCAATGACGTTGAAATCACCTTTTGCAAAGGGCTGGTCATTGGGGTGCAGCTGCCTAGTACAATTGCTTTAGAGGTAGTAGAGACTATAGCCGGTGCCAAAGGGAATACGGTGTCAGGGGCTATGAAACCGGCAACTCTGGAGACTGGTGCCGTAATACAGGTTCCTCTTTTCATCAAAAAAGGGGATGTGATCAGAGTTACCACCGGCGATAAAAAATATCAAGAAAGAGTATGAATAAGCGATGGAATTAGCCAGAGTCGCTACAGATTTGGGGAATATTAATATTTCTCGAGACATTATTGAAACCCTAATCCAGTTGATTTTACAAAACGTTGATGGAATTATTTTTCTCAAAAGGTCTGCTCTGCGAAAAAGAAGAAAGTTTGCTACGAGCAAAAGTGACGGTAAACAAAAAAGAATCGATGGGACCAAAGAAATTAGGGTGGACATTAAGCAAGATTACATCATCATCAATCTTTTTTTAGTCATTCGTTATGGTATCAGAATTCCTGATTTAACCTGGGAAGTTCAGGCTAAAATCAAGGAAGGATTAAAAGAAGAAACAGGTCTGAATATTGACCAGATAAATGTTCATATTAGAGAAATTCGCTTTTCCAAAAAATATTACCATGGGGGAGAATTAATTACCCCAGAGGCTTTTTTGAAAATCTTCTAGCTGAAGTATTTTGATAATAAAATTAGGACCAAAAACAGATGGGGAATAGACGACAGGCAAGGGAATTAGCCCTGAAGATATTATTTCAAGTTGACCTTGTCCATTGCAATGTTAATGAAGCTGCCTCTTTTGCCTTTCAGGTGGAAGATGTATTGCCATGCAGCGACCAAAATAGCATAATCTCCTTTTCACAGGAATTGGTGAAGGGGGTTTTGTCTAATCTAACAGAAATAGACAGCCTGATTGAAAGTAATGCCGATAATTGGTCTTTGGAAAGAATGGCTAATATCGACCGCAACATTTTGCGCGTTGCTGTCTTTGAAATTGTTTTTATGGAAAACATTCCTAAAAGTGTTTCCATTAATGAGGCGGTAGAATTAGCTAAAAAGTACAGCACTGAAAATTCTTTTGGTTTTGTCAATGGTGTTTTAGGGAAGATTGAAAAAAATAATAATCAGAATATGTGATATAAATAAACCCTTAGATATTTGAAAGATAAGATAAAATAAAAAGAGATAAGGCCTTATATGCAAACAAACTCTCCCTCTTTCAACGAAAAAATATTTACCGTTACCGGTATTACTCAACATATTCAAATGCTCTTTAGTTCAGACCCTATTTTACAAAATATTACCATCCTCGGAGAGATAAGTAATTATATCCACCACTCTTCCGGGCATATGTATTTTGTATTAAAAGATGAAAAGGCACAAATAAGGTGTGTTATGTTTAAAGGCAGTGCTTTAGGGCTTGACTTTAAACCGAAAGATGGGCTGGGTGTCAGAGCTAAGGGTGAAGTAAGGGTTTATGAAAAAAGAGGCGAATACCAATTATATGTTTCTCAGATGTTTGAAGCAGGGAAAGGCGCCCTGTTTGCCGCCTTTGAAGCATTAAAAGAAAAGCTGAGGGCAGAGGGATTATTTAAAACCGAGATTAAAAAAATACTACCAAAAATTCCTCGCAAGATTGCTGTCATCACCTCACCTACCGGAGCCGCTATTCGCGATATTATTTCCATTACTCTGCGTAGATTTCCTAACATCCACATCGTAGTAGTACCGGCTCAGGTACAGGGCGATGGGGCAGCCCGGCAGATTGCCGAAAACATTGATTTTCTTAATGAGGCATTACCGGAATTGGATTTTATTATTATCGGAAGAGGCGGTGGTTCTATCGAAGAATTATGGGCTTTTAACGAGGAAATATTAGCTCGTTCCATCTATGCATCAAAGATTCCTATTGTGTCAGCAGTGGGGCATGAAACAGATTTTACCATCTCCGACTTTGTGGCAGACTTACGTGCTCCCACGCCTTCAGGAGCTGCTGAAATGGCTATTCCTGATAAGGATAGTCTGGTTAAAAATATTAAATTATTACGGGGAAAGTTGAATCGTACCGTTTTTCATATCTTTGATTTGAAAGAACAGAGATATTTTAATATGGCTGAAAATCTGAAATACAGAAGCCCTAAAAATACAATTTTACAACATCTGCAAACCATAGATGATTTGAATAATCGTTTAAGATTGCATATAAAACACATATTCAATAATTATGAAAATAGATTAAAGAACTTTAAGGATAAATTGGTTTCCTTGAACCCCAAATCTGTTTTGGACAGGGGGTACAGTATCTGTCTAAAGATTCCGGAAAAAGCCGTAGTAAAAAATATTGAGCAGGTAGAAAAAGATAATAAAATTGAAATTATTATTCGAGATGGCTCCATCTCAGCAAATGTTTCGGGGAAGGAGGGGAAAAAAGATGACCGCTAAGAAAAAACAGGATGAAGAGATTTCTTTTGAAGATTCACTAAAACAACTGGAAAATATAGTAGAAGAGCTAGAAAAGGGTGAGCTTAATTTAGATGAGGCTTTAAAGTTATATGAAGAGGGGATGTATTTTTCCGATAAGTGCCTGGAAAAATTAAATGAAACAAAACAGAAAGTGGAAAAATTAACCAAAGAGGCAGATACAAAATATCGTACTGAACCATTTGCTATACAGAGTAATGAAGAGGTTGTTGAGGAGTAAATGGAATTAGCTGCCTACTTACAGGAAAAAAGAGAAATAATTGACCAATACCTTACGGAAAAACTTCCTTCTGAAAAAGAAGCACCGGCCTTAATTCATCGTTCTATGCGCTATAGCGTCTTAAATGGCGGAAAAAGATTGAGGCCTATTCTTACTTTAATGACAGCAGAGTTATTGGGAAAGCCATACGAACTAGTCTTACCGGCTGCTGCCGGTATTGAATTAATCCATTGTTTTTCTTTAGTCCATGACGATTTGCCCTGTATGGATAATGATGATTATCGGAGAGGTAAATTGACTAATCATAAAGTTTTTGGCGAAGCTGTGGCGCTATTAACCGGAGACGCTCTTTTAGTATTAGGGTTGGAATATATCAGACAGAACGCTGAAGTAGAAGGGGTTAGCAAAGAGTCAGCAGTCAAGGCAATCCAAAAAACTCTGGAGATGTTAGGGACCCGTAAAATGTTAGGAGGTCAAATTGATGACATTAACTGGCAATTGCAAAAGCAGAGTGAAGCTAAGATAATTGATATTTATTTAAAAAAAACTTCTGCTTTAATCTGTGCTGCTCTGGAAATTGGCGGTTTGTTAGCGCAGGCAAATGTTGGAGAACTTTCTGCATTGCATAGCTTTGGTGAAAAGATTGGACTTGCCTTTCAAATTACCGATGACGTGCTTGATTTTGAAAAGGACAAAAAAAGCCCTGATAAACCCAGCTACCCGGCTACATTTGGCATTAAAAAGTCACTGGCCGAGATAAAGAGGTATTGCAGAGAAGCAAAAGAAAGTCTTTCTCTCTTTGAAAATAAGGCTAAATATTTTTTAGAATTGGTTGACTATGTTCAGTACCGTAAAGAGTAGAAGGTATTTTTCGGGGGAAGGAAAGATAAGGAGGAAGTAATGCTGAGGACTTATAACCGCAGATTTGACGAAATCAGACCCATAAAAATAATTCGAAATTATATAAAATATTCAGAAGGTTCTGTATTAATAGAAATGGGAGATACCAGAATAATCTGCACCGCAAGCGTAGAAGAAAAACTGCCCCTTTTTTTAAGGGGAACTCAGCAAGGATGGATTTCTGCTGAATATTCAATGATTCCTCGTGCTAATCAGGACCGGAATATACGTGATTCTATAAAGGGGAAAGTTGACGGAAGGTCGCAGGAGATACAACGATTGGTCGGCCGTTCGCTAAGGGCGGTAACCGATTTGGACATGCTTGGTCCCCGAATGATCTGGCTGGATTGTGATGTGTTACAGGCTGATGGTGGAACCAGAACTGCTTCAATTATAGGTGCATATATTGCTTTAATAGATGCTTTAAAGTATTTAAAAGCTGAAAAAAAGATTGAATCAATTCCCGTGAAGCATTTTTTAGGTGCCATTAGTGTTGGAATTGTGGATGGAGAGATGTTATTAGACTTGGATTTCAAAGAAGACAGTCGGGCTCAGGTAGATATGAATATAGTGATGACTGATGGAGGGAATGTGGTAGAGATTCAGGGAACGGCAGAGGACAGGCCTTTTTCTATGAGAAATTTAAATAAATTAATTGAGTTGGCAGAAATTGGTATCAGCCAGGTAGTTGCAGTAGAAAAAGAAATAATTGGAGAATTATGCTAAAAATAGTTGCCGCTACTCATAATACTGGTAAATTAAAAGAGATTAAAGAAAAAATAAAAGATTACCCAATAGAATTAATCAGCTTGCTGGATTACCCGCAAATACCTGAAATAGAAGAAAAGGGCAATACTTTTTATGAAAATGCGCTCTTAAAAGCAACGGCAGTATCCCGTTTTACTAAACTACCGGCGCTGGCGGATGATTCCGGCTTGGAAATTGATTATTTGGATGGCAAACCGGGAATTTATTCTGCCAGATGGGGAAACTCAGACGAAGAAAGAATAAGAAGAGTTCTTAAGGCGCTGGAGAGAGTTTCGGATACAGAAAGAACCGCCCGTTTTATCTGCGTTATGTGTCTGGTAATTCCCGAAAACAAAATCTTTTCAGCGGAAGGTATTTGCATCGGTTATATTGTATCGACACCTCAGGGAAGCTCCGGTTTCGGATATGACCCTATATTTAAACCAAAGGGATATAACCTTACTTTTTCTCAATTAGAGGTAAAGACTAAAAATAAGATGAGTCACCGAGCCCGAGCTCTCGATAAGATTGTTCCCCTAATTGTGTCCTATTTCCATCTAGCATGATTCCAAAAAAGAAAGGAAGAGATCAAAAAAATAACTATATTCTAGTATTTTAACCCGAGTTTTTATTATAATAAAGGTGCTCCTGTAAGTAGGAAAATAGGTTGATTTTATTGACTTCTAATTTGATATACTATATAATACTTTTGTTTCGGGGTGTAGCGCAGTTTGGCTAGCGCACCTGCTTTGGGAGCAGGGGGTCGGAGGTTCAAATCCTCTCACCCCGACCATGAGCGGGAATAGCTCAGTTGGTAGAGCACTAGCCTTCCAAG
>JAAYOB010000035.1 GCA_012520575.1 Candidatus Stramentimicrobium fermentans
GGATAATCTTAATTAAACCAATAGAGTCTGTATCAAAGACAGCACTGGCATTGGGGTGGTCCCCCATTTTAGGGTGATCTCCGGTAAGAGCCAATATATTATGGACACCCAAGGCGTAAGCCCCTAATAATTCAGCCTTTAAGGCCAATAGATTACGGTCTCTGCAGGTAATATGGAAAATTGTTTCTAAGTTTGTATGTTCCTGTACAATATGGGAAAGGGCAATAGGACTCATCCTTAACGATGCTAAGGGACAATCGGTAATATTAATAGCATCGGTCTGGTTCAAATAGACTTTTATATTTTCCAACAATTTTTCAATGTTTAGATTGAGTGGGGGATCTAATTCAACTGTAAAAACAGTCTGTCTATTTTGTAATTTTTCTTTGAGTTTCATAGTAATTAATATTTTTCATTGAATTTTATTTTAAATCAGTGATAATAAGTATAACATATCCAATTACAGTAGCTTCTATTATAATATACTGCTTCATCTTCAATTTAAGTCTAATATAAGAATGTTGCAGCAAATTAGTTTTACACTATCATTTTCTGCCAATAATTTCAATCAAATTATTCAGAAATATTAAAACAGTGTATAATTTATTTAATCTTTATCAAATTAATTCTCGTTTTGCGTTGAGAAAAGTCAAATATATAGTCAAATATTAAAGGAAAATTACTGAATAGCTAGTTTTTTAATTTGTGCAAGGGGGATTTAGATGAATAATTTAGAGCGTATTTCAGAAGCCCTGCAAAAGGGCGAGGCAGAAAAGATTACAGAACTGGTCAGGCTTGCTTTAACAGAGCAGCGATCTCCTGAAGAAATACTGGATAATGGCCTCATTGAAGGGATGAATATTATCGGGGTTAAATTTAAGGAACATGAAATATTTCTTCCGGAGGTCTTAATGGCAGCCCGAGCCATGTATGCCGGACTGGATGTACTGAATCCTCTTTTAGCCCAAACAGGAGTGAAAAAAATAGGGAAAGTCGTATTAGGTACTGTTAAGGGAGATTTGCATGATATAGGAAAGAATTTAGTAAAAATGATGTTAGAGGGCACGGGATTTGAAGTTTTTGATCTGGGGGTAGATGTTTCAGCGGACAAATTTATTGCAGCAGTGCGAGAACATCAACCAGATATAGTAGCGATGTCGGCGCTTTTAACCACTACCATGGTTTTTATGTCTGAGGTGATTAATTCACTTCAATCAGCAGATTTACGAAAGAAAGTAAAAGTAATTATTGGAGGAGCTCCGGTAACCCAGCATTATGCTGATCAAATTGGTGCAGATTGTTACTCACCCGACGCTGCCACTGCAGCAGAAGATGCTAAAAGACTGATAAAGTATTCTTAATTGGTTTGGGCTAATTAGAACCGTTAAATGATTAAATTACCTTACCTAACCCTCGCATAAAAGAGAAAATAAGAAAAGGAGCCCAATTGATGTTAATAATTGGTGAAAAAATAAATTCTACTCGCGAAAGAGTTAGAAAGATGATTGAAGATAGAGATTCTAAATCTATTCAGGAACTAGCCTCCCACCAAATAAATGCGGGAGCCCAGGTTTTAGACGTAAACTCATCTGCTGCAAATGGTAATAAAGAAGAAAACATGAAATGGCTAGTTAAAACAGTTCAGGAGGTGACTTCATCTCCCTTATGTATAGATAGTGCCAATCCTTTGGAAATTAAGAAAGGCATAGAAACCTATAAAGAGATTTCCGGAAAGGCGCTCATCAACTCTATCACTGGAGAAAAGGAAAGGATAGAGAGATTATTGCCCACCATAAAAAAATACCAATGTAGAGTAGTAGCTTTAACAATGGACGAGAGGGGAATTCCTGATAGTTCCCAGACCCGAATTGATATTGCCCATAAACTAATACGGGTATTGACCGATTCAGGAATTCTTTTATCTGATATATATATAGACCCACTAGTGGTACCTATCGGCACCAATGATAAAAATGGTGTGATAGTGTTGGATACTATACGCGGAATCAAAGAAGCCTTTCCTGAAGTCAAAACCGTAATAGGTTTAAGCAATATCTCTTATGGTCTTCCGGAAAGAAGATTACTAAACTGTGTTTTCATGGTTTTAGCAATGTCTTTCGGTTTAGATGCCGCAATTATTGACCCTACTGATAAAAGAATGATGGCTCTAATTAAGACGGCCCGCACTCTATTAGGACAAGACAGCTATTGTGCCGAATATATTAAGGCATATCGCGAAGGAAAAATAACCTTCTGTTCTAAATGATTTCTAAATAATGGGGGAATAATGGTAAGAGTAACTTTTTTACCGAATAATGAAAATATTGAAATAGCTAATGGTGATTCTTTATGGGAGACTATACTGAAAGCAGGCATCAGGCCTAATTCAATCTGTGGCGGAAAGGGTATTTGCGGTAGATGTAAGGTACTGTTAAAGGAAGGAATAACAGAGCCCACTGTCCAAGAAACAGAACTTCTTTCCCCGGAGGAGATTAAAAAAGGCATTCGCTTGGCCTGTCAAACCAGATTGTATAATAATTGCACTGTAGAGATTCTTCCTGAAAATAGAACAGGTCTCCAAGATATTTTCCCTCTGAACAGGGTAGATAATGCTAAAGATTTTAAGAGTAGTTTTTGGTTAGATGCTAATGTAGAGAAGATTTTCTTAACTGTGGACAAACCGTCTTTATTAGATCAGAGGTCAGACTGGGGAAGAATTAAGGAGGCATTGGTTCGAAAAAAAGAAAAAAATCTTAATTATCTCCAAACCCCGCTACCATTATTAAAAAAACTCCCCGTCTTACTCAGAGAGGCTGATTTTATAGTTACTGTTGTAATATGCAACGGAAAAATTACAGCTTTGGAAAAAGGAGACACTGCCGACAAGGTTTTTGGCATGGCTTTTGACCTGGGTACTACTACAGTGGCTGGGTATTTAATCGATTTGAAAACCGGGAAAGAGGTTTCAGCTCTATCTAAAACTAATTCACAGATTAGCTATGGTGATAATATTATATCGAGGATTGATTTTACTCAAAATAAGGAAAATGGATTAGCGATATTACAAAAAGAAATCATAAATACAATAAATGAGCTTATCAATGAAACTATTCAGAATACCGGAATAAGTAGAGATAATATCTATGAAATAACAATAGCGGCTAATACCTGCATACATCATCTCTTTTTAGGGATTATTCCAATTTATTTGGCATCATCGCCTTTTCTTGCGGCGTTCAATAGAGGTCTTAGCCTAAAAGCAAAAGAGATTCCTGCTTTATATTTATCTCCAGAGACTAATATTTACATGCTTCCAACTATTTCTGCCTTTATAGGCTCAGATGTTTTAGCCGGAATCCTTTTTAACGGTATGAATGATAGGGAAGAAATCACATTACTTATAGATTTAGGAACCAATGGCGAGGTAATTTTAAGCAAAAATGGAGAATTATGGGCCTGTTCTACGGCGGCAGGGCCTGCCTTTGAGGGAATAGGGATTAGTTGCGGGATGAGGGCTGTAGAAGGAGCTATCGATAGAGTAAAATTAAGCAAAAACACAATTAACCGGCATGTCATCGGCAATGGTAACCCTAAAGGAATCTGCGGTTCGGGAATTATTGATCTGGTTTCAGATATGTTGAGAATTGGTTTGATAGATAAAAGCGGCAGATTAATGACGAAAAAAGAATGCCCTTCTGGGATTAGCGAACAAATTAAAAATAGACTTGATATTAAATCAGGTGAAAATATATTTCTTTTAGTTAAAGAAAATGAGACAGAAGAAGGCAAGGAAATCTATCTCAGTCAGAAGGATATTAGAGAAATACAAGTAGCCAAAGCAGCTATTGCCAGTGGTATAAAAATTCTCTTAAGAGAAGCGGCCCTTGAGACAAAAGATATTGGGGAATTATTCTTAGCCGGCTCTTTTGGTAATTTTATTAATATAGAAAATGCCATTAAGATAGACCTATTGCCAAATATTTCTTTAAAAAGAATAAGTTTAGTAGGAAATGCGGCAGGCAAGGGTGCCGAATTAGCTTTATGTTCCCGGAGGATAAGAGAAATAGGTGAAGGGATATATAAAGATGTCAAATATGTAGAGTTATCCACTCATCCCAATTTTTCAAAGGAATTTATGGAAACCATTTCTTTCTGAATACCGAACGCAAACCCAGTTAATTAGTTATGGTTTAATTTAAGAAGATAATTACCCTAAATTTTTAATTTTCAGAATAAATTAAAGAAAAAAGGAAACAATAAATTGTTTTTACCCACTACCAGAGCGGAAATGAAGAGCCGAAACTGGGCTCACCTGGATATTATTTTAGTATCCGGAGATACCTATATTGATAGTTCTTTTATAGGGGTCTCTTTATTAGGCAAGCTTCTCTATAAAGAGGGTTATAAGGTAGGTATTATTGCCCAGCCGGATATCACGAATCCGGATGATATCAGCCGCTTGGGTGAACCGCAACTATTCTGGGGCGTAACATCCGGCTCGCTGGACTCTATGATAGCCAATTATACCGCTACAGGCAGAAAGAGAAAGAAGGATGATTTTACTCCGGGAGGAATAAATAATCGAAGACCGGATAGGGCAACCATAGTTTACACCAATCTTATCAAGCAATATTTTAAAAAGACCAGTCCCATAGTTTTAGGTGGTATCGAAGCGAGCTTAAGAAGGTTAGCCCATTATGATTTCTGGGATAATAGTATCAGGCGCTCTATTCTCTTGGATAGCAAAGCCGATTATCTAATCTATGGCATGGCTGAAAAGAGTCTGCTGCAATTTGCTCAACGGCTGGCACGAGGGGAGAACGTGGAAGATTTAAGAGGAATATGTTATATTTCTCAAGCACCACTAAAAAAAGGAATTACCCTACCTTCTTTTTCTGAGGTGAGCAATGACAAACAAAAATTTATAGATATGTTCCACCTTTTTTATGAGAATCAGGACCCCTATTCCGGTAAAGTTCTTTTTCAAAAATATAATAATCGCTATCTCATACACAACCCCCCCTCCCATCCTTTGACTACCAGAGAATTGGATGAAGTATACGAGATCGATTATGAAAGAGAAGTACATCCATATTACCGTAAATCAGGCTCGGTAAAGGCATTAGATACCATTAAATTTTCCGTAACTTCTCATCGGGGTTGCTTTGGAGAGTGTAATTTTTGTGCTATCACGGTCCATCAGGGAAGATATATTCAATCCAGAAGTCAGAATTCTATTATACGTGAAATCAAGGGACTGGTGAAACGAAAAGACTTTAAGGGTTACATTCTAGATGTGGGCGGGCCCACCGCTAATATGTACGGTATGGAATGTATTCAAAAGGGAAGAGGAAATTATTGCGTAAAGAAACGCTGTTTGTTCCCTTCTTTTTGCGTCAATTTATCAGTTGATCATGAGGTACAGATCCAATTATTAAGAGCAGTCAGGAAAACAAAAGGGATTAAAAAAATATTCATAGCATCCGGACTTCGTTATGATTTAGTATTAGCAGATCATAAAAATGGTGAACGTTATCTCCGGGAAATCATTGCTCATCATCTTTCGGGACAACTAAAGATTGCTCCTGAACATATCGATTCCAAAATTCTGACCTTAATGGGCAAGGGCAATAATAATCTGTTAAGCAGATTTAAAAAGCTATTTGATCGAATTAATAATCAGGAAGGACTTAAGCAATTTCTCACCTATTATTTTATAGCTGCCCACCCCGGTTGTAGAGAAAAGGATATGGTTTATCTGAAAGAATATATTGAAAAGGAACTAAAGATAAAGCCTGAGCAAGTACAAATTTTTATTCCGGCACCTTCAACATATTCCGCTATCATGTATTATGCAGAATGTGATCCCTTTACTAAAAATAAAATTTTTGTGGAAAAAAAGGTAAAAAATAAGAATAATCAGAAAAAAGTAGTAATAGATTAGTGAATAAAATATTTTTTTATAAGATATAGGCATTAAGCTTTTTCTCAAAATAATTTTTTAAATATCCTGAGGACAGTTAATAATAGGGTCTATGATTTCTCAAAATCCTAAAATAATAAATGTAAGTAATTTTACTGCTATATAACAGCAACATTTTATACAACACGCATTACGATGTTGTGAGATGTACTATATACTGGTATACTATATACGAGAAAAGGGGGTTTCCTAGAGGAGAATTCCCCTTAAGTAATTAATGATTTTTAGATACGAAGGTATATTTAATTTGATACCACTTATTTATGTTATTGATGATGAGCAAGATATTGTTGACCTTATTGCTTTGCATCTGGAGAGATCCAATTTTCGGGTGGAGGGATTTTTAGATGCAACAACCTTTTATCTTCAGTTAAATAAAAAAATACCGGATTTAATTATCTTAGATCTTATGCTTCCGGATCAGAGCGGTTTTGAGGTATGTAAATATCTAAAAAAAGAAGATAGATATAGCAGTATACCCATCATTATTCTTTCCGCTCTTATAGGAGAAACTGAAAAAATTCTTGGTTTAGAATTGGGAGCTGATGATTATATCACCAAACCATTTTCCCCATTGGAGATGGTAGCCAGAGTAAAAGCAGTACTAAGACGACAAACCGATAAATCAAGAGAGAGTAGAATTATAATAGATGATGATTTTATTATTGAAATAGAAAAGCACAAAGCGTTTGTCGATGAAAAGGAAGTTCCTCTCACTGCCACTGAATTCAAGATTTTGAGTTTATTGGCTAATAAACAGGGATGGGTATTTACCAGGGGGCAGATACTGGATTATCTCTGGGGTGAAGAAAAGGCCGTTCTGGAACGTACCATTGATGTTCATATCAAAAATTTGCGGGAAAAATTGGGCTTTAAAGGCTATTTAATTAAGAATGTAAGAGGAATAGGCTATAAGTTGGAACAATGATTAAATTACACTTGCAAAAAAAAATACTCATTTCTCTTATTATTACTCTATTTCTAATATCATGCTTAATTCCACTCTCCTCGTTTATTAAATCTCAATATATTAACAGCAAAGTTAAAGAACTTACCAATCTTTCCTTCACCATACAAACAGTTATAGAACCTCTTTTAGAACAGGAAAACTGGCCGGAATTAGAAAATCTTATTAAAGAGATGTTTAAACAGTCAGACGCAAGGATATCAATTATCCTTGCCGATGGTAAAGTGGCAGCTGAAACATTTAAGGATTTATCAGGAATGGAAAATCACCTCAACAGACCGGAAGTGAAAGCAGCTTTTCAGGGGGAGATAGCACATGGGATAAGATACAGCAGTACCGCAAAAGAGGATATGTTTTATGTCGCGATTCCTGTTTTTATAGAAAATAATCTTAAAGCGGTTATTAGGATAAGTACCTTTTTAGAAGAAATAGACTTTATTTTGAGCAGACTAAGAAGTATGGCAGTTCTTTTTAGCCTGCTTATGGTTTTACTATTAATGGGAATTACTTATCTTGATAATCATAAAACCAAAAAAACTATTAAGAAATTGATTCAGGGATTTCAAGAAATAGGAGAAGGTCGTCTGGAAACTAGAATTTTATTGCCTTCCGGAGAGCCGGAAATTAATGAACTTATTAATCAATTTAACGGGATGACTGAAAAACTAAGCCGGATTATAAGAGGACTATCAGAAGAGAGAGAAGAATTAAACAGTATCATTGCTTCCGTTCCCAGTGGTATTGCTCTGGTGGACAAGGAAGGAAGGATAATTTTAAGTAATAGTTATTTTAATAAAATTTTCTCCTACCATCCTCATGATAATAAAGATAAGTATTTCTGGGAGATATTGAGAGAAAATAAGTTAAACCAAAAGGTAAGTGAATTGATAGAAAAGAAAAGGAATTTTAACACCGAGCTTGAATTAAATGGAAACATTTATCTAGTCAATGGGAATTATATGGACCGAAAGAATAAGTCTATTCTGGTTTTACATGACATAACTACCTCCAGAAAATTAGAACAGGTAAAAAGGGAACTGGCAACCAATGTTTCCCATGAACTAAGAACCCCCCTTACCTCTATTAAAGGTTATATAGAGACCTTAGAAGATGCCAGCGCCGGAGATAGAGAAAGGTATCTATCTATTATCAAAAGAAATTTAGAAAGAATTATTAATATGGTTAATGATCTTCTTTTTTTATCTGAGTTAGAAGACAAAGAAGGAAAAGTATGCCTTGAGAAGGTGGATTTAGGTGAAATAGTAGCCAATATACATAAAATTTTTGCACTTTCTCTAAAGGATAAAAACCTGAAATTTAATATTAATATCCCACCAGATTTGCCCAGTATTGAGGCTGATCAGTTTAAAATTGAACAATTGCTTATTAATTTAATTGATAATGCGATTAAATTTACCGACCAGGGTGAAATAACTGTTTCTCTAGGATTAATTTGTGAGAGGAGGATAAAAATAGAAGTCGCCGATACCGGTATCGGATTAAAAAAAGAAGAGCTAGTCCGTGTTTTTGAGCGCTTTTATGTAACAAATAAAGCAAGATCACGAAAAGAAGGGGGAACAGGGTTAGGACTTTCCATTGCTAAACATATTGTACAATTACATCAGGGCGAGATAGATATTGACAGTCAGCCAGGATTAGGCACTAAGGTAAGGGTTATCCTACCTATCAATCCCATCTTATCTTAAAAAATCAAGTAATAGTCAGATATTTCGTTTTTACCTTCAGGGTGAAAAGAAAAAAATTTTTTAAAAAATTTAAAATTAACCAAAAATTAACAATTTATTTATATATTTTTAACAAAACTCCTTTATTTTGTAATTAAAAGAATAGATGTAAGACATCTTAAAAAAAGGAGAAAAAAATGAAGATCTCAAAAAAATCAAATTCTATCTTTCTGGTACTTATCACACTTTCTTTCGTGCTAACAAGTTTCGGTATTCTTGCTGCTGAAAAAGCAATTGTTTTAAAAGGCTCTACCACTGTACTTCCTATTGCCCAACCCTGTGCCGAAGTCTTTATGGATCAAAGCCCGAATATTGATATATCAGTACAGGGTGGTGGATCAGGTGTAGGCATTGCTTCTCTTATTGATGGTACTTGCGACATTGGGAATTCTTCCCGGCCGGCAAAAGAGGAAGAGATTAAGACAGCCAAGGAAAAAGGAGTAGAAATTTATGCGAATATTATTGCTAGAGATGCCATCGCTGTTATCGTAAATCCCGCTAATCAGGTTGAGGGATTAACTCTGGACCAGATTAAGGATATTTATCTTGGGAAAATCTCTAACTGGTCAGAAATCGGAGGAAAGGATCAGGCGATTGTGGTTGTTTCCAGAGACTCGGCTAGTGGCACTTTCGAAACCTTTAATGAATTAGTTTTAAAGAAAGAGAAGTTAAGACCCGATGCTCTTATGCAGGCATCTAATGCTGCTGTAGCCACTACTGTAGCCACTACTCGCGGTGCCATAGGCTATGTGGGCTTAGGGTATGTTACCGATAAGGTCAAGGCCATAAAGGTTAATAATACTCTGCCTAGTAAGGAAACAGTTAATGACAATTCATATCCCTTAGCCAGGCCATTATTTATGTATACCAATGGCCAGCCTGAAGGGACAATAAAAGAATTTCTGGATTTCGTATTAGGCGCAGAAGGACAGAAATTAGTGGAAGAAAATGGATTTCTTAGTGTTCAGTAGCTTATAATAATATTATCATAGATAATATAACCGGGTAGGGCGTATACCCTACCCGGTTGTTGGCTTATAAAATTAATGAATATTTTGGAAAAAGAGATAAATCATATTAATGCATAAAAAGAAAGAAAAAATAATTAGATGGGTATTTTCTATATTAGCCTTTTCTTCACTATTCTTTCTGGTAGGCATTACTATCACTTTATTCACTTCTGGATTACCGGTTTTTAGAGAAAAAGGAATTTTGGAATTTATATTGGGTAAGGAATGGTATCCCACTTATAACCCACCTGCTTTTGGCATCCTTCCTTTAATTATGGCTTCTTTTCTGGTCACCATTGGTGCCGTAATGATATGTGTGCCATTAGGTGTAGGCAGTGCACTTTTCATCAATGAATTAGCTAATCATCGGCAGAAGGCCATCTTGAAACCTATCATTGAAATCTTAGCCAGCATACCTTCTATTGTTTATGGATTTTTTGGTATGGTTCTAGTGGCGCCTTGTTTACAAAAAATTTTTCACCTTCCGGTAGGGCAGACTGCTTTTACCGGTAGTTTAGTATTAGGAATTATGGCTACTCCTACTGTCTGCAGTATCTCTGAAGATGCTTTAAGTTTTGTACCTCAGAGTTATCGTGAAGCTTCTTTAGCCTTAGGAGGTAATAGATGGCAAACCCTGACCAGGGTAATTATCCCGGCAGCCGGTTCGGGGCTTTCCACGGGAATTATACTGGGTATGAGCAGGGCAATTGGGGAAACCATGACCGTCTTGATGGTTACCGGTGGAGCGGCAATTATCCCCACTTCTTTCTTTCAACCGGTAAGGCCTATGACTGCCACTATTGCTGCAGAAATGGGAGAGACAGTGGTGGGCAGCATCCATTACCATGCATTATTTGCCATCGGCTTGGTCTTGTTTTTAATTACCTTATTGTTCAATATTATTGCTGAAATAATCAGTCGGCGCTATCGCCTAAAATTAGGCCTGGGAAGGTAAAATTATGAATAATAAGATTAAACAGCAATTTGGATTTTTCTTACTCTTTCTTTGTATCTTGATTACCATCTTTTTTTTAGGTTTAATTTTATACTTCGTAATAGTTCAGGGAGTTGGTGTACTATCCTATGAATTTTTGACCCAGATACCTAAAAGATCCATGACTGCCGGCGGAGTAGCTCCGGCTATTGTGGGAACTTTTTATCTCACCTTAGGAGCCATTATTTTTGCTATTCCCCTTGGAGTAGCCTGTGCTATATATTTAAGTGAATATAATCCACAAAGCGTTGTTATTAATGTAATCAGAATTAGCATTAACAATTTAGCAGGAGTACCTTCGGTAGTATTTGGTCTGTTTGGATTAGCTGTCTTTGTCAAATATTTAGGATTTGGAGTATCGATATTATCCGGTTCCTTGACTTTGGGGATCATGGTATTACCGGGTATTATTTCTGCAACACAGGAAGCACTTTTAGCGGTGCCCCAATCGTATCGGGAGGCATCACTAGCTCTGGGTGCCACTTTATGGGAAACAATAAGAAAAGTTGTATTACCCAGTGCTTTGCCCGGTATTTTAACTGGTATAATACTGAGTATTGGCAGGGTTGCCGGTGAAACTGCACCAATTATGTTTACTGCTGCCACTTTCTATACCCGTGGATATCCTAAGTCCATCTTCTCTGAAGTAATGGCTTTACCTTACCATATCTATGCCTTGATGACAGAAGGGGTACATCCGGAAGTTCAGACCAAGATCGCTTATGGATGTGCCCTTATCTTATTAATTTTAGTTCTATCGATGTCTACTCTAGCTATTATATTGAGACAGAGACAGAGGGGTAAAACTTATTATGGAACCTAAACCTAAAATAGAAGTAAAGGATCTTTCCTTTTATTATGGTCAGAATCAGGTATTAAAAAAGATTAATCTTAATATCTTTGAAAAAAGGGTTACCGCTATTATTGGTCCATCAGGTTGCGGTAAAACTACTTTAATTAGAATGTTTAATAGAATGAATGACTTGGTTCCCATAGGTAGGCTGGAAGGGGTTATTCTCTTAGATAAAAAAGACATTAATGATTGCAAAACTGATGTGGTAGAAATTCGACGTAGAGTAGGAATGGTATTTCAAAAACCAAATCCTTTCCCCAAAAGTATTTTTGATAACGTTAGCTATGGATTGGAAGTCAACGGCATTAGAGATAGGAGAAAGAAAGAAGAAATTGTGATACAATCACTAAAAAAGGCCGCCATCTGGGAAGAAGTAAAAGATCGTCTTAATGAAAGCGCTTTGGGATTATCAGGAGGACAGCAACAGCGCCTCTGTATTGCTCGTTGTCTGGCAGTTGCCCCAGAGGTATTATTATTTGATGAACCTTGTGCCAGCCTGGACCCCATCTCTACTCAAAAGATTGAAGAGTTGATGACAGAGCTAAAGAAGGAGTATACTATAGCTATTGTAACTCACAATATGCAACAAGCTGCTCGGGTGTCAGATTATACAGCATTTTTATATCTGGGAGAATTGATTGAATTTGGTGAGACAACACAATTGTTTACTATCCCCAGGAATAGGATGACTGAGGCTTATCTAACTGGTAAATTTGGGTAAATTAAAGAAGTCATTCTCATAATCTTTCTATCGAGTGTTATTTTAAATATTAACAATGAGGGACAATGATGTTAGAAGAACGCATCAGACTGTTAAAACGGGAATTAATAGAATACGCTACCTTAGTGGAAAATATGTTGGTGAAAGTTGTTAAAGGGCTTTTGGAAAAGGAAAAAGATTATCTCTTAGAGATCATAGAAAAGGATGAACCAGAGGCAGACCAATATGAAATCAACTTAGATGAAAAATGTATCTGGATTCTCGCTCGATTCCAACCTATGGCTGTTGATTTAAGGAGTATTCTGATGATACTGGAAATTACCAGAGATTTAGAAAGAATCGGGGATTTGTCGGCAAATATGTCTCGAAGTGCCCTTTTTCTTATTGAGAGACCACAGATAAAACCATATATTGATATTCCCAGAATGGCTAATATCGTCCATGGTATGATAAAAGGAAGCATAGATGCCTTTATTGAAAATGACTCTTTACTTGCCCGGGAGGTATTTCAGCGGGATGAGACAGTAAATGCCTTAAGAGATCAGATAATCAGGGAGCTCCTTACTTTTATGAGCTCTGATCCCACTACCATAGAAAGGTCTTTTCGTTTAATTTCTCTTGCTTTAGATTTAGAGCGAATAGGGGATCATGCTACCAATATCTGTGAAGGTGTAGTATTTATAGTAGAAGGAGAAGTGATTAAGCATCAGTATGATAAAGATAAAGGAATGTGATTAGTCTTAAAAAAATGTTATTCTATTTGCAATATTTTCAATAAACATTGTTGTACTTCATCTTTACGGCAAATTAACTGTTTTTTAATTGGTTTTTTGTCTAAATCTTTGAGTATAGCCGGTATACGAAAATTACTATATTCACCCAACTTCTGTAATAGAACAAGTTCTTCTTTACTATAGGTCAAATCTTGTCCTGTTAAGGCAGTTAAAACAGCTCTATTAAATTTAAAGGGTGTGGCAGTGGCAGTAATAACTGTTTTGGTTTTTGGGGTACATAATCTTTGATAGTCAGTAAATACCTTTATCCCTACAGCAGTATGCGGGTCAACAAGGTAATGGTAATCATGGTATACTGATTTTATGGTGGACAATGTGTCAGTTTCATTGGCAAAGCCGGCAAAAATTGTTTCTCCCATCTTATTCTTTAATGATTCGCCTAAAATAAACATTTTCTTTTCCCGAAGATTCTTCATCAATTTGACAATGAATTCACCCTGATGACCTGAAATTTCAAAAAGGAGTCTTTCTAAATTACTAGAAATAAGTATGTCCATAGAAGGACTAATAGTGGCAACTAGCGGTCTATTTATATCGTAGACTCCTGAATTAAAGAAGTCTGCCAATACCTTATTGGTATTTGAAGCACAAATTAATTTTTCAATAGGTAAACCCATTTCTTTAGCATACCAGGCGGCCAAAATATTACCAAAATTACCGGTCGGAACAACGAAATTAAGTTTTTCATTTTGCCTTATCTCTTTGTTTCGCAATAAATGGAGATAGGCATAATAATAATAGACTATTTGAGGAAAAAGCCGTCCCCAATTAATAGAGTTGGCAGAAGATAATTCAAACCCCTCTTGTTTTAAATAATCATAGAAATTGTAATCAGAAAATATCTGCTTTACAGCATTCTGGCAATCATCAAAACTACCTTCCAGAGCCAGGACATGGGTATTATCACCTTCCGTGGTAAGCATCTGTAATTCTTGAATCTTGCTCACTTTTTGAAGAGGATAATATACCACAACCTGAATACCTTCTACATTTTTAAATCCTTCCAAGGCCGCTTTACCGGTATCACCGGAGGTAGCGACCAGAATCAAAATTTGATTGTGTATAGAAAGCTTTTTTCTAACCAGAGATAGAATACGGGGTAATACCTGTAATGCTATGTCTTTGAAAGCGCCGGTCGGACCATGAAAGAGCTCCATTATAAAAAGTTGATCATCTAATTTGACGAGAGGGATAATTTCCGCAATATCAAAATTATCTTTATGGTAAGTCTGTTCAACTAAATAGTTAATTTCCTGGTCGAAAAAATCATCCTTTAAAAACAATTTAAAGATGTTGTAGGCTAATTGAGGATAGGTCAGATTAACCCAGCTATGTAGCTCTCCCAGAGAAATGGTAGGAATCTTTTCCGGTACGAATAATCCCCCCTGTGGCACCATGCCCATCTTAATAGCCTCTAAGGTCGAAACCGGACTAATATTATTTCTGGTACTGATATATTTCATTAATAATCCTTAATCATTTACATTGTTAACTTTTATTCTGTAATTTAGCTATAGTCATCAATACCCCATTGCGGTGGTACTCTTGAAATACATGCCCTTGTTTTCCTGTATCCTGCTCTTTTTGCATTGTCATATATGTTTAGGTAATTTTCTCATTGTTAAAGATTGTAACAGAGTAATTCTTATTATATATATCTCAATAATCATCCCAGTACGTCTTTTCTGATAAACAAATTGCTTTTTCTCCCTGCTATTACAGGTAGGGAGTTTCCGCTGGGTTACATTATAGTAAAAAAACAGAGAGGTAGCAAGGTAAATAAAGGTTTCACTTGCCAAAAGAAATCTAATGGCATATATTTTAATAAGTAAGAGGTTTTTAGAATTAAAATAGTTAAAAAGTGTTGAACATTATGTAATAAAGAAAGGGGAATACAGAGTGAATGTTCGAGAATTAGCTGAAAAGTATAAGGATGAAATTATTTCTCTAAGGAGGGAATTTCATCAAAATCCGGAATTGAGCTGGCAGGAGTTTAGAACCGCACGGAGAGTAGAGGAAGAATTAAAGAAGCTCGGCATTAATACCAAAAGGGTTGCCGAAACGGGAGTAGTCGGTTTGATAAAAGGGAAACCGGGTAATAAAGTAGTTGCTTTAAGGGCAGATATGGATGCCTTGCCCATACAGGAAAACAATGAGGTATCCTACCATTCCAAAAACGATGGTGTAATGCATGCCTGTGGACATGATGGGCACATTGCCATGCTTTTAGGTGCTGCTAAAATTTTAAAGAAATTAAAAAGCCAATTTGGCGGTATGGTAAAGGTCATATTTCAACCTGCCGAAGAGACCATAGCGGGAGCTAAAAAGATGGTTGCAGAAGGAGTACTGGACAACGTTGATGCCATTTTAGCTATCCATGTCTGGTCTGAACTTTCCTCGGGAAAAGTTTCTTTGGAACCCGGTCCCCGTTTTGCTGCCGGAGACCGATTCAAAGTAACCGTAAAAGGCAGAGGGAGCCATGGTGCTATGCCCCATCTGGGCAGAGATGCTATTGTGGCTGCATCGGCTATAATTATGAATTTACAGACCATCGTCAGTAGAGAAACAAATCCCCAGGAGCCGGCTGTAATAAGTATAGGTAAGATTAAAGGAGAGGGGAGTTTTAATACTATCAACGACAAGGTAGAAATAGAGGGCACTGCTCGCACCTTTAATCCTAATTTACAAAAAGAACTCCCCAAGCTGATGGAAAGAATAATAAAAAATACCGCCCTCTCCTTTAATACTAAAGCAGAGCTGGAATATTTTGTTGGTGCACCACCCTGTATCAATGATCCCGTCATTTCCCAAGTCGCCCAGCATAGTATTACAAAGTTATATGGAGAAGATATCACTACTCTTTTTCAAAAGACTACCGCCACTGAAGATTTTTCTTTTTTCTTACAACAAGTACCGGGAATAATCGCTTTTTTAGGTATAGCCAATAAAGAAAAGGGCATTATTTATCCACATCACCATAATCAATTTAATATCGATGAAGATGTTTTACCAATAGGCACATCTCTCTATTCCCAATTTGCCCTGGATTACTTAAATCAGTAGATTAACAAGGAGAGAGGAAATGGTAGTATATGGAGATGTAGTTCAGGCTTATGAAAAAGTAACCAGATTTAAAAACCCTACTCTATTACAATATTCAGGTACCTTGAGCAGAATGACCGATAGCGAAGTCTTTTTAAAACCAGAAAATCTACAAATTACCGGGTCTTTTAAATTAGGTGGGGCACTAAATGTAATGTCGAATCTTGTTCAAAAAGAAAAGATTAAGGGAGTGGTTACCTGCTCTGCCGGTAATTGGGGACAGGCGGTGGCTTATGCTGCCCGACAATATGACACTTACTCTATTATTGTGATGCCCAAACAAGCCTCTTTAATTAAGATAGCAGCTACCAGAGGATATGGGGCAGAGGTAGCGTTATTTGGGGAAAATTCTAATGATGTTGCTGCTAAAGCTCAGGAAATCGCTCAAAATGAAGGTTTGATTTTTCTTAGTCCTTTTGGCAATGACGATTTAATAGCAGGTCATGGTACAGTGGGGTTGGAAATTATAAAAGAGAGGCCTGAAACTGATGTAGTTCTCTGCCCGGTAGGAAGTGGTGCTTTTATTGCCGGAATTGCTTTGGCGCTAAAAGAAAAAAATCCCAAAATTAAGATTATTGGCATTGAACCGGAGAATGCCAATGCCATGTGGTTATCGCTAAAGGCCGATAAAATTGTAGAATTAGAACAAGTTGATACCATAGCCGACGGCTTGGCTTTAAAAAAGCCCGGTGAGCAATCTTTTGAAATAGTAAAAAAATACGTTGATGAAATTGTCTTGGTCAATGAAGAAGATATAAAAAAAGCAGTTATTTTTTTGCTGGAGAGAACAAAGTTATTGGTAGAGCCATCAGGCGCAGTAACTGTGGCTGCTCTTATGACCGGTAAAGCTAATTTGCAAAACCGTAAAATAGCAGCTATTCTTAGTGGCGGAAATTTTGATTTAACTAAACTGAAAATTTTTTTAGAATGTGATTGTTGAATAAAAAACAAACACAAAGTAGTAGTATTATTAAATTTTAATAAAATATTGAAATATTTAGTTTATTTTTTGCTTTAAATATATTATCCAAAAAAAAGTTCTAATTAGAGATCCGAAACAGTTCTTCAATATTTTAAAAAGCTTACAATTCCTTCCCTATCTTCATTTAAAATCATTTCTTTATGGTATTTCGGACTATTATTTCTTCAAATAAAAGATTAATTAAAATAACTTGACTTTTTTAAAAAAATATTATAAAGTATAAATATAGTAAGTGGAAAGGTCTTTCCGTATTATGGAAAAAGTACAAAATAGCCAAAGAATAAAATCAATTGATAGAGCTCTGGATATCTTAGAATTTCTTTCTAACAATGGAGATGATATAGGTATTTCAGATATAAGTCGTGGAATAGGTATGGGTCTCAGTACTGTACACAGGATAATTAATACTTTAAAATCTCGTGGATATATTATTCAGAATCAAAAAACATTGAAATATAGATTAAGTATTAGACTATTTGAACTTGGGTGCAAGGTTTATAATGTCAAACATCTAATCAAAATAGTTCGACCGTATTTAAGGAAATTATCGAAAATGACCAGTGAAACAGTTAATCTGGCAATCTTAGAGGATAAAGAAGTTGTTTATCTCGATACTATTGAGAGCATAGAAACACTGAGGACTGGCATAGTACGAGGAACGAGGACTGCAGCTCATTGTACTGCTCTGGGTAAAGTACTACTATCATCCATTCCTGACAGTGATTTTAAACAATTATATAAAAATAGCGAGACAATTAGTCAGCTTACTCCCAAATCCCTCACCTCATTAGTTGACCTAAAGAAAGAACTAAGAAAAGTTAAGAAACAAGGTTATGCGTTTGATCAGGAAGAATCAATGATTGGTATTAATTGTGTGGGAGTACCTATTTTTAATGGAAATAAAGAAGTTATTATGGCAATTAGTATTACTGGTCCCTCTTCACGTTTTACTGTGGATAAAATGAAAGACGTAAAAGAAAAGTTAATAATTACAGCAAAAGAAGTTTCAAGTTTATTTTAAAATAAGGTAATGCATAACCAAAGTTGCACTAAATTTGCTCTTTGACAATGGAAATCTGTTGATTCAGTAACCTCCTTAATAAGATAACAAGGTTCTCATTCCGATGGTTAAATCTCCACTCTACC
>JAAYOB010000036.1 GCA_012520575.1 Candidatus Stramentimicrobium fermentans
CGGCTATTTCGCTGAAATCATTGGGATGCAGATCTCCAACCAGTTCTTCTAATTCTTCTGCCCTATTTTCAGCTAAGAGTTGTTTAATTTTTTCTATTACTATTTTTTCGGCCATATGTTTACCTAAAATTAAAAGGTTAATTCGTTCTTATTACTGTAACAAAAGTATTTCCTATTGGTCATACCTTATCTTTTCCTCTTCAATAATCCGATACAGTTCACGTGAAGCCGGAATAGATACATTGCCCTCCGGTATTTTTAGGACTTCTATCTTTAATATTTTATATCTGGAGCGAATTTCAATCTTATCATTAACCTTGACAGTATCTCCCGCTTTGGCAGTTCTACTATTTAATTTGATAGAATCACTGTCACAGGCATATTTTGCCTCTGTTCTTCTTTTAATGACTCTGCTTATTTTCAGAAATTTATCGATTCTCAATAGGTCTCAGCTCGATTCATCAAAAATACTTACTCTTTTTTCTTCAATTGAGGGAAGAGTATAACTTCCCTGATAGACTCACGGTTAGTGAAGAGCATTACCAGCCGGTCAATGCCTATACCCATACCACCAGCGGGAGGCATGCCATATTCTAAAGCCTCCACATAATCATAATCTACAAAATTTTGCATGTCTTCCCCCTCACCTTTACCTTTAGCCTGTTCCAAAAAACGCCTCTTCTGTTCCACGGGGTCATTTAGTTCAGTGAAGGCATTGGCTAATTCCATACCATTAATAAAAAGTTCAAATCGTTCTACCAAGTGTGGGCATCCCGGCTTCTGTTTAGATAGGGGAGAAACTTCCACTGGATAATCGGTAATGAAGGTAGGCTGTATTAAGGTATGCTCCACCTTCTCCTCAAATAACTCGTTGATGACTTCCCCTTTCGAGGCATTAAGGGGCAATTCCAGCCCATACTGTTTAATCAAATTTCCAACATCTTCATCTTTAATTTCTTCAGGATTAATTCCAATCAAAGCCCTGATTGACTCATACATTGATAACCTTTTCCAGGGAGGTGTAAAATCAAGCATTTTCTCTTGATAGGGAATAATCAATGTTCCCTTTAACTTGTTTAATACTGAGCTAATCATATCTTCGGCAATCTCCATCATTACCTCATAATTGGCATAGGCTTCATATAATTCCAGCATAGTAAATTCTGGATTATGCTTGGTAGAAATGCCTTCATTACGGAAATTGCGATTAAGTTCATATACTTTCTCCAGCCCTCCCACTAATAGCCTTTTCAAATAAAGCTCGGGAGCTATTTTTAAATAGAGGTCCCTATGTAGGCTTAAGTGATGGGTAACAAAGGGAACGGCGGTAGCCCCACCGGGGATAGGCTGCAAGACAGGCGTTTCTACCTCTAAATATCCCTTGTTATCCAGAAAATCTCTGATATATTTTATTATTTTACTCCTCTCAATAAATAGCTCTCTAATCTCAGGATTGCTAATTAAATCGAGATAGCGTTTCCGATATCTAATTTCGGTATCGGTCAAGCCATGCCATTTCTCAGGCAGGGTGCGCAAAGATTTACAGAGTAAGGTAAATTTACCGGCTAACACTGTCAACTCATCCGTTCTAGTCTTAAATACTGAGCCGGATATTCCTATTAAATCTCCTACCGCAACACTTTTAAATATCTCAAAAGATTCCTCACTTATCAGATTTGATTTGACATATATTTGTATCTTCCCGGTCTGGTCTTCTAAGTCAGCAAAAACAGCCTTGCCATGCTTTCGGAGTCCCATAACTCTACCGGCAATTAACACTGTCTCTACGGTCGGTTCACCGGCAGCAATACGGCTAAATTTATTAATAACCTCCATTATGGGTTCCTTATCCGGGAAGTAACTGCCAAAGGGATCAATTCCCTGCTTTCTTAAGTTTTCAATCTCCTCTATTCTCTCTTCTCTAATCGTCAATATATTCTTTCCTTCTTTACTCTGCTCAGACAATGGTTTTCACTCCTCTTATATATACCTTAATATATAGTACAAATATACAAATACGCTCTATAGCATGTCTATAACATATACCGAATACAAGTCTAAACACTAAAAACAAATAATTTCAAACAACACATACTATACAAACATATCACCTAATATAGATAAAAAGAAGGGAGCGGCTCTTCCCCCTATTAAACAAAAAACATCGAATAAATCAGAAAATGCGTATAATTTGTACAGTTTGGTTTTATGCACCTTGAAAGTACTCTTTATTGCTATATGAGAAATATATTAAGAACTCATTTTTACTGCTATATTTTATAATAGAAGTCCATTAAAAGTAAAGGGAAACAAGTAATCTTTCTAAGTTTCAATTAACCTTCACTATCATCAGCCAATATTTTTATCTATTCCCATCTTTTTAAATCATTTCTTTAAATCAAAAACTACGAGTCCATGTGTTTATTAAAAGAAAAACTCGAGAAAGAATCTCGGAAAATAAGGATAAGGGGTTACTTTATCTGAAGTCTGAACTGCAATAGATGAGGTCTCTCAAAGGGATTACTTCCCATCTGAACATTGGGGTCCATTATGAGTAATAATTCAGTGTATCGAAAATGTTATTTTATCTCTAATATCTTATAATGTAAACTTCCGGCAGGAACTCTAATTTTTACTTTGTCCCCCACTTTTTTCCCCAGTATGGCTTTACCAATGGGAGAAGTCATGGAAATCTTGCCCGAACCGGGATCAGATTCGACATAATCAACCAGAGTATAGTTAATCTTTTCTTTTTTCTTAATATCCTCCACCACTATTTCTGATCCTGGAGAGACGTAGGTGCCGTCATTTTTAGTCCGATCTATTATTTCGCTATTTTCAATAATCTTCTCTAAGGTAAGGATTCGTCCTTCTACAAAAGCCTGCTCATTTTTTACTGCACGATATTCGGCGTTTTCAGCAATTTCGCCAAAGGCAACGGCACTTTTGATCTTCTCGGCAATCTCTTTTCTTTTTACGGTCTTTAGTTCATTCAATTCATGCTTTATTTTTTCTAGCCCTTCCTCGGTCAACATAAACTTCCGATCGTTCATTTTTTTACACCTTAGCTTTCTACATAAAATTAAAACTAAGATAAGTCCGACATATATCTGCTTTATTCTTACCTTAGTTAACTAGATTTGATATTCAATTATTTGTATAGCTAATAATTTAACTGAATTATAGAGTATTTATTATTTCTTGTCAAATTATAAAACAAGTACAATCTAAGAGATACTTACTAAGCTTTTACATTAATAGCAGTGACGATAAGAAATAAAAGAGGCTTATAAATTAGTTTTTATTCTTAAATGATTCCTACATTCTTACCGGCCTGTTCAAAAATATGCAGAGCTTCCTCTATCTCTTCAGAGGTATGAGAGGCTTGTACATGAGCTCTTAACCTATCAGTACCTTTAGGAACGGCCGGAAATAGAATGGGACAGATAAAGACACCTTTTCTGTTAACTTCTTTGCATAAATCAAGTGCTCTTTCCTCTTCTCCCACCATTATAGGCACAATAGCTGTCTCGCTATTGCCGGTATTATAGCCCATCCCCTGTAGCCCCTCTCTAAATTGTTTAATATTTTTTTGCAACTGCACTATCAATTCCGGTTCACTCTCGATAACTTCAAAACAGGCTTGGGCAGCAGCTGCGGCAACGGGTGGCAGACTGGCTGAAAAGATGAAGGGACGTGCAGTCAATTTTAAAAAATTAATGAGTTCTTGATTACCGGCTAAATAACCTCCTATAGAGGGTATGGTTTTACTTAAAGTGCCCATATGAATATCTACTGCATTTTCCAGACCGAAATGTTCCTCAATGCCATGTCCGGTCTTACCAATCACTCCAATAGAGTGAGCTTCATCTACCATAAGCTTAGCATTATATCTCTTGGCCAGGCGAGATATTTCAGGTAAGGGAGCAATATCCCCATCCATACTATAGACAGCATCTATAACAATAAGTTTATTCTGATATTTTTCCGATCGGACTAAAATATTTTCTAAACTTTCTACATTATTGTGTAAAAAACTACGGTGATTAGCACCGGATAACAAACAACCGTCAATAATACTGGCATGGTCTAGTTTATCCATGATTACCAAATCCCCTCTCCGGCAAAGGGTAGTAACGGCAGCCAAGTTGGTGGTATATCCACTGCTAAAGGTGATAGCTGCATCGGCATTTTTAAACCGGGCAATCTTCTCTTCTAACTTGGCATGGGCATCGGTAGTGCCTGCTAAAAAACGTACCCCGGCAGCACCGGTCCCATATTTATCGAGTGCTTCTTTAGCTGCTCCTACCACCTTGGGGTGTTTTATCAAGCCCAAATAATTATAGGAGGCAAACATTATCATTTCTCTACCGTCCACTTTCGCTCTGGCACCGTCTAAGTCTTCTACACTCTTTAAATAAAAGAAGGAGTCATTTTCCTTCATCTTTCTGGCACGTTCATTCGTTTCTCTGATTCTTTGTTCTAAAGTTACAGACATTATCTACTCCTCACTTAATATTAAAATAGCACTATATGGAAGCGCCTCAAAGGCTCATTATGGTATTGACCCCGATTAAAGATTAGTTTAATCGCTCAATCCTGGGTTTAAAGCCGGATTTTTTAGCTAATTCTAAATAATCTTGTGGTTTAAGTTCCTCTGGTTTTTTTCCTGAAATTGCAAGCAATGTTGCCTCATATACATTGGTACCAAAAGACCTGCCTTGAAATTGAGGTGTAGTAGTGATAAGATACCTTGCTCCCCTTTGCTTTAAATCCTCAACATTCTGTAAAGTGACGGTATTGGTAATCACAATTTTCCCTTTCATGTTAGGCGGCATATAGCGATTGATGGCTAAATAATCACCGGCAATGATATCGGCATCGACAAAAAAGCGGCTATACTTTTGATTGCTGCTCTCTTGGTCTTTCCCGGTAGGATATAAATATTTGATGGGCAGATTGGCTAAGATAGGGATGAGCAGTTTTGCCCATATGCTCAATGCCCTCAAACTATGTATGGGAATGGGCACATTCAGACAGAAAATTAGGTCTCCGAAAGTCATCTGACAGCCTGCCTCCAGAAGACCTTCTGCCAGACCAAATCGGTCTACGGTAATTAATACCAGCGCCTTTTTCCCGGCAAAACTAATATCAGTATTTTTCTGAACATAATCTATAACACCTTTTTCCAGTATGTATTTGATTCCGGTTCCGTCTACGACGGGGGTTTTCTTGATTACACTAATAATCCTGGCAGATTCTTTTATGGTGTATCTTTTACCGGAAGGACCGGAATAAAGGTACAGATCTGTCCCGCCTAAGGCGAATGCATCTACCTTACCATCAAATTCCTGATAGATCTCCATCATTTTGGAGACACTTCCATCTGTTCCTCTTCTTTCTATCTCTATCTCCTCACCCAATAGTTCAACCTTAACTTTGCTATCGCGGGTTGAGGAACCTAAGCTGACACCCAATACTTTTTTCATCTTTCGTCTCCTTATTCGGACTTAATTACCTTAACTTCTTTTAAAACATTTCTAACCATTTTAATGTCTACCTGCTTATCCTCTATGATGGGTGATTTTCCGATTTCAATGCCGATTACCTGTATATTGAATAATTTTTCAGCAAAATCAACTCTTTTGTCAGAACCTAAAAAAATGATTACATCAAAATCGAGTAAATGAGTGATAATGCCAAGCACGTCATTGAAAAGCTCGGTCTTATCTCTATCTTCGATAAAACTGAGGCGCTCTTTTTGGGTTAAAAGCAAAGTATAATCTAAGCCAAATTGTTCGGCAAGGGAGAACACTTCGCCCTTATTCTTAATAGGAAAACCGACCAGGGCAATCCTTTCTCCTTTTCTTATTTCACCCAAACCCTCTAAACGTGAAACAAAGGTTCTTTCTATTCCTAACTTTCTAGCGACTTCTCCCTGAGTTAACCCTTCTGTACGACACTTCAGAATCCTGCTCATCTCTTTTTGTAATTTATCTTCAGAAATTACCTTTTCACCTATTCTAATCAATCTCATATTTGTATCCTGTACACATTTTTGTATACATTATAGATCCGAATAATGGGGGTGTCAATATTTTTTTAAATAATTAATGTAAAAACATTTACAGAAAAAGAAGGAATAGAAGGCTAAGTATAAGTAATAGATTTACGGTAAAACATTATTTTAAAGATAAGGGCAGTATGTGTGACGGGATATATACTTATTTAGCTCGCTCTATAATACCTCCGCCAAGTACTATATCCTGTTGATAAAAGACTGCAGATTGACCTGGAGTAATGGCTCTTTGGGGTTCATAAAAAACAATTTTTATTTTTGCTCCATCTAGCGGATATACCATAGCCGGTGCGGGGAGGGAATTATATCTAATCTGCACTAATAATGGGGTAGGTTGAGAAATGGGTTCTGAAGAAATAAAACTAACATCGGTTACATTAAATTCTCGCTGATATAAATCAGCTTCATCGCCAATGATTATGGCATTGTCTTCCGGGATAATTTCCGCAACGTATTTCCTGGAATTTAAAGATAAGCCGGTCTTTCTCCTCTGTCCAATAGTATAGTTAGAGATGCCTTTGTGCCTCCCCAGAATATTTCCTGCCGAATCAAGAAAATATCCCGGCTCATCATTTGTACCAACCGTATCAGCAATCAGTTGACGATAATTATTATCCGGAATAAAACAAATTTCCTGGCTTTCTTTACTGCTAAGAGCAGCCAGACCTATCTTCCGAGCAAATTTTCTGGTATCTTCTTTGTTAAAAATTCCCAGAGGAAAGAGGCATTTACTAATAACCTTTTCTTTTAATCGATAGAGAAAGTAAGACTGGTCTTTGCTTGCATCTAACCCCCTTTTTAGGAGATATCTGTTTTCTTTTTCATCTTTTTCTATTCTGACATAATGACCGGTAGAAATATACGAAAAACTTTCTGTAAGGCTAAAATCATGGAGTAATTTAAATTTTATTTTTTCATTGCAGAAAATACAGGGATTGGGGGTTAATCCTTTTTTGTATTTTTCAATGAAATCTAAAACAATAATTCTGCAGAATTCTTCCCGGTATTCAATCTCTAGCAAGGGAATATTCAGCTTCCGGGCTACCTCTTTGACCGCTTGTTTATTATCAGGGAGCAGGCACATATTATACGGGTGCTTTGCAGTCGCTCTTCCCCCAATCAAATGAAAATAGACTCCAACTACTTGGAATCCTTTTTTTTGCAATAAATAGGCAGCCACACTGCTGTCGACTCCGCCGCTGAGTGCTATCAAAACGCTATTATGTTTAGTCATAAATATTTCTCCCACTTATGCTGCATTTTTAAGAAAAGGGGGCTTCCTTCAAGCATACATATTAATTCCAATTAGGTATTTAGTCATCACCGTATATTTTGGAATCATTTTCCGAATAATCTATTATCAGATAAGATAATGGCTGGTATCCTGTTCAGATAACGAGGTTACCTGTAGCAGTTTTTTAGTTTGGCTATCCTTTTCACGTATATAGATATCTATCAGGTCAGTGTCCCTTTCTTTATCGCAATACCTGCCAGTAATTCTCCCAGCCAAATCTAGTGACTCCATTAACTCATCCTCTTGCTTCTCAAAACTACTATAACAGCGCAATAAAGAAATAGGCCCTTTATGGGAACTTGAGCTAAGCAAAAAGTCATCCGGTTTGGCTAAAGAAAGTATGATCTTATTCTCTTTTTCGTTCCTGCCTACGACTAACTTAAGAGACTGGTGTATATTAAAATGTCGGCCAACTTTTAATAGTTCGATATCATTAGAATCATAATAACCCTTGCTCAATAAATCTTTCATCCTATGGGCAAATCCCGGCTCGGTTAATTTGCATCCTCCGGCAGGTGAAGGATAGCTCACTATTCCCCACCGTTTTGCTAATTCCATCTGCCTCTTCCGGGAACGGCCTTGTATATCCATCAATCTAGACCTATTTACGATATTAGTTCTTTCCGGTTTCGTTTCCGGTAACAATATGGCAGATAAGGGTCTTAAGATAAAGTCGCCATACCCTGACTCTTTGCTGATTAAGAACAGGTTATTTTTGTTTTGAGTCATAGGTCTCTGCCCCAACACCTCTCCACTGATGACAAAAGAAGCCTTCTCCCGAACCATTAATTCTCCTGCCTTTTTAAACATCAGAATACGGCAATCAATACAGGGATTTTCATTTTTACCAAAACCATACTTAGGATGAAGCAGCAATTTCCGAAAATATGGAAATATATCCTTTACTATTAAAGGTATGTTCAAATATTTTTCTCCATAAGGGTCCGGCTCTTCTTTTAAGAAGGGAGTCTTAAGGTAAAGCCCTATCACTTCAATGCCCTGCTGCTGAATCAATCTAATGGCCAGTATACTATCAAGACCGCCGGAATAGAGGGCAACAGCCTTTCTTTTCTCAACTGTCATAAATAACTTTCCTCTTGTTTATCGATTGAATATTAAAAATAAGGCTTTTATAGTATTGTAATAATTATATCTCAGCATACTATTGTTTTAATATAACCATTATTGTTATTATATTTCAAATCTTTGGCTAAAAAAAGATATAGCTATCAGGAAAAGCTACTTTTTGACGACTCGTGTGTACTGATTTTAAAAATATTTGCGATATTCCAACTATTAATTAAAAATTATGGCCCTGAGACATATACTTGTAGAGATTAAAGAAATTATTTTATGGCTAAAATTGTGCTAAAAGCAGGGAATCAATGCTGGTTGGGGGGTTTTCAAAACATTTAAAGGAAGAGGCCGCTGGCCTCTTCCTTATGAATACTATTCACAACTAATTGCCTCTACCGGACAATCTTCTGCGGCTTCTTTACAGGCTTCTTCTGCATCTTTGGGAACCACATCAACAATAACAACCGCTACATCATCCGGTACTTCGAAAACTTCGGGGCAGGTGCTCTCACAGAGCCCACATCCAGTGCAAAGGTCTGCATCAACAGTGGCTTTCAAACTATTCACCTCCTATACTCCATAGTTTTTATTTTCTCCTGTAGACAAATTAACAAAAAGAAAACATATTCTTCTCCTAATTATTTGTTATAACATGCCAGTTATCTTTTTATTTTTGTCCGTTCTGCTAATTTGCTTAAAATATTTAACCTCATATAAGATACCCTAAAATAAAACAAAATTCAAGACCCTTTTTAATGTGTTTATATTTTAACCTCACCGAAATCCTCTGCCAGTGCAACTATAAGGCCTTCTTTAATCATTTTCTCTTTTAAGCCATCATATTCCAGACATTGCTGAGTTACATTATCATACCTGGGGCTGATATGGGTTAAAACCAACTTTTTAACTTTGGCTAATTTAGCTACTTTGAGGGCGTCATCTACGGTTGAATGGTATCCCTCTAACGCTTTTTCCTTCTTATCTGCGCAGAAAGTTGCTTCATGAATGAGTAAATCTGCCCCATCCGAGAGAGAAACAGTATTAAGAGAAAGAGTAGTGTCCCCGCAGTAACAAAATTTCTTGACATTGGCTGATTCCATGATAAATTCCTCACTGGTTAACACTCTCCCATCGGCTAATTTTACAATTCCATCCTCCTTAAATTTTTTATAAGCCGGACCGGGCGGGAGCCCTGCTTTTACTAATTTCTCAACTAAGATATTTCTTTTTATATTTGTTCGGATAACAGCAAATCCATAACTATCAATCTGATGGTTGAGAAGTGCACAATATACCGCAGTATCCCCTTTTTCCCAGACCAGATTTTCAGCTGCAAATTCTTCTTTTTTAATGGGATGAAAGCAGTAAGAATAAGGTATATAGGTGTGAGAATAATCAAAGCTGCTTTTCAGGTAATTATCTAAGCCCACCGGTCCAAATATATTAATTCCACTCTTGATTCCCAACATCCCACGGGTAGCCAACAGTCCCGGTAAGCCAAAAATGTGGTCACCATGCAGGTGACTGATAAAAATGTTAGTCAACTTAGATAGTTTTAGACTAGTTTTTTGGAGCTGTCGTTGAGTCCCTTCGCCGCAATCGAATAGCCAAAATTCATTCGTTCCCTCAAAAATTAGGGCTACAGCAGGGACATTTCTATTTGGGGTGGGTATACCGGCACTCGTTCCTAAGAAAATGACTTTATCCATAATCTTATTTTATCTTTGCTAAAGATGTTGTTTATTTTTTCAAGCTATAACTAGTAATATTCTTTCGAAAATTATCCTTATTTTTGACAGTCCGGACATAGAAAGGTGCTTCTATTTTCAATTCTTATTATCGATAAAGGACATCCGCAATTAGGACAATAACCGTTCTTTTTGCCATATACTAAAATCTCAGGAGCGAAATTACCCGGGTTTCCCCATAGATTACGGTAAGATTCGTCAGCCATGGTGGTTCCTCCAAGTATAATTGCTTTATGGAGAGTATCTTTAATGGCAAAATATAGTTTCTTTAATTCCTGAGTACTCAAAGAGTCTCCCTTGCGTAAGGGGTGGATACCGGCGTAAAAAAGAGTTTCATTGGCATAAATGTTACCGATACCGGCAATATTTTTCTGGTTCATCAGCAATGATTTTATATTCCCCTTTTTGTTCTGAATTACTTCTTTAAATTTGGCGAATGTAAAATCCTCTCCCAATGGTTCCCATCCTAAAGATTCCAGCTCCGGTAATTTTTCATCTCCCCTTATTAACCAGATCTTACCAAATTGTCTGACATCATTATAAATCATTTTAGTGCCATCCTCAAAAGCAAAAAAGAGGTGGTTGTGTTTCTGTTTGATCTTTGGGATTACTGTTTCCTCTTTTTTCTGATAGAGCAATAGACCGCTCATTCCCAGGTGAAAAACTAGGGCATCACTGCTATCCAGTAAACATAGAATGTATTTCCCTCTTCTTTGCACTGCTTTTATCATCTTTCCGGTCACAAGTTCTTGGAATTGATTTGCAGTAATATTTTTTAGAAGACGAGGAAGGTTAACCTGCAGAGCTGCGATTACTTTGTTGATAATTTCTTTTTCAAGACCTCTCTTGATAGTCTCTACTTCCGGTAATTCAGGCATTAATATCCTCTGGTTTATATTATTATCAGACTTTATTTAGTATATCTAGTTCAACACATCTGTTCAATTATGAATGGCTGAATCGGGTATTTTTCTTGAAAATCTACCTGTAGCAATCTATTAAAAGGGCATTCAGCTATTACTCTAGTCACCAAACGATGATATTCTACATGGTCTCCAATAATGAAGAATTTCCGGTGTTTTACTTTAAAATATGACTTATTTATGAAAATATTTTTTATTATTAAGTTAGTTGTACCAGATAGGGTGGAATAAGTTCCTTGAAAGCAGTTATTTTATTATCTTCATTTATGTGTCCAGAAACTTGCGAGGTATAACGCTATCTATCTCTCCATCTTCCCCCCATAATAAAAAATTCCCGGCAGTGTCCTACTCTCCCGCAGGTAATCCTGCAGTACCATCGGCGCTGGAGGGCTTAGCTGCTGTGTTCGGGATGGGAACAGGCGGTTCC
>JAAYOB010000037.1 GCA_012520575.1 Candidatus Stramentimicrobium fermentans
AACAGGATACGTTGACAATCTCATAATGTATAATAATAAAGAATGTTAATATATTTTCCTAAATTAAATTAGTGTAAGGAGCGGTTTATGAATAAAATTAACACTGACCCGATATTTGAGAAGGGTCATAAAGCGGAAGGCAAATATGGTAAAAATTTTACAGGTCAGGTATGGCTTAAAACCCTGGTAGAGCAAAATGGTGAATGGAATTGCACCATTGGCAATGTTACCTTTGAACCAGGATGCCGAAATAATTGGCATAAACATCCCGGCGGGCAGATACTTTTAGTGACTGGTGGTCGAGGATGGTTTCAAGAGTGGAGCAAGGAGGCAAGAGAAATTTATCCCGGCGACGTAGTAAAAATTCCGGCCGATACAAAACATTGGCATGGTGCTGTAAAAAATTGTTGTCTTACACATCTCTATGTTACCACAAATGTTAATAAGGGACCTACTGAATGGATGGAGCCCGTATCAGAAGAAACCTATAATAAACTCAAATAATCACTTAAAAATATATAAAATATCTATTTTAAAGTATTGTTCTTTGAAAAAGCTTTGTAGTTTTTAAGACACTATATGAAAAATTTTAAAAAACTATTGATAGGTTGTTAGTATAGTAAAAATATAGAGCCTTTTCCATTACGGCAATAAAATAAATATCAACAGCTTTGAAAAGACTGAAAATTTAAAAATAAAATAATAATTATTTTAATGATATTAAAAATTAGAAAGGAGTAACAGTGGATAATAAACAAAGTATCTCTATTATCACAGGAATAATGGCAAAGTTTATTAATTACACGGGTAAGCACCTGCCGGATGATGTTCTGGTAAAATTAAAAGAATTAAGAGATAGTGAGGACCAGAAATTAGCAAGATTAGTTTATGAAACAATGTTTGATAATCTCGAAAAAGCAATACAACTTGATAGGCCGATTTGTCAGGATACCGGAGTGCTTAATTTCTTTATCCGGGTAGGTTCTAATTTCCCCTATTTAGCTCAATTGGGAGATATTCTTAAGGAAGCTGTTAAGATTGCGACAATAGAATCTCCACTGAGACATAATGCGGTTCAAATATTTGACGAGGTTAATACCGGTGACAATACTGGAGAAAGAACACCGTTTATTCATTGGGATATTGTTGATGATAATGATTATGTTGAAATTGAATCTTACATGGCAGGAGGGGGCTGCAGCTTACCGGGGAGAGCAATCACGCTGATGCCTTCACAGGGGTATGAAGCCATCGTAGAGTATGTTTTTGATACAATGGTCGATTGGGGGATTAACGCCTGTCCTCCATTACTAATTGGGATTGGTATTGCCGGTTCGGTTGAAAATGCTGCCCTGCTTTCTAAAAAGGCTATTTTGAGACCAATCGGAACCCATCATCCCAACCCCAAAGGAGCAAAAATGGAGGAAATGCTTGAAAAAGGCCTTAATGAAGTTGGGATAGGGCCCCAAGGGATTTCTGGAAATTCTTCAGTAATGGGTGTTCATATTGAATCTGCAGCGAGACACCCTTCCACTATTTCAGTTGCTATTAATGTTGGATGCTGGGCACATCGCAGAGGTTTTATTCGAATTAAAAGTGATCTTTCATATGAAATATTGTCACATAAGGGAGTAACATTATGAAAAAAATATTGACAACACCTATTAAGAATAAAGATATAGCTGATATTAAAATTGGAGATATTATATATATAGAAGGACACCTTATTACTTGTCGTGACGTTGCTCACCGAAGACTTATCGAGCTTGGTATAAAGCTCCCGGTTAATTTAGAGGGTCTTACTATATTTCATGCAGGGCCTATTGTTAAGAAAGAAAATGGTCACTACTCCATGGTATCGATAGGGCCCACAACTAGCATGAGAATGGAACGGTTTGAAAAAGATTTTATAGAACAGACCGGCGTGAAAATAATTGTTGGTAAAGGTGGCATGGGTGACAGAACCGCCCGGGCTTGCAAAGAAAATAAAGCCTTACACTGTGTGTATCCTGCCGGGTGTGCTGTGTTGGCAGCAACTCAAATTGAAGAAATTGAAGATGCGGAATGGACCGATCTTGGGATGCCGGAAACACTGTGGATTTGCCGAGTAAAAGAATTTGGGCCATTAATTGTATCAATTGACAGCAAGGGAGAGAATCTTTTTGAGAATAATAAATCCCTGTATAATCAACGAAAAGATATTGCCGTTGAAGAGATTTCTAAGAAAGTTAAATTCATAAGATAGCTTGTAAAAATTTTTTACGATTGCTATACTACATATATAGGACAAGGGGAAAACAGAATAAATAAAACAAGGAATTATTTTAATCTACCTGAATATATTCATAAGTTCAGGTCCTTGTTTCGGCATGCATATTTAACGATATTTTGAAAGGAGGGATTAATTTTAAACAAAAATAGTTTAAGGAAGGGGTATATTCACCCTAAAGGAACATCTTTTGAAAAATTATTATCAAGATAGAAGTAAATTGTTTATAGGTTGCTTTGTATAGAGAATCAATAATTTTAAAATAAAGATAATAATTATATTTAATGTCATCACCACGAAGTCAGATCAAATTAAATCAGATGATACTATGCTGTGTATATTCCTAAGAGGGAAGTAAGAGAAAAGATTGTTATATAACCTTGATCTTTTTATATGTTTTCCAGAAAACTATAATGAATTATTTATCGATATATTGAACGATAAATGGATTGGTAATATGAGTAGTTTTTTAAGATTTAATTGCATAAATAAATATTTTTATAAAGGAGAAAAAACAAAATGTTAAAAAAGTTGTTAATATTGTTATTGGCGGCATTCACACTTGTCGGTATATTGATAGGCGCAGCTAGCGCTGCTGAATATGCCATAAGAGTTGGCCATACTGGTGCTCCCGACCATCATTATCAATATGGCTGTGAATTTTTTGCTGAAAAAGTTGCTGAAAAGACAAATGGCCGGGTAGAGATATTAATATTTCCGGCTGACCAATTAGGCGGACAACGGCAGGAAACCGAAGGTTGTCAAATAGGAACTCATGATATGGTATTAACATCAACTATGATTTTATCTAATTTTGAACCTTCTATCGGTGTTTTTGATATGCCTTTCCTTTTTACTTCCCCTGAACATGCTTATGCAGTAGGAGATAGTGAAATTACGGAAGAAGTATCTGCAAAATTTGAAAAAATTGGTTTAAAAATTCTCGCCTACTGGGAAAACGGCTTTAGATACATAACAAATTCAAAACGACCTATCACAAAACCGGAGGATTTAAAAGGATTAAAAATAAGAGTTCCGGAAAGTCCGGTTTTTTTGGAAACATTTAAAGCCCTGGGAGCTGCTCCAACACCAATGGCTTTTGGAGAAGTTTTCTCTGCTCTACAGCTGGGTACGGTAGACGGACAGGAAAATCCTGCTGCTCATGTTATCCACAATGCTTTTCATGAAGTTCAGGATTATATTTCTTTGACCGGTCATTTCTATACATTCGAACCATTAGTAATGAGTAAAAATCTTTATGATAGTCTGCCGGCTGACATTCAACAGGCCATTGTTGAGGCAGCTATTGAGGCAGCAGCTTACGAACGTCAACTTTCTCAAGACTTTGATAAAGAATGTTTAGAAAAAATTGCTGAATTAGGAATGGAAATCTCAGAAGTTGATAAAGCTGCATTCCAAAAAGCAGTAGAACCAGTATATGATAAGTATAAAGATAAATTTGGGGAAGTAATAGAAAAAATAAAAGCAATGGATCCATCTTTGTAAGATTAAAAGCTTTTTTCAATACAAGATAACAATTTAGATCATTGCAATTGCTGCCAATTTTATACTAAATAGATGTTTAATTTGGAAAAAATAAATAACGCATCAAGATTACACACAATACGATCAGGGGAATTTTATAATTCCCCTGATCCAAATAAAGCAAGGAGGTTAATAAGAATTGTCAGCTGTATTAGAGAAAATATTAGAGCCATTCAATAAATTGATAAGATGGTCAATGATTTTGAGTTTTTCCCTTATGGTTATTTTTATACTTATGCAAATATTATACAGATATGTATTGATAAGACCTATACCCTGGGCCGAAGAGGCTGCCAGATTTTTATTCGTTTGGGCAACTTTTCTTGGAGCAAATGTTGCCGTCAGAACAAATCAGCATACCAATGTTTCTTTTCTCATAGACCGAGTTCCGGAAAAATACAGAAAAATAATGTTGTTGGCGAGTTATGCTTTGTCAATGGCTTTCATGATTTACATCTTGATATACGGATTGAGGATTTCTTTTTTGGTTACCAGACAAACTTCGCCTGCACTTCAACTTTCTATGTTTTACCCGTATATAGTTCTACCTGTTGGAGCTCTTATTATGTTGTTAAACTTCCTTCTCCTTTTTCTTAAAGAGACTGAAAAATCTAAACCAGTATTTTCCGGAAAGATAGAGGTTAAAAATGATAAAGAAAATAGCAAGGGGGTAAAGTAAATTGGTGGCATTTTTATTTGGTCTTTTCGTTTTATTTCTACTTTTAGGAATGCCAATTGCTGTTGCTTTGGGAATTGCATCAGTATGGACTATTCAAAAGTATACAACTGTAAATTTATCAATTGCTCCTCAGGTAATGTTTAAAGCAGTTGACAGCTTTCCTCTTATGGCAATTCCTTTCTTCATACTGGCTGGAAATGTTATGTCGCGGGGAGGGATTTCCCGGAGACTGGTTAATTTTGCAAGTTCTTTAGTGGGCACTGTTACTGGCGGACTTGCCCATGTATCAATATTTGCTTCCATGTTTTTTGCCGCTATTTCGGGATCTTCGCCGGCAACAACCGCAGCAATAGGTGCCGTAATGGTTCCCGAGATGGAAAAGAAAGGATATGACAAGGAGTTTTCTGCTGCAGTTGTTGCAGCTGCAGGCACTGTTGGTGTTATTATTCCGCCCAGTATTCCTATGGTATTATATGCAGTGTTAGCAGGAGTTTCGGTAGGAAGATTATTCCTTACCGGATTTGGTCCAGGCATCTTAATGGGGGTGCTCATGATGATAGTGGCATATTTTATTTCAAAAAAAAATGGATACGCAGGAACAGAAAAAGCAACTTTTTCTCAAGGTCTAATCGCTTTTAAAGATAGTTTCTTTGCATTATTGATGCCATTTATTATCTTGGGAGGCATTTATGGAGGTATTTTTACTCCTACAGAGGCAGCGGCAGTTGCAGTTTTATATGGTATTTTAGTAGGATTATTTGTTTACCGCGAGCTTAAATTAAAGGAGATACCTGAGATAATTTTTTCTTCAGCAGTAGGTTCTGCTGTTATAATGTTCCTTATTTCAACAGCAAACTTATTTGGATGGTTTTTAGTTCGTGAAATGATACCTCAACGCTTAGCAGAAGCAGTGGTTTCTTTAACAACCAACCCTTATATCGTACTTCTTTTGATAAATTTGTTTCTTTTGGTTGTTGGTACTTTTATTAATACAACAGCGGCAATTATATTAGTTACCCCTATTCTACTTCCTATCTTAGTAAAGGTGGGCATTGATCCTTTATTTATGGGCATAGTTATGATTGTTAATTTGGCAGTTGGAATGATTACACCACCGGTAGGATTGTGCCTATTTGTTGCATGCAACCTTGCCAAAATATCACTAGACAGGCTGACAGTTGCAATACTTCCTTTTTTAGTGATTCTTATAGTTGCAATATTTTTAGTTACCTATGTACCGGCTATTTCAATGTTTTTACCGAACCTGCTAATGCCGTAGACTGTTAATAGTTTGATTAAAATTTGTGCTAGTTCAATACTTTAACAAAGGTAAAAAATATCTTTCAATTGAAAATATTATCAAAGGAGAGACGAGATAAGATGGGCGGCAAATACAATATAGCCGTTATTCCAGGAGATGGTGTAGGTCCGGAAATTATCAAGGAATGTAAAAAAGTGCTAAAATGTGTCTCTGACATTAATGGTATTGTATTTCATACCAAAGACTTTCCATGGGGCTGCGATTATTATTTGCAAAACGGAAGAATGCTTGACAAAAATGCCTATTCAATACTAAAAGATTTTGATGCGATACTAATGGGCGCTGTAGGAGATCCGCGAGTTCCCGACCACATATCAGTGAGGCTGGTTATCGATATCCGTTTTACTTTTGATCAGTATATTAATCTGCGGCCCATTCTCAGGTTTAAGGAAGCCCCGGTGTTCATTAAAGGGCTTGAATCTCAAGAACTGAACTTTTTTGTAGTTCGAGAAAATACCGAAGGTGAATATGTGAATGCCGGCGGTAGATTCAAGCGGGGAACACCGGATGAGGTAGCTATCCAAACCTCAATATTTACCCGAAAAGGTACTGAAAGGGTAATACATTATTCTTTTGAACTAGCTGAAAAAATAAAAAGGTTAGGAAAGAAAGAACAAGTTTCCGTTACCAATTGCACTAAATCAAATGCATTGGCCTATTCTATGGTATTTTGGGATGAGGTTTTTGATAAAGTAGCTAGTAAATTTCCAGATATAGTTACTAAAAAAACATTGGTGGATGCGTTAACCATGTGGCTAATTAAAAATCCTTTTGATTTCGATGTTATCGTGGCATCAAATTTATTTGGCGATATTATTACAGACTTGGCTTCCGTTCTTCAGGGAGGAATGGGTTTTGCGGCAGGTGGAAACATAAATCCGGAAAAAGAATTCCCCTCCATGTTCGAATCAATTCATGGCTCTGCCCCAAAATATGCCGGTAAAGGAATCATAAATCCAATTGCTTCAATCTTAGCCGTTAAAATGATGTTGGAACATCTGGGAGAATTTGCTTCAGCTGAACTCATCGAAAAAGGAGTTGCCTCCATAATAAATAATGGCAAAGTAAAAACTCATGACATGGGTGGAAATACAACGACTTCACAAGTTGGAGATATTCTTTGTAAAGAAATGCATACAATGTCTCAGAATAATAAAATTTCCTGAGAATAGAAAACTTGATTAATAAAGATATTTAATGAAAGAGGGTATCTATATGAAAATGTCTAAAAAGCTACGAAATTTATTTAAAGAAAAAAGAACAATTGTTGCTCCCGGCGCCCATGATGTGTTAACAGCGAGAATTATTGAACAAACCGGATTCGATGCAGTTTATATGACCGGATATGGCACTTCCGCCAGTGTGCTGGGAAGGCCGGATGTCGGATTATTAACTATGACCGAGATGGTAGAAAGAGCAAGGAATATAGCCGATATTATTAATGTTCCCTTGATTGCGGATGCTGACACCGGGTATGGAGATGTAATAAATGTCATTAGAACAGTAAGAGAGTATGAAAAAGTTGGAGTTGCCTGCATACAATTAGAAGACCAGGTGGCACCAAAAAAGTGCGGGCACATGTTGGGAAGAGAGATTATTCCGGCAGAAGAAATGGTGAGGAAGATTAAGGCTGCCCTGGATGCACGTACTGACCCGGATTTTATGATAATGGCTAGGACCGATGCCAGAACTAATTATGGTTATGAAGAAGCAATCAGAAGGTGCAAACTTTATAAAGAAGCAGGAGCAGATATTATTTTCTTTGAATCACCTGAAAGTAAAGAAGAAATGGAAAAACTAAATAAAGAACTCGGCGATACTCTGACATTAGCAAATATGTTAGAGAAAGGCAGGACTCCTCTTCTTAATGTTGCCGAATTAGAACAATTAGGTTACAATTTAGTAATTTTTTGTGTTTCATCTGTCTACGTTACTACCAGGGCAGTTAAGGAACTTATGGAATATCTTAAAGAGAATGGAACTACAAAAGACTTGATTCAAGACAAAATGATATCATTTGAAGAATTTAATACCATGATTGGGCTGGATGACATTAGAGCAATAGAAGAAAAGTATAAGATTTGATAATAGATAACATTACTATAGCCATGTCTTTTATTGTTTAGAATAACCATGGTAGGTCAATTGAGAACAAATACTATAGCCAAAGCCTTAGATGCAGGGTAATTAAAAGAAGTTAATGCAATGGCTTTGGCTTGGCTATATTGGAAAGCATTACATTGTATAGAGCAAAATTTTAACTGACTTTTAAAGTTTTTAAATACGAATACTTTGGGGGATTATATGCTTAAAGAAAACAATATTGCATTAAAGTATGGAGATCGGAAGATCGAATTTCAGATAGCAGAAAAAAATATTATAGATACTCTTCATGCAAATCAGATAGAACCATTAAAAGAACCCTCTAATAGGCTAGAACAACTTTTAGAAAAACCGATAAACAGCCCATCTTTGGAACAATTAATTCGGGAGAAGAAAGCCCAAAAGATTTCAATTATTGTCAATGATGTCACTAGGCCCACGCCCTATCAGGTTCTTCTGCCCCCACTGCTTAAGAAACTCGAGGCATCCGGAGTTAAAAAAGAAAATATCATATTTTTGATTGCTACCGGAGCTCATCGTGGAAATACTAGGGAAGAAAATATTAAAACTTTTGGAGAGGAACTCGTATCTTCCTATCAATTTGTTAATCATAGCTGTGATGATGAGGGATTGATTGATTTAGGTGAATTAAAAAGTGGAAACCGTTTGCTTGTCAATCCAATTGTAGAGCAAATTGATTTTATTATTACTACAGGTGTTATCGTACCCCATTATATCGCAGGATTCTCCGGTGGAAGAAAATCAATCCTCCCGGGGATATGTGGCAGGGAAACCATTGAAAAAAACCATGCCTTTATGGTTCATCCTAAGGCTGCAACCGGTAATTTAGAAGGTAACCCCGTTCAAGAAGAGATGACAGAAGCGATAGGAAAGGTTAAAGTAGATTTTAATATTAATGTAGTTACCGATGAAGATGGTAATATTGTAGATATTGTAGCCGGAGAGTTGATAGCCTCCTGGCTGCAGGGAGTAGAAGTTTGTAAGAATACCTATCTTTGTCCTATAAAAGAGAAGGCCGATGCAGTCTTTACCAGTGCCGGTGGATATCCTAAAGACATTAATATCTATCAAGCCCAAAAAGCATTAGATAACGCCTATCAGGCAGTGAAGCCCGGCGGGACCATAGCTTTATTAGCTGAGTGTCGTGAAGGTATCGGGAATTCTATTTGCCAACAATGGATTGAGGAAGCACGTTCTATCGAAGATATAGAGGCACGTCTAAAGAAACGGTTTGTTTTGGGAGGACATAAGGCCTATGCTATAGCCAAAGTGGCTAAAGAAGTAGAAATTATCTTAATATCCTCACTACACAAAAAACTAGTGCAAAAAATGTTTATGATTCCGGCTAATGGCATACAGGATGCCCTTACCCTGGTTCAGAAAAAACATGGCTCTAATTTTAATTGCTATATAATACCCAACGGAAGTGTTGTCCTGCCACAAATAAAATAAGAAATGAAATCATTATATATAGAACTGCCATTCAACCCGCTCATCTCTCTCTTTCAATATAATTTTCTAAATTTCATTAATATTGCCGACTTTGAATGGCGCCCAGACATGTTACTGTGAAATTTTCAGTAGGGTAGTGAAGAAATCAATAATATGGTATTGGAACGCGCTTTTTAATAGTAAATAGGTGTAGACTTACCTAAAAATACTCAATCGGAGTATCCTTTAATCCACTATGAACCCCCGCCTGTAAGGATGTGGGGTGTCTGTGAAGTAAGGAATTTTAAGAAACATTTGGCGATAGAAAATTAAAGTAAATAAGGAGCAAATGATGTTAAAAAAGATAATATACCTAATCGTTTTGATGGCAATATTATTTTTAATGTCCGGCTGCAGCTGAGGCTAAAAAATATATTTTACCGGTCGGTAGAATTGATAATATTTTGTTGATAATTACATAATGCCAGATTGTTTTATTGGGTTGATGAATTATCTATAGTTCCCGTAATTCGCAAGAAAAGCATATTATTCTGAGGATCGTTAGTCATAATGCGAACTGCCTTACGAAAATCCCCCTCTTTTAACCGGCTGACATCTAAATAAACTTCTGCCAGTTGTTGTCCTTCCGAAGGTATAGTAAGCGGCAATAATAGATTATGGCTGAATAATTCTTCTGCCACTATATCTTCAATTATTAGGTCGGCATCACCTGTATTTGTGATGCAAAATTGTGAAATAGCCTGTTCCTTACAATTAATAGTTCCCAGATCAAAGGTCTGCTGTGATAACTCTATAACAGGATGAGGAACCCTTAAAACGGTTATAGATAACTCGATTTTCTTTTCAGGGGCTTTGGGGTCATTTGATTTAATGGTAAAATTCTTTGAAACATATCCCTCATATCCATAAGGGTCAAAGATAGTACCAAGCATCGTTTTTCCTCCAGCCGGAATAGTTTTTTCGGCTAATTCCAAGCTGACACATGCACAGGAGGAATAGATTGATTCAATTTTCAGATCAGCCTCGCCTTCATTTTTTAAGGTAAATTGATGTGCTGCAATCTCATCGGGTTTAACTTCACCGTAATACCATTCCTCTTCAGATAATACTAACTTAGGCTCCTTAGGATTACCGCAACCAGTTAAGCAGAGAAGGGTAATAAAGAAAATAAGAACAATGATTGATTGTTTTTTTGAACATACCATTATAACTAATACCTCTCAAAACAATTATTACCAATCAGGCGGGGGACTGCATCCGTCATCACATCCGCTGCTGCTACTTTCCTTAGCTTTACGAGAGGAGAAGGTAAAGCTCAGATACTGATAAAAGCTCGTTTCATGTCGTTTAGTAAAGAGGTCATAGGCCTTTCTAATATAAAGGTCAGACCTTAACATAAGAATGGTAGGGTAGCCTTCTATTCCGTATTCAGCATTTACCTTACCCTGTTCGTCCCATAGCATGATGAAGGGAACGCCGGTTTCCTCTGTTAGATTAGTGAAATTTTCTAATATTACATCTGTGTCCTCATTTTTCTCAAAAATTGCCACAATCTGATAACTTTCCTGTGGCTGATAATCATAAAAGAAGGCAATTAAGTCTTCTAATTTCCCGACAGAAGTCTCATCTCCAATATCTATAAAACAGAGCATCAGATGCTGTTGTTTATTGAGAAATTGATTTAGCTGATAGGCTTTACCATCTAAAGTATTTAGACTAAAATCAGGTGCAGGGGAACCGACCTTATATTGAGCTAATGATGAACTGAAAGTAAGGAAGAATATGCCTACAACGGCAACTATTATAAATATAATCGTATTAATACTAAAATTTTTAGTTCTTTTTTTAAACATAGTAAACTATAACTCCTTATTGATGCAATATATTATTGTATCATTTTTATTATATAACATTTTACGGAAAACTTCATTAAAATATAGCTATTTAACCTAAATATTATTATCGCCTTATAAATAGATAGTATTAGAAATACAATTAAGTAGTTATCAGGTTTCTATCCTGTAGATATAGTTTTAAATTCATAATGAAGTAAAAACCACTGCTAAGACTGTCGATTTCGTCCAAATCTCAAAAAATTTTGATGTTCTAAAATAGAATAGGTATAATGAAAAATATATTATCAGATAGAATGCCATAAGAATAATAGCGGAGTTTTAAATGAATAGAATTTATCAAAAACGAATAGGTTTTAACCTTAAGAATAGCGGTGGCATGATTACCACCATTTTTTTATTATTGCTTTTATTGTTTCACAATTGCAATACAGGAGATTCCTCTTGCTGGGCTCAAGAAGTCACTGCCGGCAATTCAGTTGAACCGGTATCTGTCTATATTGCTGATTTTTTTGAACCAGGCTGCCATGATTGCGAAAAAGTAGATAGACTTTTGGAGCAAATTACATTTTTACATCCAAATGTAGAGATAAGAAAGTTTGATATCTCCGCTCCGGAAGGTGTAACATTCGCAGAAAAATTGGGTGAGATATACGGTGTCTCGGAATATGACCGTTTAGTAGTTCCCCTAATCTATATCGGTGACAACTATCTCTTAAGAGACCAGATTAACTATGACAGCATTCTGGACTTAGTAGAGCGGGCCGGGGCAGAGGACATTCCTCCCTGGGAAAGAGCAGAAGAAGATGATAGTTCTGTCCAGCAACGGCTTATAGAGCGTTTCCAATCCTTTGGCATCGGGGCAATTGCCATAAGCGGACTTATTGACGGGATTAACCCCTGTGCCTTTGCTACCATAATCTTTTTTATCTCTTATCTTGCTTTGATTAAGAGGACCGGAAAAGAATTGCTCCTGGTGGGCAGTATGTTTACCCTGGCAATATTTTTGACCTATTTTCTAATCGGTGCCGGTGCCTTAAGGGTAGTAACAACGCTTTCTTTCTTACCGCTCGCCAGGCAGATATTCATCTATGTTACCGCCGGAATAGGTCTTATTTTGGGAATACTGAGTCTTTCGGATTATTTTAAGTACAAAAAGACGGGAGAAACCTCTGAGGCAACTCTACAGTTACCGCCTCGCATTAAACAGATGATCCATTCCACTATTCGGAAGAATGTCAAAACCCATAATTTTGTCATAATGGCTGCGGTAACCGGCTTTATGGTTTCTATCTTAGAGTTAGCCTGCACCGGACAAATATATTTACCTACTTTAATCTTTATCAGCCATGTACCGGAATTGAGAGGACATGGATTATCTTATCTTTTACTATATAATTTTATGTTTGTGGTGCCTTTAATTTTGGTCTTCTTATTTACCTACTGGGGAACCAGCTCGCAGAGATGGGCTGAATTGACCAAACAGCACTTTGGTGCTACGAAATTGATTATGGCTGCTCTATTCTTTGGGCTGGCTATCATGCTTATTCTTACCGGAGTGCTCTTTTAGGTCAAAGCAGATATATTAACACAACTATTAAAAAATAGAAGAGGTTTGACTTGGATAAAAAAACTACCCATAACAGTATTTTCTGTTATGAATGCGGTTTAAAGATTAATGGAAACGGTTATTTTATTATTGATGAACTACCGGTCTGTTATCGCTGTCTGTTTGGAGAGGTAGAACCTATTTCTATCTACCCTATAGGTAGAGTAATCGAGAAAGATGATGAGGGAATATCCAGAGTCGACCTCTTTCCTTATCAACAAAAATTTATGTATAAACTCGAAGAAGAGGAGCGAATTACTATCATCTATTATCTGCATAAGACTGATTCTATAATAACTATCTTTAATAGAGGGAAAGATAGGAAAGGTAAAAAGGTTGGCGTCTTTGCTTCTCGAACTCCCAAAAGAACCTCTCGAATTGCAGTAAGTGAAGTATCCCTGGTCCGCATTTCCGGTAATAGCATTTATGTCAGAGGATTAGATGCTTTTATCGATAGTCCCGTTCTGGATATTAAAGCGAGCAAAAGTTA
>JAAYOB010000038.1 GCA_012520575.1 Candidatus Stramentimicrobium fermentans
CAAGAGAGTCAAGGACTACTTTAAAGGAATCCCGGTAGAATTTAATCAGGAAAAGACCAATCTTATCGGATTTACCAATTTTCAAAAAAAAGTACTATTATTAACTAAAGAAATTCCCTTTGGGATAACCCGGACCTATCGCTGGTTAGCTGAACAGTCCGGTTACCCGCTTGCTTACCGGGCTGTGGGAGGAGTGATGAGAGCTAACCCGCTCCCATTGGTTATCCCCTGCCATAGAGTTTTGGGCAGCAATGGAAAATTAACCGGCTTTTCTTCTAGGGGCGGACTGGAACTAAAAAGAAAAATGCTTGCCTTAGAAGGTGTGACAATAAAATAAATTTCGATTATGTAATATCCTAGTTGTATTTCTAATGTAGTATTGAGGAATATCTCATTATTTATAACAACAATCTGAAAAGGTAGTATTTTGTAGATCCGCATTTCTTAAATTGGCAACAAGTGATGAAAATATATTTCGGATTATAAATATTCGGAAGTAATAGGCAATGAACAGTATCCTAAATAAGTTTTTTCCTGCTAACTATAAATTTTTTACTTTTATTATTTTAATTTTATTGTTGTTATCCTTTTCTTTAATGGCTAGAGCCAATGTCTATGTCATAAAGGATAAGCAGGGAAAGGTTGTAAGAATCACCAATCAATATCAGATGCAAAAAGAGGAGAAAGACGACGGTTATACTATTACTATTTTAATAGAAGATAGGAAAGAAAAGAAACAGTTATCAAAATTCAAATATGACTTTAAGGAAAAGATTGATTGGGTTCAAGTACGTGCTGCAGCACAGGCTATTGAGCAAAGGCTGAAAAATGGAACGGTTCATGAGTTGGATTATCCGGTTTATCAGGTTCTGGCTACAGCTTATACTCCTGATTCCAGATGCTGTGCACCGTTCGATGATGGTTATACTGCGACCGGTTATCCTGCCGGCTATGGCAGTATTGCCATTGATCCGGACTTCGGCCAATTTCGTTATGGCGATGTCTTATATGTGGAAGGTTATGGACTGGGAGTTGCCGATGATTGTGGTAGTGCTATCAAAGGAAAACACATCGATGTCTGTTTCGATTTAGGGGAGCTGCAAAGGGCTGATAACTGGGGCAGAAAGAATGTCAGGGTTTGGAAGATTAATTAGGAAAGTTTACAGTTATCAGCTTTCAGCCAAAGAAGAGATTTTCAGTTCACAGTTTCAGCTTATATCAAGAAAGAAGTTTTCAGTTTTCAATTTCCGGCTAACAGTTTAAATTAACAATTCAATTCAAATTAGAATTAAAATTAATTTTCCCATCCACAAGCCCAACTACTATGAATATTATATTAAGGTAATAAATGTCAAAAATGTTATACTTATTGAAATTTCAGATTGGAGGCGGATTATATGTTTAAAATTTTCTTTTTCTCAATTCTATTTTTAATATTCTTAGGATGGACAAGATTATCTCAGGCGCAAATACAGTTTGAAAAAGATACTTTTTTCACTAAAGAAGGGGAACTTACTATAACCTTCATTGGGCATGGCACCCTTATGCTAACCTTTCAAAATAAAGTAATTCATATAGACCCCTGGACTAATTTAGCTGATTACCATAAATTGCCTAAAGCTGACCTTATTCTGATTACCCATGAACATGCCGACCATTTAGATTTACAAGCCATTGACTTGCTAAGAAAAGAAGACACGGTCCTGGTTCTGACGGAAGCCTGTCAGAAAAAAGTTGGCAGCGGGTTGATGATGAAAAATGGAGACACTCAAACGGTATATGGGCTGAAAATTACGGCGGTTCCCGCCTACAATATCCAGCACAAACGCGATAATGGCAAACCTTATCATCCTAAGGGAAATGGAAACGGTTATCTTATTGATTTTGCTGAATTTGCCCTCTATATTGCCGGAGATACTGAAGATATTCCGGAAATGGCTAATTTTGGGAATATTGATATTGCCTTTCTGCCTATGAATTTGCCCTATACCATGACTCCGGAGATGGTTGCCGGAGCAGCAAAGATGATAAACCCTAAAATTCTTTATCCCTACCATTTCGGCAATAGTGATACCAATAGATTAATTGAACTATTACAAGACCACAAAGATATTGAGGTGCGGATAAGAAAACTGTCCTGATGAGAGATGTAAATAATAGTATTTCCATATCGGTCTTAATTATTGGGATAAGATACATGTGCGGGACCCCGTGTTATATACAGCTCGGGCAATGAATAGAAGGTTGGAGTAAATAAAACAGACAAAATACTTATAATTCAATCCAGTAAAGGAACAAAGGCATAGAACTCACTGGTGGTATTTTTTGTTAGCTTACCATTCTCTTTTTTCAGGATAATCAAAGGTCCATGGGCATAAGGACAGACTAGAATACCCTGTTCCTTCAATACCCTCTCTGCTAATTGATAGATTAAATCTTCCTGGGTTTGATTGATGCCGGCTGTAATAATGATGCGGTCATGCTGTTCCTGCCAAGTATCAAGCTCTTTCAGAATATTAAAAACCTTAAACTCAATTTTACTTAATCTTTTCTTGTTCCCTAAGATCAAGCTTTTTTTAAGGGAATTTAGATTAGACTGAGCTTTTTCTATCAATTGAGGTACAATATCCAGGCTTAACACTTTACCGGGATAAACCATAAACCCCATCAGGCTGGCATTCCAACCGCTCCCCGCTCCTAATTCTATAAGGTCCTGTCCCGCTTTCAATTCTGACAGCATTAACATCCTGGCCACCGTAGAAGGTTGGGAGATGGTCTGATAATAACCAATAGATAAAGCTGTATCGTAATAGGCATCCTCTATGTTTTCAACAAAAAACGTCCTATCAATTACCTGCATAGCTTCTATTATTAGGTTTAAATTTTCTTTTTCTTTCTTACCGGCGGCAAGAAATAATAGATTATTTCTAACACTTTTTAGCAGACGTTCTTTATTCATAGCTTTAACTCCTATTATATATTTATGTTTCTTTACGGTGTTAACAGATACCTAATACAGAGTAAGGTTAGTTTTTTTTATATGGAAAGCGTCTGATTAGTCAAATCATTTCAGATAAAAAGATGGTTTAATTAAAAGGGCCCTGTAAATACTTAGAAAGAACAGCCCCGGGATTATCAAAATTATTTAATAAAGCGAAACAACAGAGGGCTTGAATAAATTCCACAGGATAGTCCATCTGATTCCATACCTTAAATCCATTCCGGGCTAACCAGGCGATACCAACATCCTGATAATAATCTGGTTTTTTAACACCGCCTTCCGCCTGACTGCAGGCGATTATGCAAGGTTTTTTCTGCTCATTACCAAATTCTTCTCGTAAATAGTTTAAAACCGTTAATGGTGCATTACCTGCGCCAAACCCATAGATACAGATAATTTTTTTAGTTAGGTCTACCAGTGGTTCCATTCCCGGTGCGCACATCATCCAACTGATTTTTTGGCATATTTCTCGAATCTTCGGGTAGGAAAGAGTTAACACTCTTTTTAATTGCGGAGTAACTATATAGGGGGAGGAATGATAAGCGGTTTTCCTAATACCAGTAGCCCAATCCATATTAAAATAAATTGGCGTACCATTAGAGACGATAAAGGCATCAGGATGTAAGGCATGAGCTTTATGGGCTCGATTGCCGGGAAATAGCTTCCAATTACAGTAAATCCAGACTCCAGGGAAACGATAATAGACTACCTGCGCCGCACCCGGTATATTGATGGTTACATCTTCAGGTTTATAATCAAGGGTCAGCTGACTTCCTGTTAAAATTATAGGAATATCAATATTGGGAAAACAGAGGTTCAGCCAGGAAGATAGGTAAGCCATAGTATCGGTACCATAGAGGATTAGTGCCCCGTCTAACCCCTTTTCTAATTCCTGTACGATAAGCGAGGTAATCTGCACCCAGTTTACCGGATCTAGATTAGAACTATCTTTGCCGGGCATGCCCCATGGTTCATGGCAGATTAACTCCACATTCTTATCCTGAAAAAAATGTTTTATGTAGCCATAGATAGATTGTGATGATTTTTTGCTGGGACCGGTCACTTTGTTGTGTAATCCACTGGCAATGGTTCCTCCTGTGAAAATGACCAGTATTCTTTCTTTCTTTTCCATTTTCTTTCCCGAAAGAGATATGTTTTATCTTACAAAATAGGTTAGCCGGCAATAAAATCTGCCACAGTTACCAGTTCAAGGCAACAAGTTTATAAATAGAACTAATTATATTGTAATAAATATACCTTAAGAATTATAGTTCTTCCCATATTCTATCATTTTACCAAGAAAAAATCTTTACAAAATGAAAGCAGTGCTCTCTTTACGTAATAACTCAAAATTCATGATTTTCTGTTACTGTAAAATTCAGTAAAGCAGTAAAGAAAAGGGTTAGTCGGCCGAGGAACTTACCAATAAAGATATTAAAATTGCTGAAAACAACTTAAAAATGATAAAAATATATCATTTAAAAGATAAACCCCATACACTTGAATAAGTGGTGGAGAAAGACGGTTAGCATTAATGTCAGAGCTTTAACACAGAAAACCGAAATATTCTTCTTGATGAACCCACTTAGAGCTACCGGAAAAACAAAACAAGTAATCAATGAAAAAAGTTTAGAGGCTACTTATGGAATAAAAGTTAAAATAGTCACCTCAGAAGGCAAGATTAAAGAAGAACAAATAAGGTCTGGTTAGTTAAATGTGTAACTAACCAGACCTTTAATGCAATTAATGGATATTATCTTTTACAAAATACCTGTTAATTTGAGAGGGTTAGTCTTTGCGTGGTGACCACTCTTTCCAGACATTTCCAACTAACGCCGGGGAAGGTTTCAACGTTTTACCGCCTTCAGTCCAGCCGGAAGGCATAACCTCACCTGTTTTCTGATGATGTTGGTATGCCTTAATCTGACGGAGAAGTTCTGCCGGATTTCTTCCTACCGGGGGACTCAAAACTTCTGCTGCCTGAATGATGCCCTCAGGGTCAATCAGAAATCTGCCTCTAATATTAACGCCGGCTGCTTCATCATATACCCCATAAAGCTTCCCAATACCCCCTCCCTGATCTGAGACCATAGGGAATGGGATATCGTGCCCCACCATTTTACTAAGCTCGGTTTCATTCCAGATTTTGTGTGACTCGACACTATCTACACTAACGGACAGCACCTCTACATTTAACGCTTGAAGTTTATCATAGCTCACGGCTATGTGTGAAATTTCAGTTGGTCAGACAAAAGTAAAATCTCCAGGATAGAAGCACACTACAACCCATTTGCCACGATAATCTTCCAAGGACACCTTTTTAAATTTGCCTTGATAATACGCCTTAGCGGTAAAATTAGGTGCCTGTTTGGTTACTAACATGTAGTTCAACTCCTTTCTATAGTATTATTTATAATATTAATCTAACATTTAAAACTTTTTTAGTCAATAATAACAGGAATATGATGGACATATTTTGTGTGATATTTAGTAATTTAAGCAGACTAAGCTAATATTTAGTTTAAAAATTAAACTAGTAGAACAATAAATAGATTTGAAAAAGAGATAGACAAGTGAAATTTACCTGTTTTGTGAATAATCTTATAATTTAATATCTATTTTCCCAATTTTTTTGTTTACTTTATAGATCACTCTTTTAAATATATTTTTTAGCAGTATAATACTATGAAATATATCTCTATTTTGGTGATTGCTAAGTCATTTTCTGAAATTTGTCCTTTCAAAATATCAGATCTTCATAGATGAACAATTGTATTAGAAGTGATTTTTAATGTGATAATTCAAAAAGGATGAAATGCAGTTTAGCTTAGAGCAATGCCAAATAAAAATATTAATAAAAAAGAAAGGAGGATAAAAGGAGAATAAAAAACAATATTTTCTTATTCCAAATTAAATAAAAGGAGAAAAAAATGAACAATAAGAAAATTAAATTAGGACTTGTTTCTTTAAACTTGGTGATAATTGTAATATTTATTGCTGGTACTTCTTTAATTGGGCTAGCAAATTGTACTACCATTTCAGTGGGTAAGAATGCCTCTGTTAATGGTACTACCATCATTTCCTATAATTGTGATTGCGCAACGTGTCCCTTCGGTGTCAACATAGTTTCGGCTAAAGATTGGGAAGAAGGTGATACCATAACCGTTAGGAGTTGGGAAGGTGAAGAGCCGGGCAAAATTGCACAAGTTTCTCACACATTTGGATATGTACAGAATATCATGGCAGTGCTGAACGAAAAAGGAGTTGCGGTTGGAGAAACCACTTGTTCCATCGATACCAGCACCGAATATGGTAAAGAAGTTAAAGAGGTCATGTTTGCCAGCAAGGGGCTTGTTGATTATGAAACATTTTTAAATTTTGTCTTAGAGAGAGCTTCAACTGCCAGAGAAGCAGTTCAAATATTGGGAGACCTTATTGAAACTTATAAATGGGCTCCAATAGCGGCAGAAAATATCAATTTTGCCGATGGTGATGAAGTATGGATTTTTGAAGTGTACGGTCATGACCTTTGGTGTGCCTTTAGATTAGCTGATGATGAAGTATTTGTTTCGGCTAATGCTGCCAGAATAAGGCATATTGATTTTGATGATAAAGAAAACGTAATGCATTCACCTAATATCATTTCTTTTGCGATAGACCATGGCTGGTATGACCCTAATTCCGGTGAACCATTTAGCCCTGCAGACATTTATGCACCTAACCGCAAAGTCTATTCTCTTCGTCGAGAATGGAGGGCCTTTGATTTAATTGCTCCTTCATTAGGATTAAGTCCGCATGAAATGGAATATCCCCAAACAGTGGTACCGGATAAGAAACTAACGGTACATGATGTATTTAAGATTGCCGGTGACTATTATGCGGGAACCGAATACGATTTGAGTAAAGGACCTGCGGCAGGACCCTGGGGTAATCCAATGAGATATACCAATCAAAGTGGACCCGAAGATAAACGTGATTGGGAAAGAAGTATCGGATTACATAGAACCTCTACCTTCCACATTACTGAAATTAATGGAAATCTACCCGATCCTATTAAAGGGGTAGCGTGGGTTGGTGTTGGCAATCCCAATAGCTCCTATATTACTCCACTTAGCGGCAGTATGTCCTCATTGCCTAAATGTTTTGGCGTAGGTGCAAAAGGGGAAGATTTCAACCGTGAATCTCAGGGATGGATAAGTCTTTATGTGCAGGAGTTGACTACTCTACGTTATAATGAAGCAATAGAAGATTTATACGCCTTCCGTGATCCAAAATTAGAGATGCTTTATCAGGTGGTTCCCATGGTGCAGGAGAAAGCTGCTGGGCTTTACGAATCGGATCCGGATGCTGCCTTAGCGCTATTACAGAATTTCTACTATAATAATGCACTTGGTCTTTTTGAATCTTGGAAACAATTAGGAGATATTTTATTTGGGAAATACGCTATGGGTTACCGCTACTTTAAAAGGGCCCCTTATCCGGAATGGTGGAACGAAATAATAGGATTTGGATATCCGGAAAGATAAAAAGTAGATTAAATTGATGGTGATCCATGGCAGAGTTTTTAGTAAATTTTGTCAGAGATCACCATTCTTCAACATATTATTTATATATTTCCTCTGTCAATCCAAACTCAGCTGTCTTTTAAAAATATTTTTAATTTCTATTTATTATACTCTACTTTAGCGGTAAGATATAGTAAAAGAGTCTTTTTGAAGATGTAAAAATATTTTTAATATAGAGTATAGACCAGGGGGTAAGATATGAAAAAGATATTTATTTCGATAATTGCGATGTTTTTTTTACTACTGTCAGGTTGCTCCTGTAATCCACCTGAATTAACCCTAACTAAAGCCGATTGGTATACTACTACTGAAATAAGAGATGGGTTGACCTTTGGGTTTGTGCATCTTAGTGTTAGCGGTACTACCAATGGAGACAGGGTCACCGTAATAACTTATGGTGACGGTATTATATCAGAAGAAGAGCTTTCTTTAGACCAGGAGAATAGCTTTGACCAGGATATAATTATAAAATTTACCCATATGGCCGACAATGAATTCCAAGTTTATTCTACGGTGATTACTGCTTATAGGGGCCATAGGACAACTAAAATCAATTTAGAAAGTAAGGCTTTAGCTTATTTAGAATAGAGAGTATCATTGCTGAATTTTTGAATTATAGTGCTACCTAATCCAATTCGCGGATATTTTAAGAATATTTATAAAGTCACTGAGTAATTTTTTTAGGGCAGGTCATATATGACGACTAATTTAAAAAAAGAAAAAACGCTTCTAGTAGGTGTAAATATTAATCAACATTGCCATTTTAATGAATCAATGAATGAGCTAAGTAATTTAGCTCTTTCTTGCGACTATGAAGTTGTAGGGCAGATAGAGCAGAATCTAAAAAAGATTAACAAGACTTTTTATATTGGTTCAGGGAAATTAGAAGAGATTAAGAATTCAGCCAATGAGTTAGAGGCAAATGTGATAATCTTTAACAATGAGTTATCACCTTCTCAGCTCAGAAACTTGGTGAGGGCATTAGAATACCGAATTATAGACAGAACCTCGCTTATTTTAGAGATATTTGTCCGAAGAGCTAAGACCAGGGAAGCTAAACTTCAGGTGGAAGTGGCTAATATGCAATACATGTTGCCCAGATTGGTTGGCTTAAATGAATCATTGGCTCAGCAAACGGGTGGGGTAGGTTCCAAAACAAGAGGATCAGGTGAAAAGGCTTTAGAATTGGACAGAAGACAATTGGAAAGAAAAATATTTGAGCAGAATAAGATTCTGGAGTCTATTAGTAATGAACGGCAAGTACGACAGAAAAAAAGAGCCAAGAGTATAATCCCGTTGGTTGCCCTGGTTGGTTATACTAATTCAGGAAAATCTACTCTGATGAATGGGTTGTTAGAAATATCGGGTAAGCCGGTCTCTAAAAGGGTTTTTGAAAAAGACATACTCTTTGCCACACTGGATACTTCGGTAAGGAAAATAAGTATTCCGGGTTATAGGGAGTTTCTTTTGTCTGATACGGTCGGGTTTATAAGTAACTTACCGCACGAACTAATCAAAGCATTTCGCTCAACTCTGGAAGAAGTTAGGACAGCAGATTTACTGCTGCATGTCATCGATATTTCCAATCCAGAATATGAAGAACAAATAGCAGCAACTAATAAAACATTGCAAGATATTGGGGCAGTTAACATCCCCATACTATACGTGTTTAACAAGATAGATTTAAATAAGGAGTTTGAAGCAAAAACGATTGCTAATAAAGTGTTTGTCTCTGCCAAAAACCAAGATGAGCTTTCTCTACTGTTAGAACAGATTGATATAAAATTGCGAAAAGAGTACATTGAATGCTGTATGTTTATTCCCTATAATCAGGGTAAATTAATTTCCTATTTTAAGAGCAATGCCCATATTAAATCGGCCAAATACGAAAATGAGGGTACCATTTTAAAATTAGAATGTCTAAGAAGTGATTATAGAAAATATGAACACTTTTTGTGCCAGAATACTCGCTGACACTGCATCCGCAACCTTTTTTGTAAATAACTGGCGTAAGAATCTAAAAATTTTAAAAAATATGTGAGTGAATCTATGTTTCCTAAACAAAAAACCTCGACTTTTTTAGGAGCCAGAACTATAAAAACTGGCATAGCGGTAGCATTGTCCATCTTTTTATCTAACTATGTTCCCCATTCTTTGCCCATTCTGGCAGGAGTGTCAGCAATAATTTGTATACAGCCCAGTATTTCAGCCGGAATACAGAAGGGAATAATCAGAACCAAGGCTACCTTATTAGGAGGGGCATTGGGACTATTGTTGCACTATATATTTGGGAATAACCTATTGGTAATCGGTGCTGCTGTAAGCTTAACCCTTTGGCTTTGTCATCGTTTAAAGTGGGAAGATGGAATAGTATTAGCCTCTCTTGTTGTAATGGCGGTAATGGTTAGAAACCCGGGCGAGGCCTTTCCTTACGCAGTTGGCCGTGTTTTCAGCACCTTAATAGGAATTGTAATGGCTACCTTGATCAATATTGTAATTGCACCGCCACGGCATAGACCTGCTTTCAGGGAGGAGGTATACTTTTTAACTGAAGGCTTCCCCGGCTTGTATGAAAAAATAGTTAAATCTTACGCCTATCATAGAATTGACCTTATCGAAAATATTGAAAAGGAGATAGAAAATATTCAAACCGTAATAGCCGGATTGAGGCAAAAGCTTAAGCACTTTCAAGCCGGAACACAGACGCCGATGGGCAGTATTTTGGAGGGTATAAAATTAGAAGAATACCTCTTATTTAATAGAAGTGTTCATATAATGGAAAGGGTTGTTAATAAGATTGATGATCTAGTCCTTGTTACCCGGAGAAGTTATGAAAGAAGACGGCAATTAGAAGAACAAGGAGTCTCTGATGAATTGAATTATTCATCAAAAGAATTCTCTGAATTGAGAGCGGTTTTAGAAGATATAGCCAAGAAACTTGGTTTATTGCAAATGAGTTTATTTAAGGCAATGGCGGAAGACAAAAATATTCTGATACCACAAATACGAGAAGGAGTAAATGATTTACAAAAATTGAAAGAATTGTCACATGATTGTCTTAAACGCTGGGAATTGGTATATTCTGAAAAAATGGATGTCTATTTTCTTATGTCCACCCATCAGATTATTTTTGATTTAGAAGAGATTGCCATTGCCCTTATCGATTTTTCCAATAGTATAATTGGAGAGATTAAATAGCTTAGGTTAAAATGAGAAAAAATAGCGGTCAGCTTCTATTGAGTTTGACCACAAAATTTTTTTGGTCTGTTGGCCAAAGAAAAGCCCTCTCCATCAACCGAGAACTTTTACACTGAATATTTTGATACCTTGCGAAATAAGGAATTAGATGAATTATCGGTGAAAACCTTTCTAGCTACCGAACAGCTTATTTCCAGGCTGGGTAACGGTATATTGCAGGATATTCTCTTCAATGCTAAAGTTTACTCAACAATCTACCGGTATCCGGTTTGCCAGCCATTGTTTAGTAATTAATAATAAATTTATATTGATTTAGCAGAACCTTAGTAGATGAGGATATGAGATTATAAAAAAGAGTAATTTACTCTATCCTGGTTTATATTGATTTCAGGTTTTAGGAATAATATAAAATGTATGCGAAAGATAATAATATGGAAAAAATTAACAACAAAACCGAAGAGAATATAGCAGAACAAAAAATTGATTTGAGAGTGGGAATAGCCATAGTGGCAACCCTAATCTTCTGGGCATCTACTTTTGCCGGTATCAAAGTGGGATTAACGGCTTACAACCCGGGACATTTAGTTTTGCTGCGATTTTTAACGGCTTCCGTGGTTTTATTGCTTTATGCTTTTCTGGTACGTATGCCCTTTCCGGATAAAAAAGATATTCCCATATTGCTCCTGCTGGGCTTTATCGGCATAACTGTCTATAATCTGAGCCTCACCTATGGTGAAATTAAAGTTGCTGCCGGTTCTGCCAGTCTTTTGATAGCATCAGCTCCCATATTTACAGCTATCTTGGCCAAGTTTATCTTGAAAGAAGACATCAGTATTTGGGGCTGGGTAGGAATATTGATAAGTTTTTTAGGTATTAGCCTGATAGTGAGAGGGGAAGGAGGGGCAGTCAGTTTTGAGCCGGCAGCATTTCTAATACTTTTATCCGCTATCTGCATCAGCACTTTCTTTGTCTTTCAAAAGCCTCTTTTAAAAAAGTATTCTGCCTTACAATTCACCGCCTATGCTATTTGGAGCGGTACCCTGTTTCAATTAGTATTTATAGGGGGATTACTCCAAAATATAAAAGAAGCACCTTTTGGGGCAACAATAACCATTGTATATATGGGAATCTTCCCGGCTGCCTTAGCTTACGTTACTTGGGCTTATGCACTCTCCCGAGCACCAGTTTCGGTAATGGGCAGTTATTTGAATATATCACCGGTAATAGCTATGCTAATTGCCTGGATCTGGCTGGGAGAGATACCTACCCGGTTAACTTTGATAGGTGGCTCTCTTGCTCTTATCGGGGTAGCTCTGGTAAATATCTGTGGCAAAGGAAACAGGGGAAAAATAAAAGATAATTCCCTGCCAGACAAGGAGGGGTATAACCATGAAACATAATAAAGACCATAAGCATAGAAATAATTTAAGTACACATGCGTAGTAGTTATTATCTATCCTCATGCTCTGGGTTTAACCATACCATTGGCAATAGCCGTTTCGACCACACTTTCTGCTAAACAAGGGTTTTTAATAAGAAGCGGAACTTCCTTCGAAAATTCCAGAAAGATTACACGGCTGTTTTTGATAAGACAGGTACTCTTGCCGAAGGTCAATTGGGGTAAGTCAGATAATTTATTTTGTTCGCTTAGAAGAACTTACCATCATTTTCGCTATAGCTCAAAAACCAACAACTAAGTACAACTGTTTAAACAGTTTATCCTGGTTTTGCAAAAAAGCATGGCGTTCTATGTTAGAATAAAAATAGATAAAATTAATAATGTTAACGGACATTTGGTAAGCCTATAAAACGTTAATTATGCATTCATTTTAAAGAGGAGGAGAGGAGATGCACGAATGGTCTTTAGCTGAAGCAGTCTTGAAATCATCTATTAAAGAGGCTAAAAAAAGGAGTTTAAAAAAACTATTAGAAGTAAAGATTGTCTTAGGCGACTTACAGGGAATCGAAGAAGAGATTGTAAAATTTGGTCTGGAGAGCTTGAAGAAGGGCACTATGGCAGAGGAGGCAGATTTTATATTTACCAAGGAAGATGCCGCCTTCCAATGCCGAAACTGTCAGTATGCCTGGAATTTAAAGGATATGAATTTGAATAATGAAACCATCAGAGAATCCATTCATTTTGTTCCCGAAGTGGTACACTCTTTTATTAGGTGCCCGGCTTGTGGAAGTCCTGATTTTGAGGTCATAAAGGGCCGAGGTATTTATATTGAAGAGATTACCGGCGAAGATGAAGAATAGGAAACAGTAATTTTTGCAATTTTGTGAAATTTTTATCAAGGAGGACAACACTATTATGTTTGATGCAAGAGAAACATTGGTAAGAGAAAAATTTGCCGCTTTTAAATATATTATTCCGGTAGTAAGTGGAAAGGGTGGGGTAGGGAAATCCATGATTTCCGCAGCATTGAGTTTAGCATTAGCGAAACAGTATAAGACCGGTTTATTGGACCTGGACTTTTGGGGAGCCTCTGCCCATGTTTTGCTGAATGTAGATAGTAAATTTCCCGAAGAGGAACATGGCATTTTACCGGAGGAGGTAAAGGGAGTAAAATTCATGTCTGTGGCTTATTACACCCAGGGCAAACCCTTACCCATAAGAGGTACGGAATATACTGACGCCTTTTTAGAATTAGCAGCAGTAACCAGATGGGATGATACGGAATATTTAGTTATAGATATGCCGCCAGGAATGGCTGACCCATTCCTTGATATACTGAAATATGTAAAAAATGGAAATTTTCTGGTAGTCAGTACCCCATCTAAACTCTCAATCAATATTGTTAGTAAGACTCTAGAAATACTGAAAGAACAGAAGGTTAACATTTTTGGCTTAATTGAAAATATGCGTTCACCCGAAGATTATAGTAATAGAATAGGCCGTTTGGCTGAAAAATTTAATATGGAATATTTAGGATATATTCCTTATTATCAGAATCTCGATACCAAGCTGGACACTTTAGATGATTTTATATCTACTGATTTTTTCCAAAAGATAAAAGAAATTGGCTCTAAATTTAGGAATAATTTTTGTAAGAAACCTAATCGCTAACTCATTTTATAATTTTTATAATAATGAATGACATTAACATCAAAGAAATAAAAAAAGAATTCGAAAAATACAGTAATCCTGAAAAGGCTAAAACACAGCAAAGGTATTTTAAAACCGGAAAAAACGAATATGGAGAGGGAGATATATTTTTAGGTATTGCTGTACCGGATACCCGTAAAATTGCACAAAAATATAAAAATATTTCCCTTAAAATAGTTCAAGAATTTCTACAATCAAAGATTCATGAAGAACGCTTGTTTGCACTTTTAGTATTAATATACCATTTTCGAAATGGTGAAGAGGAAGACAAAAAGAAAATCCATGACTTCTATCTAGAAAATACCAAATTTATTAATAATTGGGATCTGGTTGACCTTTCTGCGCGGGACATAATCGGAGCGTATTTATATAATAAAGATAGATCTCCCCTTTATGAACTGGTAAAATCAAATAATTTGTGGGAACGCAGGATAGCCATCATAGCTACCTCTCATTTTATTAAACAAAATGAGTTTGAAGATACTATAAATATTGCTGAGATATTATTGGATGACCGAGAAGACCTTATCCATAAAGCCGTTGGTTGGATGCTCAGAGAAGTGGGCAAAAGAGATTTAACGGTGGAAGAAAATTTCCTTAAAAAGCACTTAAAGAAAATGCCGCGTACCATGCTGCGTTATGCCATAGAAAAGTTTCCTGAAGAAAAACGGAAGAGTTACCTCTCGAAATAAATCTGCAGCACAGGGATAAGAAAAGCATGATATGGAGATTTAGTTTTAAATGTCTTTTTGCCCAACCTGAGTCTTTCCCGGAAACAAGCTGAATCGGTAAGGACCTATCTGATTCAAAGAGGGATCAGAGACCTCAGGCTCTTTGCAACAGGTTATATAGAGCGCCGCAACCGGCGGCAACAAATAAAACAGCTGCCGGGATAGCTCAGGATTACAGGGTAGAATTGGTAGTTAAAGAGGATTAATGGAGAAAATATTTAAGGAATTTATAGTCTTCTTTACTCTATATAGAGAATTATTTATTTTGCTGGGAGTTATTTTGCTGGTCTGGCTCATTATAGCTTTAACTATTAAATGTTTTGTTAGAAAGCGTGATGAATGGGATGAATGGGAAAATGATATTGAGGATACCGATTGATGTAACTCTAAAAGCCCTTTGTAAATTTAAAGAATGATATTTTAAAGTTAAAAACTGACTATTTTAACAATGGAGGTTGAAATATGGAAGGATTTACTGAAATAAAAAATAAAAAAATAGCCCAAAATTCTCTCTTATTACCATCATACTTTTTACTCATCTTAATAATAATACTGATGGTTACCTCTACCGCATTGCCTGCTATGCAAGACGAGATAAAAAGGCAAATCCAGATTATCAATCCTTTACCGAATTTCTTCTTATCCCTCCGATTGGATAAAGGTATTGGAGCGACCTATGCCCCGGGTGAAATGGTTGGCATTTTTATAAAACCGAGTAAGGATTCCTATGTTACAATTTATGGATACGATAGCTTGGGCAATGTAAACTTATTGTTTCCCAATCTAGAGCAAAGAAATTCCCTGTTGAATGCTAATCGTGAAACTTATATCGAGTATACTATCAGGCGAGATGATGTTCCCGGCATGGAATACATACAGGGATTCGCCACTATAGAGCCAGTTCTTATATCTGGGGAAATGGAGAGAATGTTTAGTTCAAATCATATGCCCCGGCTGCCGGAAAAGGTGAATAAATTTACCCGGGAAGTTGAAAGTACTTTAATAAATCTACCGCCTTCACAATGGGTAAGCAGTGATATTTTAAATTACCGGGTAATTGAACGAAGACCGGGAGTTGGTCGAATAAATATTGAATCACAGCCAGCAGGCGCCGATATTTTACTAAATGGCATGTATATCGGACAGACACCTCTGGAGATGGAACTATGGCAAATAGGAGAATACCAGGTCCGGGTAGAACTGGATGGGTACAATCCTTGGCATGATAAGGTATTGATTAATAACGGTAGAACAACGTTTGTAAGTGCTGATTTAATAGGTACAGGACAACCGGGTTCTATAAGTATCATCAGCAATGTAGATATTGGTAGAGTATACCTTGATGAACAATTTAAACGTTTAACGCAATCTGATAAAGAAATAGTAATAGAGGAGGTTGTTCCCGGTTTTCACACCATTAGAATTTCTTTAGCCGGATATGATGATTGGCGAGACAGGGTTGAGGTCAGGTCAAATCATAGAATTCAGTTGTATGCTGAGTTGGAGAAAATCATCGTTGAAGGATATCAGGATTACTCTTCAGCTATTAGAATTCCGACTGATCGCTTTTCTGATGATAAAGTTCAAAAGCAGGAGAAATATCAAAAAATTGAGGGAGAAGCTGTTGTTGTTTACTGTAATGAAGAAGATGCCAGAATATTTATTGACGGTGCATTTAGAACGACCACTTTAGCTGATAAAGCCGTGGTTATTGGAGACTTGTCGGAAGGCGTATATGATATCGCTGTAATAAAAGAAGGCTACCGTATCTGGCAGGAGGAAGTTGCAATCAGGTCAGGCGAAATGGTCTCGGTTTTTGCTGATTTGGTCAGATTAAATAGATGATGTAGTTGGTTATCAATAACTGATTCTCTGCCATAAACTTAGAGACAGTGTCATAATATTATATATAGTATCTGTTAATTGCATTAGTGCTCGAAATCGATTCTAAAAGGCATTTAAGTCCCTTAGCTATTCCATGATAATTATTTAGTTTAGAATTTAAGAAATCAAATACTTTCTGTTCTACTATTTAATTAACCATTAAAACATTGCAATCTTTAATTTCCTGCACAACTGTACTACCTGTTCTTCCTAAGAGCATTTTTTGAGACCGCTAAATCTTCTATCACCGGGTACCACCAAACCATATTTTTCTTCCTGAACAGTTTGAACAATGTATTTGAGTGAGGGATGTCCTTCTTTAAATACAGTGCGAGCTTTGAGGTGTTACTTTCTAAAGACTCTTTAGTCTCCAAGAAAGTTTATTGATTCCTTCTTATTGTTTCTCCAGTATTTTTTGATAATCTGAAGCAAAAGTCAGAAGGCGCATATACTTCTTCTGCCTTGCACTCCTCACCTATTTTAACAGTTTTCCTTAAGGTCTTTTGGTTATCTTGAGGACTATTAATTCCAACTGATATTTTCATTTCTTCACTTCTTTTTGTTTTCGTTACATGCAAATGAGGGTAAGTTAAAGATAAAAATAATATTTTAAGCAGTAATTAGGATATTTTTATATTTTTTGTGTTTTTTGTTTGACATAAGAAAAATAAATTATTATACTCTTGCCTAAATATCTCATTCCCGAATAATAACTATTGAGCGAAAGGAGGTACTGGAAAAAGAATTGAGGGCAATGAAATATTTTTGTTAATTTAAAAATAATTTTTAAAAATTAAAGAAAGAGAGGTAAATTTTATGAAAACGAAGAAACAATGGTGGTTAGTTATCGGCATTATATGTATAAATATTCTAATAGTCGGGTTTTCTGCAGCAATAGCAGCTGAAGCTCCCCCAACGGTACTTCCTATGGAAGAGCTCCCTGAGGAGACGGCAGAAATTACTGCTCTAAGAGAAAAGTTAGAAGTTTATATTGATGAATATATGCCTATTATGATTGAGATGAGCGATCATCTTTATAATAACCCAGAATCTGGTTACTTTGAATTTGAATCATCAAAATATGTTACTGCAGAACTTGAAAAAAATGGCTTTGAAATAACATGGGGTGTTGAAGGATTAGATGAAGAGTATAATAGCGTAATTGAAAAACTATTCAATGCCAGAAATTTGCCTACAGCTTTTACCGCTAAATATAAGGGGAAATCAGAATATCCAGTGATTGCTTTTACCACTGAAATGGACGCCTTGCGCGGTGATCCTCCCTTTCATGGTTGCGCACATAATCAACAGCCGCCTGTTGCACTTGGTGCCGCAATTGCTATGAGCAAGATAATGGACGAATATGAACTGCCTGGAAGTATTTGGGTCATTCACTTAACCGCAGAAGAAATTCCTCCTCCAGATCCCACTGCCATGTTTAAAGCAGGTTATTTTGATGAGGTCGACTTCGTTCTACAAACTCATGGCGGTGTTAATTCCGGAGTTTTGAAAAGACCTTTAGCCGGAACCGGCGGCTCTACTCTGATTAGTGCTAATTTATATGAATTTTATGGTAAGACTGCTCATGCAGCCGGTGACCCTTGGAATGGTAATGATGCCGGAGATGCTGTTAGGGCAATGTGGTCAATGATTGATATGTTGAGAGAACACTCTGAACCAGGATATAGATTTCATGGCGCTTTGATTGAAACAGCTCAAGCACCCAATGTTATAAATCCTTTTGTTCGTTTTGACCATTGGGTAAGAGCATCTGCACCATTAACGCAAGCAGATATAGATAAAAAGGTAGAACAGGTAGACACCATTGCCAAAGCAGCAGCAATGGGTACCTTCTGTGATGTTGAAATAAGTCATTATGCTGACTATGGCTATGGATGCACCACTGCTTGGGCACAAGCTCTAGGGTGGTACTATACTAAGATGTATAGTGATGAAGGAATGACTTCTGAAGAATTAGGAAGATTGGCGCCAGGATGGGATGTTGGCCAGACAGTTTCTTGGAGTATACCAGGTTTAGGCTCCGAAATGGGTACAGCAACTATTGCTATGGCCGATGTACCCCCAACCGCAGGTCATTCACAGGAAAAGGCAGATCTGACTACTACACCCTTAGGGCATAGGTCATTAGGTTTAATGGCCAAGAGACAGGGGGCAGTTGCTCTACGTTTGGTAACACAGCCAGAACTTCTGGAAAATATTAAAAAAGAACTCGCTGATTGGCGTGAATATGGTGTAGAACAAGGCTATGTCACTGAAGATATGTTTAGGATCAAGGATAAATAAGCAATAAAATTGCGGGATGGGAGCAGAAGCTTTCCATCCCGCAATTAATGTTTTCACTTTTTGCCCTCTTTATATTTTCTTTTTTCTGATTCAAATGAGCTGTTAATCCTTCCTTCTTTTGATTTTCTGCTTGCCAACCAATTTACCTTTTGATATAGTATTATCGATTGTGGAAAAGGAGGGACAAATGAAAGCGATAGGCATCGTTGGCTTTAAAAAAAGCGGTAAAACAACCTTAGCTTTAAAAGTTGCCCGAGCTTTGACCGCTAAAAATTACCGGGTTGCGGTCATCAAACATTCCGGTAAACCAGTTCCCCAAAAATTAAGTGATACAGATAAGTTTTTCAGAGAAGTAGGAAAAGTAGCATTTATTACACCTGAGTCAACTAAAATTATGTTAAGCGAACAATGGGATTTGAATCAAATTGCTTCGCTCCTATCGGCAGATTTCCTAATTATTGAGGGCTTTAAGAGTCTTAAATATTTTCCTAAGGTATATTGCTTGAAAGATGAGAAAGAAAAAGCTTTACTCGAAGACGGACTTGGCCTTTTTACTGCAAGCACAGATCCTTCTTTGAAAGAAAAAGGAATAGCTGATTATGCAATTAATGAAGAAAAAGATCTGGTCGAGATGGTAGCACAGATTGAAGAGAAAGGTTTTTTCTTACCGGAGGTCAATTGCGCTAAATGTGGTTATGAGAGCTGTTATGGTCTGGCTCAAGCTATTGTTAAGGATGAGGAATCGGCACAGAAGTGTACTTATGCTCAAAAATATATTTCTGTTAAAATTAACGGCAAAGCTGTTTATCTGAACCTATTTATGACTAAGTTATATCAGAGTTTAATATTGGGCATGCTGACTCCCCTTAAAAACATAGACTCAATAGATGGGGCAGTCATAGAAATAAAAGTCGATATGGCCGGTTTTCCAAATAAGCAAAACAGTTAATAAATACAGTATAAGCCAGTTTGAAAAATTATTAGTTCGGAGTTTAACTAATAGGAGAAAGGGGGTATTGGCTAAGAATATGGATAATAGTAATCATATATATGAAAATATTATTATAGGAGGGGGACCCGCAGGGCTGACCGCAGGCCTTTATCTCGGTCGTTCTCGAGTTGATGCTTTGATGTTAGAGAAGGGATTCAGCGGTGGGCAGGTAAACCTGACAGAAACTATTGAAAACTATCCCGGTTTTCCGGAAGGTATTTCAGGGCCTGAACTGATGCAAAGATTTGAACAGCAGGCTGTCAAATTTGGCTTAAAGATAATGAATACCACTGTGTCCGAGATTTGTCGGGATGCTCGGGAAGACAAAAAAGTTTTTAAAGTTAAGACCGATGATGGCGATTTTTATTGTCGCTCAATCATTATTGCTTCTGGAGGGGAAGCAAATAAATTGAAAATCCCTGGAGAAGAAGAGTTAACCGGAAGAGGAGTTTCCTATTGTGGAACCTGTGATGGTGCTTTTTTCCGTGACAAGGAGATAGTGGTGGTAGGAGGAGGGGATACTGCCTTAGAAGAGGCTTTATTTTTAACCAAATTTGCCAGCAAGATAACTATCGTGCACAGAAGGGATGAATTAAGAGGGACTAAAATACTACAGGAGCGTGTCTTCAATAATCCGAAAATTCATTTTAGCTGGAGCAGTATAGTTCTTTCTATAATTGGTGAAAATCAGGTTGAGGCAGTCCGGCTAAAAAATATAAAAACCGATGAGATTGTAAATTTCCCCTGTCAGGGTGTCTTTATCTTTACCGGCTATAGACCCATCTATCCCGCCTTGGGTGATATGCAGGATGACTTAATAAATGTCAATGGTTATATTATTACCGATGATAATATGCAAACTAAAGTTGAGGGAATTTTTGCCTGTGGCGATGTGCGAGCCAAAGGTTTAAGGCAGGTAGTAACTGCCTGTGGAGAAGGAGCTACAGCAGCCTTCTTTGTAGAGGCATTTTTGAAGTAAATCTCTATATTAGACAAAGATAAAACTATATTAGTTTTTTAATTTAGTTTAAAAGGAGGCAATATTATTTTAAGCTTTGGTATTTCCAGCGCGGTCTATTTCCAAGAACCGATAGAAAAGCTACTACCCTATTTAAAGAAGGGCGGCATTGATAATCTTGAAATAAAACCAAAAGGGGGACATTTTTGTCCTCAGGATATCAAAGACCTGCAAAGGTTAAAAAAGAAATTTGTTCGAGCGGGAATTACTGTTGAGGCAATACATATGCCCTTAAATGGTGTGGATATTTCTCATCCCCAGCAGTATGAAAGAGTAAAATCAGTGCGGGAGGTCGAGAAGGTAATACTGATGGCTTATCATTTAGGAGTCGGACTGGTGGTTGTTCATCCCGGAGGGAAGGTATTCGATTTTTCAGATCGAGAGAATAGATTAAAGCTTAGCATGGAAAGTCTAAAAGAAATTGGAGAATTTGCTCAGAACTGGGACATTAAAATAGCTCTGGAAAATACTCTTCCCGATAGAATCGGTGATAAATGGGAAGAGATTGGAACTATTATTGAAACATTATCCCACCCCGGTTTGGGAATATGTTTTGATAGCGGACACCATCTGCTTAATTATTCGGAGACAGCGCAGGGAAGATTAAATTTGGAAAAAGTTCCCATTAACTGGCAGAGATATTTATGGCATATTCATGTTCATGATAATGACGGTAAGCATGATTTTCATTGGTTACCAGGAGATGGAAAATTTCCGTGGGTTTCATTCATATCTTTCTTAAAAGAGATTGATTACCGAAAAACTCTAATTTTTGAGCTAAAAAAGCAGAATGAGCTGCCTTATTATTTGAATAAGGTTGTCTCTGCCTGGCAAAAGCTAAATAGTTATCTTTAAATTTTTTAAGGAAAAAGAACAATAAAAATTTTGTCTATTTTTGCCATAAACAATATTCTTTGATAGAATAATGTAGTTAATTAGTTTTCAAGATTTGATTTTCAAGGAGGAAGCTCAGGTGGCTATAAATGAGGTAGATAAGGTAAGAGTTTTTGCCCTGGTAGGGCACGGTGATTGTGGAAAAACCTCTCTTACTGAAGCAATGCTTTTTGATTCCAACATGACCACTCGCTTGGGAAAAATCGAAGCGGGTAATACGGTGACCGATTATGACCCCAAAGAAATAAAAAGAGGTATTACTATAAATTCCTCTTTAGCTTATCTAAATTGGAAAAATTTCACTTTTAATATCATCGATACTCCCGGTTATCTCGATTTTATTATCGATACTAAATCGAGCTTAAGAGTCGTAGATTGTGCTGTTATTGTAGTTTGCGGTGTGTCGGGTGTGGAAGTCCAGACTGAAAAGGTCTGGGATTATGCTGAAGAATTTCAGCTTCCAAGAATATTTTTTATCAATAAAATGGACAGAGAAAGAGCAGATTTTGACCGAGTTAGTGAGACGATTAAAGAAAACTTTGGACCAAATGCTGTACCGGTACAATTACCCATAGGTTCGGAGGAACAATTTCAAGGCATAGTAGATTTATTGCAGATGAAGGCTTTTTATTTTCAAACAGACAAGGATAGTAAAAGCCAATTTGAAGAGAAGGAAATACCGGACGATTTAAAAACCAAAGCCGAAGAGTATCGGCAGAAGATGGTCGAAGCAGTTACTGAATTTGATGATGAGATTCTTATGAAATACTTAGATGGAGAAGAATTGAGTAAAGAAGAAATATTGACCTGTCTGAAAGGCGGAATGATTGAAGGAAAGGTATTCCCAATCTTATGTGGCTCTGCTACCAAAAATATAGGTATCGAATTATTGCTTGATTTTATAAAAGATTATCTGCCTAATCCTTTGGAATTACCGGATATTACGGTAAAGGACCTGAAAGAGCAAAAGGAAATAAAATTGAAAAGAGAGACAGATGGTGCTCCCTTCGCTGCTGTGGTTTTTAAAACTGTTACTGACCCTTATGTAGGTAATTTAACCTATTTCAGAGTTTTTTCCGGAGAACTAAGCTCTGATTCGCAGGTCTATAATTCAACGCAGGACATTGAAAATAAAGTGGGAAAGATTTTCCGAATGCAAGGAAAGGAGCAAACCACAATGCCTAAAGTTTCTGCCGGGGGGATAGGGGCGATTGCAAAATTAAAGAAGATAAACACCGGTGATACCTTATGTGATAAAGAATTCCCCATCGAATTTAGTAAAGTGGAATATCCGGAACCTATTATGCGTTTGGCAATTTATCCCAAGAGTAAAGGGGATGAAGACAAGCTCAGTATTGCTATAAGCAGAATTCAGGAAGAAGAACCGACCATTCAAGTTTATAGAGATGAAGATACCGGTGAAACCATCTTAGCCGGTATGGGAGAATCCCATCTCGACGTGGTGATTGAAACAATGCAAACCAAATTCGGAGTTGAGATTGAAAGAAGTGCTCCTAAAGTTGGCTACAAAGAGACTATTCGTAAAAATGCTCAGGCTGAGGGAAAATATAAAAAACAATCTGGCGGTCGCGGACAATATGGCCATTGTTTTGTAGAATTTGAACCTCTGGAGAGGGGACAAAGCTTTGAATTTGTGGATAAGATTGTAGGAGGGGTTATCCCTAAACAGTATCGTCCGGCAGTAGAGAAAGGCATTATAGAATCAATGCAAAAGGGAGTTTTAGCCGGTTATCCTACCATAGACCTCAGAGCCACCTTATATGATGGAAGCTACCACACCGTCGATTCCTCTGAAATGGCTTTTAAGGTAGCTGGTTCCCTGGCCTTCAAAAAAGGAGCGGCTATGGCCGATCCGGTACTTTTAGAACCTATTTATGACCTCGAGGTAACAGTGCCAACAGAATATATGGGTGATATTATTGGGGATTTAAACAGTAAAAGAGGAAAGATATTGGGTATGGAGGAGGCTGCCGGAAAAGGTAAGCAGCTTATTAAATCTCAGGTACCTCTGGCGGAAATCTTTCGGTATTCTATTGACTTACGGTCTATTACTCAAGGGAGAGGCACCTTTACTATGAAGTTTTCCCATTATGAAGAAGTACCTCCCCAGATTGCCCAGGAAATTATTGAAAAAGCTAAAGAAGAAAGTGATTCTGAATCATAATATATAAGAGAATAAAGCATTTCCAAAATTATTTTAATAAATTACTTGTTTTTAATGAAACATCTAATTATAATAGAAAGAGAACAAAAATAATTGATAAGGAGGTGTCAAATCTATGGGCTTGTTTGGAGATTTAGAATGGTACTGGATTGCAGCTATTATTGCGGCTGTTGTCGGGGTTGTCTGGTGGCTGGGAAAGAAATAATAGAACATCCCTTGACTATTCATCAACAAGTTTTATATGGCTTTGTAAAGTGTTTAAATAAGTGCAGGGCATTAGGTCTACATTTTTAGAACCATAACCTGCGCTTATTTATTCAAAATTGACTTTTAACGTGTCATTGTCTATAATTAAGAAAATTAATTAACGATATTGAGAAAATAATTTCAGGAAAATATTGGGATTTTCCCATTAGAGAGAATCAGTGGCTGGTGTAAACTGATATGGGTTTCCAAAAAACTCACCTGTAAATTGTCTGAGTGAAGTTTGTTAAATAAAAAAGCTCAGAACACTGTTCCGTGTTAAAGGAAGAGAAGGGTAGATGGGGCTGTAGCTCAGTCGGGAGAGTGCCTCCTTGGCGTGGAGGAAGTCGCGGGTTCGACTCCCGCCAGCTCCACCATTAAATATCTACTAAAGTAGGGTGGTACCACGGGTTAATCTCGTCCCTTGTAATTTAATTTTACAGGTGACGGGGTTTTTTATTTTAAGGGAACGATAGGGGTGTGAGACATTAAAATGAAAGAGAGTTACAATTTTAAAATAATTGAGCCGAAATGGCAAAAATATTGGTATGGTGAGAGGTTGTTTGAGAGTAATGCAAAACCAGACCGTAAAAAATATTATGTTCTGGAAATGTTTCCCTACCCTTCCGGTGAGCCGCACATGGGGCATGTAAAAAATTATGTTATCGGAGATGTTGTAGCTCGATATAAGCACCATAGGGGATTCAATATATTGCACCCTATGGGCTGGGATTCATTTGGCCTGCCGGCTGAAAATGCCGCAATTCAAAATAAGATACATCCTGCCATCTGGACTAAAGATAATATAAAAAAAATGAAAGACACCTTGCTTTCTATGGGTATAAGTTATGATTGGAGACGGGAAATTTCTGCCTGCAGCCCCGAATACTATAAATGGACACAGTGGATGTTTTTACAACTTTATAAGCATGGGCTTGCTTATAAGAAAAAAGCAGTAGTGAATTGGTGTCCTTCCTGTGCCACTGTATTAGCCAATGAGCAGGTTGTTAATGGTAA
>JAAYOB010000039.1 GCA_012520575.1 Candidatus Stramentimicrobium fermentans
GCTCAAATTTATTTTTCATATATATAAAGAATGGTCCCCACTTTTCAATTGGCTTATTAAACAGGTCTATAGTGAAGATCAGTAAATAGATAATTAAGTTACTGCTTTTCAATTTTTCAAGTTTTATCCATAAAATCCATGTTTCCCAATATCCTATTAAAAAAACACAGAATACAGAATCAAAATATAAATCTAAGAGTTTCCAAAGGAAAAGATTACCAATTCTATGAATTACAATAAATATAAGCTTAAATCAAATGTATTCTTATCAGAGATCGGCGCAGACTATCTTCCCATTGTTCGTTTTTACCAATTGATAAAATTTCCCGATATTCTGCATTTTATTACTACTCGCCAAGGTGGTTTCAGTGAAAAGCCCTTCCATTCTTTTAACTTAGCCTCACATGTAGGTGATAGAGAAGAACATGTCTTTAGAAACCGGGAACAGTTAGCTGCAGCACTCTGTATACCTGCCAAGAATTTTATTTTTGCTCAACAGGAACATGGTACTAATATCCTAATAACTAACTTTAAAAAAGATGTGATTGATAATAATAATTTTACAAAATCCGATAAAGTCGGTGATGCCTTTCTCACAGATGACAAAGGTATCTGTCTTTTAATTTTTGTTGCCGACTGTGTGCCGGTATTGTTTTTTGATTATAGGAAAAGAGTGATAGGTCTTGCCCATGCCGGCTGGAAAGGAACAATAGGTTTAATCAGTCAGAAGACTGTTCAGCTGATGCAATCTCATTATGGCTGCTCTGTGCAGGATATTATCTGTGGACTGGGCCCTTCTATTGGTCCCTGTTGTTACGAGGTAGGGGAAGAAGTATTAGATAAAGCTAGAGATTCTTTTTCGGATGACCTAAATCATTTAATTCACCATGAACCTAGTAAAAATCAGTATTTTTTTGATCTATGGCAGGCTAACAAGGTTCAATTATTAAAATGCGGCATACCGGAAGAAAATATTGCCCTGGCAAATATTTGCACTTCTTGTCATTCAGACCTGTTTTTTTCCAATAGAAAAGAAAAAGGCTATACCGGACGTTTTGCCGCTGGAATTATGTTAAGAGAATAGTAATTTTAAAAAATCAGGTGGAAACAGTTTAAAAATCAATAATTCCTCAGAACAGTCAGACAATAAAGATATTGAAAGAAATAGAAAAATATTAAAAAAATGGAATAGATTATAATTTCAGATAATTATTTTTTAAAAAGAAACGTTTTCTTAAAAAAAGAAAGTTACCGTCTTCTGCCTCAAATAGATACCATCATTTTCGATATTGATGGAGTATTGATCAATGTTCATTCTGCTTACTATCATACTATCAGAGATACAGTAAGATTTTACTTTGAAAAAATACTTAACATGCCTGTAGAGGTGGAACTTGCTGACAAAGGAGTAATTTTAAATTTTAAGATGATTGGCGGGCTTAATGATGACTGGGAAATTTGTGCAGCTCTAATACTATTCTATCTCTGGAAAATGAAAGAGTATAATATTCAATTAACATATAATTTAAAAAATAATCCACCCCTCATCTCTGATTTTATAAATAAATATCTTACTGCCGGAGATGGTTTGCCCAATATGGTTAGCTGGATAAAAGAAAATTCAGCTCATGCGGAGGAAATATTTCTCCTTTGGAACCAGAAGCAGATTATTCAAATTGCTCTGGAATTTTATGCCGGTGAAAAGTATTGTTCCGATTTTTATCACCTTGCACCCCAATATGTAAAGCTGATAAATGGGAACATTGATCAGGAGAGTATACTGCTTGACCCAAAATTAGTTAAAATAATAAGAAAGTACTGGGTGGGGATTTTTACCGGAAGAGGTAGGGCTGAAACCAATTATATTCTTCAAAAGTTGGACTGGTTAAAATGGATTCCGCCAGAGGCAGTTATTACTCTGGATAGTGGTATAAAAAAACCTTCAGCACTTGGTTTAAATATACTGAGGAGTAGATTTCAATCTAAAATAGGGCTCTATATAGGCGATACTATGGATGATTTTTTAACCGTGGAGAACTTGAATCAGGAGCATAAAGAGACCAAATTTCTTTCCGCAATTGTTGCCGGAAATGACTTGTTTGAGAAAAAGGAGAAGGGAAGAATTTTTTTACCCAGGGGGCTTGACCTATTAAGCGAGGACGTTAATCAGCTATTGCTGCTATTAGATAATATTCGGTCAGGTTGTGCTCCATGAACCAGACATATATTGTATCTTGTTTTAATATGCCGATAGATTAGTAATTTTTTTGTTCTAAGCTGATAACTGTTGGTTTGATTAAACTTTTTTGTGGTTGTTTAAGGATTATTCATTTCTATAATCTATTAATTGTGGGACAATAGACAATCTATTCATAGGATAAATATGAATACCGGCTACCTCTTTGATAGTTAGAAAATCATTAATCAATTCTTGAGCAATGGTAATTCCTTCTTCAATACCGGAATCAAACATCCTATACTTTATGCTATCAGGAATAAAAATATGTTGCAGATTTTTTTCAATATAATTTATCATTTTAATACTTCTCAAAGGCATTATACCGATAATCTTAGGGATAGTGATGTGTTGAGTCGTATTAAGAAAATCTTCTATAACTCTTCTACTAAAAATGGGCTGTGTCTGAATGAAATGCGCACCGGCTGCAACTTTTTTTTCTAATCGTGGTAATTCTTTGTTGAGTTCTTTGAAATCGGGATTTACTGCCACACCGGCAAAAAAGCCGGTATTGTAATTAGCAGTTTTGTTACCAGCAAATGTTCCTTGATTTAGCTCCTGGATAATCTTAATTAAACCAATAGAGTCTGTATCAAAGACAGCACTGGCATTGGGGTGGTCCCCCATTTTAGGGTGATCTCCGGTAAGAGCCAATATATTATGGACACCCAAGGCGTAAGCCCCTAA
>JAAYOB010000040.1 GCA_012520575.1 Candidatus Stramentimicrobium fermentans
GACCTCTCTAATTTTCTTAATATCTCCCTTCCTGCTCTGGTCCATTTTTTGAACGTCCAATTCTTCACTTAATAGTATTTTTTCTTTTTCTATATCAATTTTAAAGATTAGAGGGAAAAAATTCATAGCAAAAATAACTATAATCACCCCAAAGGGATAGCCCACCGCATAACCGGTGCCGATAGCAGCCTCGGAATTCTTTAAAAAGGTGTCCTTCTCTTCCTCTGAAAAAGACCGGATGTAATTGATATCAAGATCTTCAGTAAATCCCATAATATGTAAAATTCTCTCTTTTTCCGATATATTTAGCTCTGAAAATCGATTCAAAAGCTTGGCAGAATGCGGGCGAACCGATTCTAAGGCAGCCCCCAGTCCAGGAGAGCTGGTTAAAGCACCGGTATAGACACCCGTATATAAATATGGATTTTCTACCTGATAGAGTATACTAAAACTATATGTTGCAGCGGCTCCCATAAAAGTAATCAAAAAGCCCAGTATGATAAATTTTAGACCATATTTTTTAATTACTCTCCCCACGTCTTTAGCAGCGAGCAGACCTACTGAGGCAATAAATAATATCAAAAATAAATCAAAATATCCTTTGTCAATAATATTTCTACTCAAGACAACCTGTGCAGTCTTAAACAAATCGCTGTTCGGCTCAATGGTTTGAGCAAACCTGATAATTAACCATCCTACCGCTATACCTACAAAGAGCGCACCTGAGGTGCTAAAACTAAATCTCCCTATTTTAATATTGCCAAACAATAAGCCTAAAAGAACACAAAAACTTATCAGTACAATAGGGGAGCTAATCAATGCTAACATAAAAAATCCTCTTTCTTTTTAACCTATTTAGTATTTAATAATTAATAATTGATTCTACTTTACTCTATTTTTATTAACTGCTCGTCAACACCACCCTCTTAAACTTGAAGGTTTTATTCCGGATCTTTATCTTTGATTTTGGCTGCAATGCTCAACAGGTAATCTTTATAGTTATTTTCCGGAGAAACTAATACTTTATTTAATAGTAATTGTAATATTTCTCCCATTCTTTTTCCGGGGGGTAACCCTATTTTAATCAAATCTTTTCCTTTAACCGCTAAATCTGTTAGGGAAACTGGCGGATTCTTTTCTAACTCATCTTGCACTAGCCTCTCTTCTAAAGCTAAGGCCCTTTTATTTAACCTATTGCTATCTCCCTCGGTTGATAACAATGTTTTCTTTAACCGAAACATAGTCTTGCAATTTTCTCTTCCCACTTTAGCCATCAGAAAGCGAATATTTTGTGTAGTACCGAAATCCAAGGAGGTCCATTCTTTACTCAATAAGATTTTTAGTTTTTTTAAAATTATATTTTTAAATCTCAGGCTACTTATTAAGGGCAAGAAAAATATTCTTGTCCTATGACATGAACCAAAATACAGCCTCCCCCAAAGTGCAAGTAGGGTAGATAAATCTTCCTTAAATTCATTAAGTCCATAAAATGATATCTTTTCACTACTACTGTTACCTAAAAGTTCTTTTTTTACCCCATCTTTGCTTAAGATATGCCTCTCCAAGCCACAATACCTGAGTAATTCTATTCCTCTTTGTGCCTCAGAACTTTTTAAGATAGAAGAAATCTCTTCTCTTATTCTCTCTGAACTAACCTGGTGAAGTAAAAAGGCATTGTTGCAAATGCTGTATTTTGTTTTCTTATCGATAGCAAAATTGAGTTCACAAGCGATACGAATAGCTCTTAGCATCCTCAAAGGGTCTTCTTGAAATCGAAGGTTCGGTTCTCTACTACGGATAATTCTTTGCTTAAGATCTTTTATTCCTTTGGCAGGGTCTAGAAGACCTTTTTGGGGATTCCAAGCCAGAGAATTAATGGTAAAGTCTCTGTTCAGCAAATCTTGTAATAGAAGAGGTATCCTTTCTTCTTGACGAACATCGTGCTGAATAATAATTTTTTGTTTTTTCTCCTTGTGCAGTGAAGAGATATGGTACACCTTGGAATTTATAATAAGCGTTACGGTTTGAAAACTTTTTCCTATGAGCAGAGTCTTAAAATTGTTAAAAATTTCTTGGATCTGTTCCGGTTCAGCATCGGTAACAATATCCCAATCCTTCCCCTTTTTCCTGGATAAGAGGTCTCTGACACAACCACCCACCAAAAAGGATAAAAAACCTGTCTCCTCTAACTGCCCTAGAACAAAGAGGACCTTTTCGGGTATCTTATCTCTATCAATTTCTCGAAAACCAAATGCTCTTATGACTAAATCTCCATCTCCTTATTATTAATATTTATAAAACCCTTTTTGGTCTGGCATTGAAAATATTTTCTTAGTAAGGTTTCAAGCTCATCGGCTGCCTGTACCACTTTATCTTTATTTGCTTCAAAACCATCGATAGGGAAAAATATGTTTTTAGAATTCTCATCAATCTTTCCAATATCTGATTGTCTCCAGATCCATCTTCTGGTTCTAATTCTCTTAACATCAGCATACACCAGCTCACCTGCCTCCAATGTTTCGATAGTTTCTTCCCCCAGCGGAATGAAGGTATCACCCTCTTTGGAAAATCTTACCGCAATCTCTCCTTTTAAGGCGTCAAGGTCATGTGCCCCCATAGGTAAAATATATTTCAGAGAGACACTATTTCCCAGGTCTACTATCGGATTAATGGAAGGCAGACGATTTCCTTTAGCCACCCTTTTCACCATTGCTTCGATGGAACTGGTATATTTGTTGGGGTTGAGACCCACCCGGTTAAAAGCATCTCTATATAACTTTAGGTCCGGGTATTCTTTTATATTTATACCTTTTAATCTATCTTCTAACTGTCCCATCTCTCTTTCCAGAAGGGTGCAGATTTCCGGCATATATCTATTATTATCAATATTGTTCCCTATGACCACCCCAAAATATAAATCGGGTAATTCCAAAAATACCTCATTATAAATTTTAAACTTCATATTTCCTTGCTCCACCTTTTTCCATGATTTTTAATATTTAAAAAAATTATTATTTTTATAATACCATATCTGAATACCCCTGAGGTAAATAAATATAGTAAGGCTAATGCTCCGGAAAAGATTAGTTACTATCAATTGGCAATTAGGATAGAATTTAAGAAAGTAAAAAATAAAGACAAAAATGCTTGACAAAGATTAAAACTGTGTTACTATTGCTAATATATAATATTGTTGAAAGCAATTATTGTTATTATGAAAGATATTTATGAATCAATCCTCAAATTGAAATACTTTTGTCAATGCCATGAAAGCAGGATTAGCTCATCCTGCCAAATTACACTGGCTGAATTGAGAGGAATTAAAGCAATTGAAGAAGAGCGGGATATATCCTGCTCAGATTTCTCGAAAAGGATTAATCTGTCCCCTTCTCGCGGCAGCCGAATTATTGATAGCTTAGTCAGGAAAGGATTCCTTTCTCGAGAGATAAAGGATAGTGACCGCAGGTCTACCTATCTTTCTTTAACAAACAAAGGTAAAAAGATAAAGAAGGAAATTGGACGAGAACAGAATGATTTTGAGTTGATATTGAAAACCGCATTGAATAATGAAGATATGGAATTAATTAGAAAAGGATTAAAAATATTAGAAAAATTAATGGAAACTAATATAATAAGGAGATAGTTATGTCAGGAAAAGCAGTAATTGAGGTAAATGAAAATAATTTCCAACAGGAAGTATTGGATTCTACTCTTCCTGTGCTGGTAGACATGTGGGCACCCTGGTGTATGCCCTGCAGGATGGTGGCGCCGACTGTAGAAAAGATTGCTCAGGACAATAGCAATAAGCTAAAGGTTTGCAAATTAAATGTTGATGATAATCAGAATGTTGCTGCCCGTTACAATATACAGGGGATTCCTGCCCTGTTAATATTTAAAGACGGAAAAGAATATGACCGAATAGTGGGAGCTGTTCCACCTCAGGCTATACAGGCCAAATTAGATAAAATGTTTCAATAATGTTAATAATATTAAAATAAAAGTAGTCCAAATAAGGGTATATATTTATTAATATATACCCTTATTTGTGCATTATTTTTCATCTTCAGTATTACCCCTGTCCTTATTTTTACGCTTTTTAGTTAATAACATACTTAGCTCTAATCCTTCTTTCCTCAATTCCATCATCTTATTTCTTAACATAGACACCTAAGCCTCAGATAGTCCTTCCTTAGTCTTATTATCTAATTGCTCTAAGACCAGATCCATTATTTCTTTTAAACCCAGAGCTTCTTCTTCAAATAAGCGCTGCTCTTTTTTAATTGCTTCCTGAGTCTCTCTTGCTGTGACAACTCTACTAGTTCCTTTTATTAAAAAATTATCTCCCATTTGAGGTATAATGGTCTTGATATTAAATTCTTGCCGGATCAGACCTGATAAGGCTTGCAGGGAACCTGGTTCTCCATGGACTAAAAAAACCGTGCCCGGACTTTTTTTAAAACCTCTCAACCATTGTATGGTCTCTAATTGGTCGGCATGTCCTGAAAATCCATCTAAAACATATTTCTGGGCTTTAACGCTGATATCTTCACCAAATATTTTTACTGTCTTTGCTCCATCAATTATTCTACGACCCAGCGTTCCCTCTGCCTGATAACCAACAAAGACAATGCTCGACTCTTTTCGCCATAGGTTGTGTTTTAGATGGTGTTTGATTCTGCCCGCAGTACACATACCGCTGGCAGAGATAATGACCTTGCTCCCTTTAGAGTCATTCAAATCTTTTGATTCCTGGGTGGTTCTGGAATAGTAAAGATTATGAAAATCTAAAGGGTTATCCCCTGCCTTAATCAGAGCGAGTGCATCGGCATCAAAACAATCAGGATTTCGTATAAATATTTCTGTTGCCGAAATAGTAAGGGGACTGTCCACATAGACAGGTATGTCCAGAAAATCATCCTCTTTTACGGAAATAATCTGGTCATAGTATTTGTTCAATTCATAAATGATATCCTGAGCCCGCTGTATAGCAAAAGAAGGAATGATAACATTTCCTCCTCTTTCCCTGGTTTCTGTTATGATGGGTATTAGCCTGACTGCCTCTTTATCATATGAAGGATGAATTCTATCACCATAAGTGGAATCCAATATGAGGTAATCTGCCTCAGTAATAATTGCCGGATCTCTAATGATAGGCTTGTTTTTGCTCCCTAAGTCTCCGCTAAAGACTATCTTACAAATCCTGTCTCCTTCTTTTATCCAGAGTTCAACAATAGCTGAGCCAAGAATATGACCGGCATCCTGAAATCTAAAGGTAAATGTTTCATCTATAGTAATTTTTTGGTTATACAGGACCGGGGAGAAACATTTCAAAGAAGAAAGGGCCTCTTCTACGGTATAAAGGGGTGTGCGTAAGGATAGGCCGGCACGTGCTCTTTTCCGATTATCCCATTCTGTTTCCATCTCCTGGATATGACCACTATCGGGAAGCAGGATAGAACAGAGGTCAAAAGTTGCTTTAGTACAGTATATTTTCCCCTCAAAACCAGCCTTTACTAAATTGGGAATACGTCCGCTGTGATCAATATGGGCATGGGTTAATACCAAGAAATCTATCTCTTCCGGTTGATAAGGAAAGGGTTGAAAATTGAGTCTGTTAATCTGTCGTCCTCCTTGAAACATCCCGCAATCAACCAATATTTTCTTTTCCCCTATTTCCAGCAGATAATTAGAGCCAGTTACTATCCCAGCTGAACCATAAAAACTAATCTTCATTTGTTTTAGATACCCATCCTTTATATTTTAAGGTGAAGGTAAGCAGCCCTCGACTGATAAGAATTGAATATTCCTTGTTCTTTACAAGAACTCCTTCTCTAGAAAATAAATAATAGACTATTTGGCTTATTATTTATATTTATAATTATAACAGAATGAAAAAGGAAGACTACTAGAATATCTTTTATACACATTCTTGCGGGTTAGATTTTTAAATCATTAGAAAATTAACATCCACAGGTAAGAAAACGGCAAAAATAGTAAAATGGCTGGCATTATGTTGGAGATAAGCAGTTTTTTAAAGGTAATCGACCTTGTAAAATTGATTTGCTTTAATTATAAGGAATTCTCTTCAGTCGGCTGGTTTAAAATACTCTCACCTGACATATATCTAAACTTTCCAAGCTGATTTACTTCTACACGAATATCTATATTTATTTTCAAACATCCTAAAGTAATAAATCGTTCCTATCAAACATTTTTTAAAATATTTTTAACGTTTATATGGTTAGGAATACCTGTTTTTCATTTTATTGTATTAAAATCATTGCTGCTAAAAGCCGACGAGGATACATCGTTTACCAATGCAGAGTAAAGCCCAGCCGATTGGGTATCTGCCAGTTTAAGTAAAGATTTTTGTTGATGCGGTAGTTGATCTCCTTACGGTTTTCCTGCCATTCTTTAAAATTATTGAGGTGGACCTGTCCGCCATAATTGAATTGAATGCGGTCAAAATCCATCTGTAGGCGGCTCTGCAGGAAAGGTTCCCAGCTATTTTCGCTCGCTCGGTACTCTACTCCGGCACCAGCCCATAGCCTTATGACATAGGAGCTATAGACATCATATTCAAACCAGCCTTTAGTAATATCATTTTCATGGCGCAAGGCTAAATTCCAACGATAGTGAGGAGATAGCGTGAGCTCAAATCCGGGAAATTCAAATTCACCATCTTTAAGGTTGCCCCAGAGGGAAAGAGAATGGTTTTCTCTTTCCGGAGTACTGCCATAGAAGCTCAGGTTAGGAATACTGGTAAAGAGGGTATGAAGCCACATCTCTTCCCTATCGTAGAGGTGTTCCAGTTCTTTTCCCCGCAATAGAATCGGCACCAATAAGTCCATATCGGTTACCCCATGGTGATTACCGGTATAATCAAAGATAAGATTAGTAAAGATTAGGTGAGGGGGGTTCACCACTAAAACAATATCCCCGGCATTCTTATTGGATAGAAATCCAAAAATGTTGGGAGGAACAGCCGGAAATTTACTCTTTCTGGTCAGAATGAGCCATTCGTCTGCACTAAGCCATTCTCCCTGATAACCATCAGTATAATAGGAAAACTCATCTTTCCCCTCAAAGAGGTATCTGATCTTCCCTTCCCCATTCTCTTGGAAAATCACTTTACTGTCAATTGAATAACCTCTCACTATATCGGGATACCCATTCTCTTTGTAAAAAGTAAAATCTATCTTTGTCTCTTGAACAATCTTTTGGGCATAGTATTCTTTTAAGTTAAGGTCCTTTAAATAAACATTGGGGAAGAAGAAGGATTCCAATCCATCACCCAGTACCCTATTTATTTCAAGAACATGATCAATAACTATCTCATTATCAAGAGCCATGCCATGGTCACAATATAAAATTAGATTAACTTCATCCAAATTCAATCTCTTTACTAATCTGCCAAGATAACGATCAAATCTGCGAATAGAATTTAGATATATTTTCTCTCCAAAAACATGTCCGGCAGCATCAGGAGAAAACCAGTACAATTGAATCACTCCATAGGTTTCTAAAAGCTGAGGAATGTTCATCATGGGAAGAAACATAAGAGAATCTATCACAGGTAACCCATAAAGCATACTAAACTGAGCCCTGCGTGGTATAGCAGAAAATAGATTAGAGAAAGATTTTATCCCTGATACTTCTCTGCCTTTTTCCCTATTATAATAACCCCAGCCAATATTTTCTCCTGTTTCGTTACCGAGTCCTTCTTTGAGTCGGGGGATAATATTCTCGGTTCCACCCGGAAAGAGACTCAAACCATATTTAATGGCATGCCCTTCTTTGAAGATGGCTTTAGTATTGGGGAGATATTCTTCCTCCATATACTGAAAAAATTTTGAGGAAGAAACGGCATCAAGATGAATTATAAGAAATTTAGGGCTTACCTCTCGGCAAAAGGCAGTAGGAACTACTGATAAGAAAAATGCGATCATAATTAGCAGATAAATAAAAAAACAACAACCTCTTCTATTGCTTTTTAAAAAAAACAGTGTTTTGATCAACTTTTCTTTTATGGTAATTTTTCCTATTTTACAACATATTTTACTATTTATATCCTATGTCCTTATTGATTAAACTTGGCATATTTACCTTGCCCTCTATAAATTAGTACCATTATTAACCTGTTTTGTCAAAAATAGCATCCCTTAAATTCTATTCTATATATTTTTAAAATTTCACCTCGACGCTCTGTCTGCTCTCTTCTTCGGCTTCAAAATAGGAGCGTCCTTTAAAGCCAAAAACGTTAGCAATAATGGCAGCCGGGGCCTTGGCAATACCGATATTATACTTCATAGCGGTATCATTGTAGAATTGTCTGGAAAAACCTATCTTGTCTTCGGTATTTTTCAGTTGTTCCTGTAAATCCAGAAAGCTGGCATTGGCTTTTAAATCGGGGTAACTTTCCGCCACGGCAAAGAGGCGGCCTAAAGCTCCACCTAATTCGGTATTGGCTTTTATCTTTTCATCCGGAGTCTGGGCAGACATATATTTAGTACGAGCTGCGGTCACATTTTCTAAAGTCTCTTTCTCATGCTGGGCATATCCCTTGACCGTATTGACCAGATTGGGTATCAGGTCAAATCTTCTCTTCAACTGAACATCTATCTGGGCCCAGGCATTGTCCACTCTCCCCCTCAACGTGATAAAGTTATTGTAGGTTATTAATGCCCATAGAGCAGCTAGCACTAAAAAAATTAATGCAAAACTCATCTTCTTACTCCTTTCTTAAATTGTTAATTAATTTTCTAATCTCTCTTAAATCCTTATTATCCAGTTTTACGGAAATTATCTGCTTCCTTATTGATTGCAATCTAATCAATCAGAAAGCACCGGCACCACCGCCCCCTCCTCCTCCACTGCTGCTGCCACCGCCGGAGGAGAATCCTCCACCGGAGCCGGTAGAGGGTGCCTTATAAGAAAAAGCACTGGAAAATGCCTTATCAAAGGAACGAAAGGAGGCCGCATTGAGCTGACCGGTACCACCGGTCAGATGGTATAATATAGTCGAATTATTCATGGTAATATTCTGGGCAGCTAAAATTGGTCTTAATTTAGCAATGACCTTTTCTGCTACACCTAAGGTTATAGCATAGACTAAGTAATGCTCCCATACTACCAGTGAGGGTATTTCATAGTCCTTCATATTGCTGAAATGTAATAAAAATCGTTTAAAAGCAGTCCATTTTTCATATTCATTCACTCCGGTTTGCGTCTTTTTTCTGATGGTTGAACCATAAATTATCAGACCGGCACCGGTAAGTAGTACTGTAAATAATAATGGTATCCAGACAAGCCATCTAATCTTAAAGAAGAGACCTGCAACCATTAAAACCAAGACAGCGCCAATCTCTCCCAGCATAGTTTTTATAGCTGTTTCTAATCCCGGTTTATCTTTGTGAAAATAACCGTATTTATCAAACTCCTTTTTAACAATTCTCTGCCAATCAAGATATTTTTGGCGAAATAAGCCCGGGGCCCAGGACGATTTAGCAGTCTGCTTGGCGTATTGTTCAATCTCTTTTAAGGAGACTGAATCCCTCCTCCCAACAGTGCCAAAAAGCCAGTCGATAAGGTCGATTTCATGCCTTTTTAAGGAAGAATAATCTTTTTTGATAAGTGTAAAACGATAATCCTTTTTTTTGAAGAGTCCGCTCATTTCTTCATCTATTCTTAAGTACTTCTTGCGGGCCAAATCCATCAAGGTTGCCATAATATCTTTAGAGGTTGCTCCCTGTAAATCCATCAAATAGCTCAACACGGCAGGAGTAATATCCTGAGGCAATTCCCGATAATAATCTAATTTCAGCTCCGGTTTAAGTTCGCGATCATATTTAAAGTAAAGCCGAATAGCCATAACAATATTTAGAATAATTACTACCGGTATCAGTAAAAGTGCAAAAACAGTAATATTATGACGACGTTGGCCGCTTTTTGCCCAATTCAACTCCTCCCGCATAATTTCTCCATATTTATCTTGCGCTACCATTCGAGAGGAATAAGGGGCAAAGGAGATAGGGAATAAAATCCTCGCCTCTATCATTTCTTGAGAAGGAAGATTATCTACCTGATAAAGTACATATCCGCTATCCTCTATCGTTACCTGCCCCTGAGACGGACCATGACCAAAAACTTTTATATTATCAACCGATACTGCCTGATTAGGAAAGTAGATTTCAATCCTGGCTCGTTCAATGGGTGAGGTATTGGTAGTATCAAAGAATTTCCAATAAAATTCAGCTATATCGTTATATTTGGTGACTACATTCTTCAGGCGGTATTCCAATAAAAATCTTTTTGTCACATTAGCAGATCTATCATAAATACGAAAGGTGACCATATTACCTTTCGTTTCCTCTGTTACCTCCAGCTTCTTTCTCGCCGGTTCATATTCTGCTCCATAAAAATAAGCCAGTCCATCAGAACCCTTCAAGCCGATAGAGCGGGTAATACCGTTAAACTCTCCGGAAAACCGATAGGTGAATAACTCACTGACCTCTGCATCACCGTTTTCCTGAATAAATACCTGTGCTTCATAGTCCATAATACGAAAGCTGCGGTCATCTTGAGCCAGCCCATCATTACAAAGGCAAAGTATTAGGAAAGTCAAAAGGATCAGAAAAAATAATTGAACCTTCTTTTTGCTCATTTTATTCATCCTGTAGTCGAACATTTCGCTCATAGTTTCCTCCTTTCTTATTACAATTAATAAGAAAAAGCAGAAATTTTACGGAACAAAGACAAATTTATTTAATTATATATTATACTACAAATGAGTAAAATTAGATTAAGATTGTGATGAGAAAAAAATTAAAAAGCCTTACCCGCCAAGAATTATTGGCAATAAGATGATATTTGTATTATATTGAACATAACTTATAGTGTGAATCTATTTCGAATCTATATTTCGATTATTCGATGTCTAATGGCAGTTTTTTGGCAGGAGGATAATTTTATTATGATGGAAAAAAATAAAAAAGTGTTATTATTTACTGGTCTGACTTTTCTGCTCAGTTTTTCACTGGTCTTCTTTTACTTTATGTTGGGTGGCAAATGGGTTCCTCCCGGTACTTTAATCATCTCGGTCACTTATATGTTTATTCCTATGCTGGTGACCATTATAGTCCAGAAGCTCATTTACAAAGAAAAAATCAAAGAACCATTGGGGGTTTCTTTTAAATTAAACTGTTGGTTTGCAGTTGCCTGGCTCCTGCCCTTTCTACTGGCATTTCTCACTCTGGGCATCAGCCTCCTTATCCCTAATGTGCAATTTGCCCCGGATATGTCAGGTATTTATGAGGGACTGGAGGCAACTATGAGCCCGGATCAGATTGCCGCCATGAAGGCGCAAGTACAAGCTTTGCCCCTGCACCCTTTCTGGATGGGGGTACTCTCGGCACTGGCAGCCGGTATAACTGTCAACGCCATTTCCGGTTTTGGCGAAGAACTTGGCTGGAGAGGGTTACTTCAGAAAGAACTTAGCTATTTAGGATTCTGGAAATCAACTATCACCATCGGTTTTATCTGGGGAATATGGCATGCTCCGATAATTTTGCAGGGACATAACTACCCGCAGCACCCCAAGATAGGAGTACTTATGATGGTTATCTTGACTATACTTCTCTCACCCATCTTCAGCTATGTGCGTCTGAAGGCAAAATCGGTTATAGCTGCAGCTATCATTCATGGTTCTCTTAACGCTACTGCCGGTCTGCCATTGATAGTTTTAAAAGGGGGAAATGACCTGCTAGTGGGAGTGCCCGGTTTAGCAGGATTTGCCGCTCTGGTTTTGATTAATTTAGGACTTTTGATCTATGACCGCTATTTTGCTAAAGACAAAATAATGACGGGTTCATGTACGAATTAATGATAACAATATTTAACCTTTTCTTAATTCCTAACCTAAAAATAAAAAAAGATTGAGCCTTATGTAATAAGAATCGATGTTCAGATCTGATTAGGGCTCAGTCCTAATTTTCTATCTCAATTAACATGCACCATATGGCGGCAGCTTTTTTGTTTCTCACTTTTCCTCAGCAGGTTTACTCAGAGCACTGAAGTAATTTACTTTTTCAGCATTCTTTTCTATTTTTCTTCTATTCTTCGAAATGTTCTTTCTTATATTTTTCTATTAATCCCAAAATCTCTTCCTTGCACTCTCCACACACTGTTCCTGCTTTGGTCTTTTCCTGTATATCTAAAAAGGTTCGGGCACCATCTAATACCGCCTCTTCTATCTCTTTATCGGTAACATCCATACATTGGCATACTACTCGAGCTTTATCTTCTTTAATCTTATCAATCATGCCATTACGACGATAATAATCATTAATGGCGGCTTTGAGGGCTTTATCACCCAATACAGAGCAGTGTACCTTATGGATGGGCAGACCGCCCAACTCTTTAGCTACATCCTTCGGTGAGATATTATAGGCATCTTCCAGCGTTTTACCGATTACCATCTCCGATAGTATGGAGGTACTGGCAATAGCACTGGCACAGCCATAGGTCTTCCATTTACAATCGGTGATGATTCCCTTTTCTTTATCAACTTTAATCCCCATCATCATCTCATCGCCGCATTTCATATTGCCTACTACACCCTTACCGTCCTCCTGATAATTCCGCTCATCTTCCAGGATATTGCGGGGTTTTATAAAATGCTCTTTTAACTTTTCCGAATAAACCCATTCTACCTTAGTGCTTGTTTCACTCATTCTTCACTCCTTCGACATCAACTGTGGACATTCTCCTAATTTTCTTAATTATTTCCGGCAATACTTCAATAACATAATCGATATCCTCTTCTGTAGTGTCTCTACCCATACTGATTCTAATGGAACCATGGGCATATTCAATCGGCATACCAATACCTAAAAGTACATGTGAGGGGTCCAGCGACCCGGAGGCACAGGCAGATCCGGTGGAAACAGCAATGCCGGTTAAATCGAGATAGAGCAATATCGCCTCACCTTCTGCTCCAGGAAAAGAAACATTTAAAGTATTGGCTAAACAATCTTCCGGGTGTCCGTTAAAATAGATATGGTCAATCTTACCTTTTAATCCTTCCTTTAACTTGTTTTTGTAGGAGAGCAGTCTTTCATGGTCAGCCGCCATCTCGGCTTTGCGCAGCTCTACTGCCTTGCCAAACCCCACAATACCTAAGGTATTTTCAGTCCCTGCCCTGCGACCATTCTCCTGATGTCCCCCCCGTATAAGCGGGCAGAAAGGAGTATTTTTATGTATATACAAAGCTCCAATCCCTTTGGGCCCGTACAGTTTATGGGCGGAAAGGGTTAAAAAATCCACACCTAAATCATTGACATCTACCGGTATCTTCCCCACCGCCTGTACCGCATCGGTATGTATTAAGCTACCATAACGGTGAGCAAGCCGACTAATTTTTTTAATATCCTGAATTGTTCCTATTTCATTATTAGCGGTCATTATGGAGACCAGTGCGGGTCCTCTTTTCAGCTCCTCTTCCAGCTCATCCATAATAATCTTGCCATATTTATCAACATTGATATATTTCACCTCGGTATTTCTATCGGTCAGGCATTTCACCGTCTCTATAACACAGGGATGTTCAATGATTGAAGTTATCACTTTATTAAATTTAACGGAATTAAAGCAACTGCACTGCTTGGAAGGACAGGCCAAAATAGAAAGGACCGTATTGTTGGCTTCCGAACCTGAACCGGTAAAAACAATCTCTTCAGGACTGGCACCGATAAAAGAAGCCACTGCCTCTCTCGCCTCTGCCATCATTACCTTAGCCGCCCTGCCGAATTGGTGCAAACTCGAAGGATTACCAAAAACATCCATGGCTTTGATAATTTCTTCCTTTACCATAGGATGTAATGGTGTAGTACCATTATTATCCAGATAAACTCTACGTATTACCATATCTAAAATACTCCTGAAGCTACTAATGATTAACTAAAAGTGTACCTTACTCTTTTTTAATAAATCACTGCTTTCTTTAATTCGTATTATACCATGCCTTTTTAAAGATATTCCTTTTTAGCAAAAACTTTCAACTGCCGAAACAAACCCCAATGGCTCGGGCTGCTTTAATCATTTCATGGTCAGCAGTTGCCAAACGAGGACCTTTGGCTACCTCTTCTAAAGGATAGGCGGCCAAATAATTTCCTTTGACACTTACCATCTGACCAAACTTTTTTTCTTCAATCAAATCAATTGCTTTAGATCCCAGACGGGTTGCTAAAATTCGATCAAAGGGAGTCGAAGTACCGCCACGCTGTAAATGCCCCAACACTACCGCCCTGGTTTCTAATTCCATCAATTTTTCTAACTTAGCTCCTAAGACGAGACTAATACCACCCAAGCGGAGCTGTTCAGCACTATCCGGTACAATCTTCTGCACTACCGCCTCGCCACCCATGGGCATGACACCCTCAGCTACCACAATTATGCTAAACAAGCGGCCTGTTTTTCTTCTTTGACTAATATAATCCGCTATCCGGTCAATCTGATATGGCATTTCCGGAATTAAAATAACATCACCTCCCCCCGCTATACCGGCATGGAGGGCAATCCAGCCCGCTTTACGCCCCATCACTTCAACCATCATAATACGGTGGTGCGATTGTGCGGTGGTATGGATACGGTCTATGCCTTCGGTGGCAATACTGACCGCTGTATCGAAACCAAAAGTGATATCGGTTCCCCTGACATCATTATCGATAGTCTTAGGTACTCCCACTATAGGCACTCCCAATTGATGGAGTCGATTAGAAATCCATAGAGTGCCATCGCCACCCACACAGACCAGACATTCTATCTTTAGAGCTTCAATATTGCTTAAAACTACTGCGGAGCAGTCAGAAAATTTTATCTCATCACCTTTTTTAATAGCATAATGAAAGGGATTAGCTTTATTGGTAGTACCCAGTATAGTTCCCCCTAGGGTTAATATACCGGAAACATCATCAAAGCTGAGTGTACGATATCTGTTATGGATTAGCCCTTCATATCCGTCTAAGACACCGATGACTTCCATATTACGTTTTAAGATGGCTTTTTTGGTAACCGCTCTGATTACGGCATTAATACCGGGACAATCTCCGCCACCGGTAAGAATGGCAATCCTTCTTTTCTTATTCTTAATTTTAACCATAATATTCCCTATCCGCCTTTTGTTTCTTACTCCAATCTCTGCAGTTTACACCCGTCGTAAACCGGGTCATCATTAAAGAGCACCATCGCCTCCCCCTGATGTTCCCAAAAGACCACACTCTCATCTTCATTGGCATACCTCGCACCGGAGGCACTGACAGCTAGCTTTAACCTATACACCTTTCCTTCCAGCTGTACAACCGCCAAATCCCCTTCCTCCTCGTAGTTTACCCTTATCTCGGCACCCGATGGACAGACAAAAATAAAATAGCTCTCTTCTGAACCTTCTTCTCCTTTTTTATAAAGTGAATAAAAATGTAAGCCGCCTATTAATATTAGAATACTTAAACTAATGAAAATAATTTTCTTTTTATCCATTAGAACTATACCGCCGCTGATTTGGTACTTTAATTGTCGCGATTATACCATTAAAGCAGGTAACCGGAAATCTATGTTGAGCTGACAGAGGTTTTTAGTTCACGGTTTTCAGTATTTTTTAACAGGTGGGGTCCTTGGTGGGCTAGGCCTCTATTTCCAAGATAATCTTTTTAAGTTTTTCTCTTGCTTCAGCTGTTAAAGGTTTAATTGGTCTTAAGGTATTACCTACATCAATTCCTTTTAGCTTTAGTCCTTCCTTCATAATAGACGGAAAACTGCCTAAAGAAAAAGCCATACGTAGTGGTGCAAGTCTAAATTGTGCCTTCAGAGAACCTTCCAGATCTCCTTTTTGGAACAACTCATAAATGGAAACGACTAATTTCGGAACAATATTTGCAGTGGCCGGAACACTTCCTTTAGCTCCATAGGATAGGAATCCATAAATAAGTGTGTCTCGTCCAGCTAAGACGGAAAAATTATTTGTTTGCCGAATTATTTCGGCAGCCTTCGTCATATCCCCACTGCTATCTTTAATACCTACAATATTATCAATATTACTTAAACGAACAATTAGGTCTATGCCCAAATCCACTCCCGTACGGTCAGGGTTGTTATAAAGAATAATGGGTAAATGGGTATGGGAGGCAATTTCCTTATAGTGTTCATATAATTCTTCTTGATTTGGGGTAATAAAATAAGGTGTAATGACAGATAAAGCATCTACCCCTAATTCTGTTGCCATTACGGTTAATTCTACTGATTCTTTGGTAGTAATCGCACCCGTACCGGCATAGACTGGTACTCTTTTATCGGTTGCCTCAAGAACTGTTTCAATTATTTTTTTCTTTTGCTCAAAATTTACAGCATATCCTTCCCCTGTGCTTCCTAAAGGAAATACACCATGGACTCCTGATTTTATCAGATAATCAGTCATCTTTTTTAAAGCTTTTTCATCGACTCGTTCATCCCCATCAAAAGGGGTAACCATGGGAGGAATAATGCCTCTGATTTGTAAATTCATAATCTTCTCCTTGTAAATGAATTATAATTTTTCTTTTAAAAAGATTCTGCTAGGACTAACTCCTGCTTTTTTACC
>JAAYOB010000041.1 GCA_012520575.1 Candidatus Stramentimicrobium fermentans
ACCATAACCGGTGCCTTAATTACTCCCATAGCTATGGAAAAGGGTGTTCGTTTTGCTATTCGAGAAGGTGGTAGAACTGTGGCGGCAGGAGTGGTTACTGAGGTTCTGGAATAAGGGAAGTAATTAAGTAGTCCATATATCATATATAAGGGATAACAAGAATATAGTTTATTATAAGATTGAGACTGGGATGTAATTTAAGCCCAGTCTTATTATTGTGTTTATTTAAACGAACTGATAATTGTACGCAGCAATAAAGACCTCGGATAATTAATTGATTAAAACATAAAAATTAACCTGCTTGACAGGTATGGTAAAATGTGTTAGATTTAGTTTCGTAAATTTTCTCTGCTAGTGAGGAAAGAATAATGAGAGACAGAATAGTATTAGCTTGCTCAGAATGTAATAATAGAAATTATTATAGTCATAAGAATAAGAAAAATACCACTGAAAAGATTTCTCTTAAAAAGTATTGTAAGTATTGTCAAAAGCATACCTTGCATAAAGAGACAAGATAAAATTATTTGTAATGGTATGTCCTGAAGTTTAAAGACAGATATACAGGTCCGTAGCTCTAACGGGAGAGCACCGGACTCCAAATCCGGGGGTTGCAGGTTCAAATCCTGCCGGGCCTGCCATATAATCTAATGCAATTAGAGAATAAATAGTGCTGAAAAGGTGAGAAATGAAAATAAAACAGATTTTTCAAAAATTAGTTAATTTTATTAAAGAAGCCAGAGCAGAACTAAAAAAAGTTACCTGGCCAAACAGGAAAGAATTAATTAGCAGCACTATTGTAGTTATGGTTGCAGTGGTCTTAGTTGCTATCTATTTGGGATTGATTGACCTTTTATTTTCTCGAGTCGTAGCTATAATTCTACAATAAATAGATTAATAAGAGAAAGCATAATATACCCCGTCGGGAGGGAGATGTAAGATAATAAGGTCCAGCGAAGATAAAGAATGGTATGTAGTTCATACTTATTCAGGATATGAAAATAAGGTTAAGGTAAATCTTGAACAGCGGGTCAAATCTATGGGCATGGAAGACCAGATATTTCAAGTGCTGATACCGACTGAAAAATTTCTGGAGACAAAGTCTGGTAAAAAAAAATATGTACAGAAAAAAGTGTTTCCTGGGTATGTAGTAGTGCAAATGAAATTGAACAATGATTCATGGTATACGGTCAGGAATACCCCAGGAGTTACCAGATTTGTCGGTTCAGGCGGTAAACCAGTTGCTTTGGCAGAACATGAAATTAAGAATATATTAATACAAATGGGTAAAGGGGAAAAGAAACCCCGGGTAGATATTGACATTGGCACAAGTGTTAACATTATAAATGGGCCCTTTACTGGGTATACCGGAAATGTAAAAGAAATTGATACCCAGAGAGGGAAACTAAAGGTATTTTTAACTATTTTTGGCAGAGAAACATCAGTAGAGCTGGAATATACCGACGTAGAAAAATATTAGAAATGGACAGAACTATAAATATAAGTATACTTCCAGTAGTTTTAGATATCAAAGTCTCCAATCTACGACAGTTAGCATGAAGAGGTGTTTTAGAGATGGCAAAAAAAATAATTGCGAATATTAAGTTACAAATTCCTGCAGGAGCTGCCAATCCGGCGCCACCGGTTGGTCCGGCTTTGGGACAGCATGCACTCAATATAATGGAATTTTGTAAAACATTTAACGAACGAACCAAACAAGATATTGGCACAATTATCCCCGTTATTATTACCGTATATCAGGACAGAACTTTTGACTTTGTATGCAAAAAACCGCCTATGTCTTTTTTATTGAAGGAAGCAGCAAAAATTGAAAAAGGGTCTTCTGAACCCAATAGAGATAAAGTTGCTAAAGTTAAAAGAGATAAGGTAAAAGAAATAGCGGAGATAAAAATGCCCGATTTAAATACTGACGATATAGATAGTGCGATGAAGATAGCGGAAGGAACAGCTCGCAGTATGGGGATTGAAATAGAATAATCTCGATAAGCTACTTCTAATCATATCGAAAAGAAAACAGCAAGTTATTAAGTGGGAGGAATAATCCATTTTACCACAAGGGGGGAAGGGTATTGAAAAACAGAGGTAAGAAATATTCAGAAACTGTGAAAAATTATGATAAAGCTAAACAATATTCAATCATAGAAGCAATAACATTAGTCAAACAGCTCAGCTTTGCCAATTTTACTGAGACTATCGATGTGGCAATACGTTTAGGTATAAATACCCGCCGCTCTGAAGAACAGGTAAGAGGGGCAGTTGAGTTGCCACATGGCACAGGTAAACAGAGTAGGGTTTTAGTATTTGCAGAAACTGAAAAGGCAAAGGAAGCTGAAGAGGCAGGAGCAGATTTTATTGGAGGTAATGAATTAGCAGAAAAAATACAGAATGGATGGACGGATTTTGATTCAGTCATAGCTACCCCAGATATGATGAAAGTAGTCGGAAAATTAGGGCGGGTTCTCGGCCCCCGAGGTTTAATGCCCAACCCTAAACTTGGATCAGTAACCTTTGATATAAAAAATGCAGTTTTAGCTGTAAAGAAGGGTAAGGTAGAATATAGAGCAGACCGCTTTGGAATAGTACATGCTATTCTCGGTAAAACAAATTTTTCAGATGATCAGCTTGTTGAAAATTTTTACACCGTTTTAGATGCAATCGTAAAAGCAAAGCCACCCACTTCCAAGGGCCGATATGTATTAAGCATCACTGTTTCTTCGACCATGGGTCCCGGAATAAAATTAGATATTTTAAAAACATTAAGTGAGGCAGAAAAAAGGTAGTAAACTCTAAATCTAAGAGTACAAAATAGATATAGTTATTATAAATCCTTAGAATGCAGGTACCTTCAGCATAGTTTAGTCTGCAAAAGGTATAATTAGATGCAAATCAGCCTGCGGAGGAATCCAGAAAAATCCTTCCTTAAAATCACTTCTAAGGCAGGATTTTTTTAATTAGACTGAAAATTAAAGTGCCATAGAAAGGAGGAAGTCCATTGCCATTAACAAGAGAGAAAAAAGAACTAATTATTAAAGAATTAAAAGATGAGTTAGGAAAATCCTCTAGTGTTGTTTTAACTGACTATCAAGGTCTAAATGCCAAAGATATCTCACAGCTAAGAAATACCCTAAAAGAGAAGAATATCAAGTTTAAGGTATACAAAAATACTTTATTAAAAATTGCTGTCCAAGAAATTGGTTTAGAGAGTTTAACAAGCAGTTTAACCGGGTGTACAAGTATTGCTTTTGGTAAGGATGATGCGTTGCTGCCAATTAAGCTGTTGTATAAGTATTCTCTGGATAATGCAGAAAAATTTAAAATGAAAAATGCCTTATTGGAAGGGCAGATTTTCTTTGGAGAGCAGTTAACCCGAATAGCGCTATTACCCGGCAAAGAAGAGTTATTAGCCAAAATGCTGGGAAATATGAAGAGCCCCATTAGTTCATTTGTTTATGTGGTAAGTTCACCATTGTCCGGGTTAGTTAATGTACTAGAACAGATTCGAAAAAAACAATCAGAGTGATAGCAAAGAGCAATTATATTTGTAGTTTTTAAATAATCAAGAGAGGAGACGGGATTTATGGAAGAAAAGGTTAAAAAAAATGAAGATGTTGCAATAGAAAAAGAGAATGTTAAAAATAAATCAAAAAAAGAGAAAGAGGTTCTCAAGGAAAAAGAGGTAACAATGTCTCAAGAAAAAGATAGCAACAATATTCAAGAAATTATGGAGAGAATAGAAAAATTAACTGTTTTAGAATTGGCTGATTTAGTTAAATCTCTAGAAGAAAAGTTTGGTGTAAGCGCTGCTGCACCTCTTATGGCTCAAAATGTTATTTCGGCACAAGGAGCTGCACCAGCAGCTCAGGAGGAAGAAAAAACAGAATTTGATGTTGTTTTAAAAGAGATTGGAGCCAATAAAATACAAGTAATTAAGGAAGTAAGAGCTGCTACTGGTTTGGGTTTGAAGGAGTCTAAGGACCTGGTAGAAGGAGCCCCAAAAGCTGTTAAAGAAAAAGTTGAGCTAAAAGAGGCACAGGCTTTAAAAGAAAAATTAGAAGCAGTCGGAGCAACTGTGGAATTGAAGTAGAGACTTCATAGTTGTTTATTCTAACTACTATTTATTCATGGTATATTAAAGAATTAAAAGTATTGGATCAAGAGAAAAAGCTTTTATCTAAGAAAATGATAAATTCTAATCCCTTGCTTAAATTTAAAAAAGAAGATATCCCTGTCTAAAACAGGGATATCTTCTTGACTTCTATCATTACCGATGATATCATTATAATTTGCAACAAATCTTCAAAAAGGTTGGTGTTCAAAAGTGACAAATACCAAACTGGATATTTTGGACTACTCCAAAATAAAAAACTATATCGAGCCACCTGATTTTTTAGATGTTCAAAAACAATCTTTTCAGAAATTTCTACAAGAAAATATTCTTCCTGAGAAACGACAGGATATCGGCTTGCACAAAGTGTTTAAAGATGTGTTCCCTATTCAGGATTTCACCGGGAACCTTGTTTTAGAGTACATGCATTATTCCATTAAAGAGCCAAAATACACCCCTATGGAGTGCTGGGAGAGGGGTAGTACGTATTCTGCACCATTGGAAGTAAGAATAAGTCTCCATAATAAAAAAGATGGTGAAATTAAAGAGCAGGATGTTTTTATGGGAGAGATACCATTAATGACCGAAAGTGGCAGCTTTATCATTAATGGAGCTGAGAGGGTTGTGGTCAATCAATTAATACGTTCACCCGGTATTTATTATGGTAGTGAAGAATATAGCGAGAATAAGATCCTTTTTAATTATAGAATCATTCCCAATCGGGGCTCTTGGTTAGAATTTGGCTTTGATAGTAATAATATGATTTATGTTAGAATTGATAAAAAAAGAAAAATCCCTGCTACTACTCTATTAAGGGCTTTGGGTTATGAGAGTAATGAGCAGATATTGGATTTATTTGATAATAGCGAAATTATTCAGGAAACTTTAGTAAAAGATAATACTACTAATAAAAGTGATGCACTAGTTGAAATATTTAGAAGGCTTAGACCTAGCGAACCACCCACAGAGAGGAATACACGTCAATTACTGGATAGATTATTGTTTGACCCTAGAAGGTATGACCTGGCGGATGTTGGCAGATACAAGGTAAACCAAAAACTAAACATTCAAAACAGAATTTTAGATATGACTACCGCAAAAAATGTTAATGACCCTCTTACCAAAAAACAATTAGTGAAAAAAAATACACATATTAATAAAAGAATAGCAGAATTGATTAGCCAATCTGATGTCGATAAAGTATATGTCTATAATGATAATGACCAGGAAATTAGCGTCTATAATGAAAAAGAAGATGTTGTAGTCAACTTGTATGACTCTGATGAAGGAATTGTCAATGAGAATACTATAGGTCTGCAATTAGCCGAAGATGTTATAAACAATGAAACAGGTGAAATAATTGCCGAAAATGGTCAAGTCCTTGATCTGGAGCTGATTAACAAGATCGGACAAACACAGTCTTTCGCAAGAGTAAAAAAAGGAAACGCTTTAACTAGGGATGATTTAGTGGCTTCAATGAGGTACTTAGTTAATCTCTATTATGGGGTTGGGCACATTGACGACATTGACCATTTAGGGAATAGAAGAGTAAAGACCGTTGGGGAATTATTATTAGATCAATTTTATATTGGTCTGGTAAGAATGGAAAGAGTAATCCGGGAAAGGATGACCATACAGCCTGACCTTTCTTCAGTTACTCCACAAGCTTTAATAAATATTAGGCCATTGGTGGCCTCAGTTAAACAATTTTTTGGTAGTAGCCAATTGTCCCAATTTATGGATCAAACCAATCCTCTTTCTGAAATTACTCACAAGAGAAGGTTATCAGCACTTGGTCCGGGTGGATTAACCAGAGAAAGAGCAGGATTTGAAGTTCGTGATGTCCATTATAGCCATTATGGTAGAATATGTCCCATTGAGACACCTGAAGGCCCAAATATAGGGTTAATTGGTTCATTAAGTATTTATGCCAGAATTAATAACCTCGGTTTTATTGAGACTCCTTACCGGAAGGTAGAAAATGGCAAAGTTACTGATAAAATTATATATCTTACTGCTGACGAGGAAGACCAGTATAAAATAGCTCAAATCAATATAAAAATTGATGACAACCATAAGATTACCCAAGAAGGGATTCCTTGTAGATATCGAGATGTATATCTGACTGTTTCTCCGGAAGAGGTAGATTTTATAGATGTTGCGCCAGATCAGATGGTCAGTATTTCTGCTAGTTTAATTCCTTTTTTAGATCATGATGATGCTAACAGGGCTTTAATGGGAACCAATATGCAAAGGCAAGCAGTTCCGGTAATAAAAGCAGAAACCCCGTTAGTTATGACTGGAATGGAAAGTAAAGTTGCCCGCGACTCGGGAACGATCATAATAGCAGAAGAAGACGGGGTAGTAGAAAAGGTTGATTCCCGAAATATTATAGTTAAAAGCAATCAGGGCAAAAGTAAAGAATATATTTTAAAAAAGTTTCATCGTTCCAATCAAGGGACATGTATTAACCAAAAGCCAATCGTTAAAGAAGGGCAAAAAATAACAAAAAACATGGTCATGGCCGATGGTCACAATACTGAACAGGGATTTCTGTCATTAGGGCGGAATATTCTGGTAGCTTATATGTGCTGGGAAGGATACAATTTTGAGGATGCTATAGTAATAAGTGAAAAATTGGTTCAAGAAGATACCTTTACCTCTATTCATATAAGCGAGCATGAGTGTGCTGCCAGAGATACCAAATTAGGCCCGGAAGAGATAACTGCAGATATACCTAACATTGGTGAAAGCAGCTTAGCTAATTTAGATGAAGATGGAGTTATTCGTATAGGTACAGAAGTAGAGGCCGGTGATATTTTAGTAGGCAAAGTAACTCCTAAAGGAGAAACGGAATTAGGCCCGGAAGAGAGATTATTAAGGGCAATATTTGGGGAGAAAGCCAGAGAAGTCAGGGATACCTCCCTCAGGGTTCCACATGGCGATAGGGGGAAGGTAATTGATATAAAGGTTTTTTCCAGGGAAAACGGCGATGAGATCCCACCGGGTGTGAATAAGATGGTAAAAGTTTTTATTGCCCAAAAAAGGAAGATATCAGAAGGTGATAAAATATCGGGAAGGCATGGCAACAAAGGTGTTATAGCAAAAATATTACCGGTCAATGACATGCCTTTTTTACCAGATGGTACTCCTATTGATATCATCCTAAACCCTCTAGGAGTTCCTTCTAGGATGAATGTCGGGCAGATATTAGAACTGCACTTAGGTTGGGTTGCTAAAATGCTTAGAGTCAATATTATTACTCCGGTCTTTAATGGGGCTACCGAAGAAGATATTAGTAAAGCTTTAGTTGATGCTGGTTTATCTCAGGATGGTAAGATTGTTTTGTACGATGGAAGAACCGGATTACCATTTAAGCAAAAAGTCAGCGTTGGTTATAGTTACATACTTAAGCTAATTCATTTAGTCGATGATAAGATACATGCTCGCTCTACAGGACCTTATTCTCTGGTTACTCAACAACCATTGGGAGGAAAGGCTCAGTTTGGAGGTCAAAGATTTGGAGAGATGGAAGTTTGGGCCCTAGAGGGGTATGGTGCTGCCTATAACCTACAAGAAATGCTAACCGTTAAGTCAGATGATGTTACGGGAAGAATTAAGACGTATGAGTCTATTGTTAAAGGTGAGAATATTCCAGTCCCAGGGACACCTGAGTCCTTTAAAGTATTAATAAGAGAGTTAAGAAGCCTCTGTTTAAATATTAAAGTACTGGATCATGATGGGAAAGAGATAGAGATTAAAGAAGATCTTGATACAAGAGACAGAATTGATCAGGATTTTATAGACTATCAGACTTAATTTTTTGATAAATATGGATATTATTTTTCATTATAGTTCTTGAGAATGTATTGACTATTTAGATTGATAATGGGGAGGTAATTCGGTTGGAAATCTCAAAAAGAATTAATGCTATAACAATAGGATTAGCTTCACCAGAAGATATTAGGAAATGGTCCCATGGGGAAGTTAAAAAACCGGAAACCATTAATTATAGAACTCTCAAACCTGAAAAAGATGGGTTATTCTGTGAACGTATTTTCGGTCCCGTTAAGGATTGGGAGTGTAGTTGTGGAAAATATAAAAGAGTTAGGTATAAAGGGGTTATATGCGACCGTTGTGGTGTAGAAGTAACTAAGTCAATCACTCGACGCGAAAGAATGGGCCATATTGACTTAGCCTGTCCGGTTTCGCACGTATGGTATTTCAAGGGTATACCAAGTCCGCTTGCTTTATTGTTAAATATTCCCCCCAAAAATTTAGAAAAAATACTCTACTTTGCACCAGATCGCAGAAGAGAACAATTATATGAAGCTCAAAAATTCGACGATAGTTCTGAAAATAATAATAAAATGTTTTTTGAAAATGGAGTAATAACCGAGACTGAGTTTAAAATACATAAAATGTATAATCCTAATTTCAATGCTGAATTATTATACCGAGTCAAACAGACAAAAATATTTCCACATAAGGTTGGAGATGTTATTACCAATAAAGAATTATCAGAATTGCAAGAAGTTTTTGGAAGTTTATTTTTCACTGTAGAGCCATATTTACCTCTTGAACTTAAACAGCAGAAAGGCGAATATGATTTAAGTGGGGCAGGTTTTAAGGCAGATGAAACAGACAAGGTAGAGGAAGAACAAGAAAAAAGCGAATCTGCTGCGGAAAAAATATCTGAAACCGGGGAAACAATTGAAAATAATGAAAAAGAGACAGAAGTAGATTATAGAATATTAGAAATAGATGGACTAATCTCGGAGAGCAAACTATCTCCCCTTATAGAAAAAGAACAAGGACTGGCAAAAAAAACAACTATGGCTAAGCGAACAGTGGAAGAGTCTTGCTATGCAGTAATCAATCCCAGAAATACCAATCATAAAGTTGGTGATACCATATTGGAATCTGAAAATAGATTACATACCTATTATGATCCTGAATTTAAAGCAGGTATAGGCGCTGAGGCTATAAGGGCCATGTTAAAGGATATAAATCTTGATTCTTTGAATATGGAATTACGCGAAGAGCTAAAACACTCATCTGGCCAAAAAGCAAAAAAAATAATCAGAAGGCTACAAATAATCGATGCTTTTCGAAAAAGTAATGGTAAACCAGAATGGATGATTCTGGATGTGTTGCCTGTAATTCCTCCGGATTTGCGGCCTATGGTACAGTTAGAAGGTGGGAGATTTGCTACCTCTGATTTAAATGACCTTTATCGTAGAGTCATTAATCGTAATAATCGTTTAAAAAGATTATTAGAACTGGGAGCACCTGGTATTATTGTTAAGAATGAAAAAAGAATGCTACAGGAAGCTGTTGATGCCTTAATAGATAATGGCAGGAGAGGTCACGCTGTTTTAGGTGCCGGAAATCGTCCCCTTAAATCGTTAAGCGATTTATTGCAGGGGAAAAAAGGAAGATTCAGACAAAATTTATTAGGTAAAAGGGTTGACTATTCAGGTCGTTCGGTAATAGTAGTTGGTCCTAAACTAAGACTATACGAATGCGGGATACCAAAAAAAATGGCCTTAGAACTATTTAAACCCTTTATAATGCACAATTTGGTTAAAAGAGAATTAGCTCATAATATTAAGACTGCTAAGAAGTTGGTAGAACAGGAATCTCTCGAGGTTTGGAATATTTTGCAAGAAATTGTGGAGGAGCATCCTGTTTTGTTGAATAGAGCTCCTACCTTGCATAGATTGGGGATACAGGTTTTTAAACCGATATTAGTGGAGGGGAATGCTATCCAGCTCCATCCCTTAGCCTGTCCAGCCTTTAATGCCGATTTTGACGGTGACCAGATGGCGGTGCATGTTCCTTTATCCATAGAGGCACAGACCGAGGCCGAAATGTTAATGTTGGCCAGTAATAACGTTTTATCACCTGCTAACGGTACACCTATTGCCTTACCCTCTCAAGATATTATTTTAGGATGTTATTATCTGACTATGAAAGCAAAGGGAGCAAAAGTAGAAAAGAGTATTTTTGCCAATCCTGAAGAGGCTATTAGAGCACAGGAAGATGGTTATATAGACATACATACTGTGGTAAAAGTTAGAGTAAAAGGAAAAATTGAGGAAACAACAATAGGGCGTATCTTATTTAATCAAGTTTTACCCGAAGACTTTAAATTTGTGGATTTGACTATAGATAAAAAAGGATTAGCTCGAATTATTTCTTATATTTACCGCCAGTACGGACAAGATGTAGCCGTTAATTGCTTGGATGATATAAAAGAATTGGGTTTTCACTATGCAACTATATCAGGTATAACTATTGGAATAGTTGATTTAGAAATACCTTCCGAGAAAGAAAGAATATTAGAAGAAGCTGAAAAGAATGTTGCTAAGATTAGAGAGCAATTTAATTATGGTTTAATTATGGAAGAGGAAAGAATAGAAAAAATTATTAATGCCTGGACCGATGCAGCTGACGAGGTAATTAGTGCTATTATTGGAAACCTGAGCAGCTTTAATCCACTTTACACTATGGTTGAATCCGGAGCCCGGGGAAGTCGAAGACAAATTGGTCAGTTAGCCGGAATGAGAGGCCTAATGGCAGATCCCTCCGGAAAAATTATTGAGTTTCCTATTCGGTCTAATTTTAGAGAAGGCTTATCTTGTTTAGAGTATTTTATCTCCACGCATGGAGCAAGAAAAGGTTTAGCTGATACAGCACTTAGAACATCTAAATCAGGCTACTTAACCAGAAGATTAATAGATGTAGCTCAGGACCTTATTATTACTGAAGAAGATTGCGGTACCAGTGATGGTATAATCGTTTCTGATATTGAAGAAGATGGAAATGTTATTGAAAAATTAGACGAGAGAATAGTGGGACGTACTGCCCTGGAAGACTTGATAAACGCTAAAACTGGAGAAATATATGTACACAAGGATGAAAACATTGACGAAAAGGCTGCTAAAAAAATTAATGACGCAGGTATAAAAGAAGTAAAAATAAGATCACCATTAACCTGTGTTTCTAAAAAAGGTATTTGCGCTAAGTGCTATGGCAGAGACCTTGCTTCTGGCCAAATGGTGACTATTGGTGAGGCAGTAGGTACTATTGCTGCCCAATCTATTGGTGAACCGGGAACACAATTAACATTAAGGACTTTTCATACCGGTGGAATAAAAATTACCGGTGAAGATATAACTTTAGGATTACCCAGGGTAGAACAATTATTTGAAGTAAGAAAACCAAAAAAACAGGCTGTCATAAGCGAAATAAATGGATATGTAGACAGCGTTAAAGAAGGACCAAAATCTGCGGAAAAAGAAGTTATCATAAAACCGGAGGCCGAAATATTAACTGCAAAGAACAAAGAAACCAAAAAAAAGGTTTATTCCATACCAAAAGATTTAAGAATTACAGTTGAAGAGGGTCAGAAAGTTACAGCTGGGCAAAAGTTAACTACTGGTTTTGTTGATCCCAACGATATTTTAAGAATACAGGGTATCAAGGCTGTTCAAAAGTATCTCCTAGAGCAAGTACAAGAAGTATATCGTTCACAAGGCGTTACAATTAATGATAAACATATAGAAGTAATCGTCAGACAGATAGCCCGCTTGAATAAAATTTATGTTAAAGCATCTCGTGATTCCGAGCTACTTTCTGGAGAGCTAGTATACGTATCTGATTTTGAACAGGCTAATAAGCAAGTTGTTCTTGAGAATGAAGAAATTCGAAATAAGAACAGAAAATTACTCATGAACAAAACCTTAGTTCATTGTATTTCTGGAAATAAAGGGGATACTTTAGTCGATGAGAATACTGTCATTGATGAAAATGTTATAAATAAAATTGAGAATTCTGAATGTTTGAGTTTCGATGTCTTGGATGAACAAGGCGGAACAATTAATATTGTACAAGGTGAAATAAACTTTATAGGGCGAATTAAAGACTATATTTTCATTGGAGATATTTCGGAAGACATCCCGAAGACCAAAAATACTAAAGATGATGAGTTGAGAACTAAGGATTTAGAGAAACTCAAGGGAAATATAATCACTAAAGAGATTGCCCTTGAGTTAGTAAGGAACAATGTCAGTAAGATACGAATTTATAAGCCAGAATTAAGTGTTGAATTAATTGGGAAAATGTTGGCACAGGATATTAAAGACCAGAATGAACAGAATATTATCATTCCTGCTAATACAATTTTAGACGAAAATGATATAAAGAGAATAATAGAACAACAATATGAAAAGATTGAGATATGGAGCGATATTAAAGAGATTAATATCAGAGAAAACTTAGTAAGCATTATTAAAGATGATGTTATCGGTAAGAATTTAGGTAAAGAACTTAGGGACGAAACGGGTAATATCATCGCCGACATAAAGCAACCAGTAAGCAAAAATATTATTAGAAAAGCATATTCTGCAGGGATTAGCGACATACCCTTAGAGGATGGTCGATTCTTTTCTTTAGAAGGCAGGGTTTTAGAATATATCTATAATAATCTTGTTGGAAAAATCATTGCTCAAGATATTACAGATAAATATACCGGAGAAATAGTTATATCGGCAGGCGACAAAATTACTAAAAATAATGCCCAAGCTTTGATACAGCAAGTGGTTGAATTAGTCAAATATCGGACTGAAAGTAGCCAGCCAGAGCCAATTTTCTTAATTGAGAATGTGGGCTTCATGAAAAGAATTAAGTTGCCCGCAGTTGGGATGCCTATTATACAAGGTATTACCCAAGCTTCTTTATCTACTGAAAGTTTCCTATCGGGGGCCTCTTTTCAGAGGACTACCCATGTTTTGACCAATGCTTCTATCAAAGGTAAGATAGATTATCTGTTGGGCTTAAAAGAAAATGTGATTATTGGCAATATTATACCTGCCGGAACCGGGTTGGGTCAATATAGAAATATTGAAATCACCTCCAAATATGAGGAGGAGCTGGAAAAAGAGGTTCAAAGTCAAAATGCATTAGAAATTGTAGCTCAGGCAGAACAAAATAATCAAATTGTTTCAGATAGATATGATGATAGTGAATAACGTACAAAAAGTTTAAGATAATAAAGAAATATCTTATTTAAATCTATATTTTAGACAAGTTTTTGTTGACATCAGGACATGATGTTGCTAAAATACTTAGGTGTTTTAACCTGGAATTATTTTGAAAAGGTGGTATTAATATGCCAACAATCAATCAATTGGTGAGAAAAGGAAGAAAAAATTTAATAAAAAAGTCTGGCACTCCAGCTTTACAGAGTTCACCCTTCAAACGCGGGGTATGTACACGTGTCTGGACTATAACCCCGAAGAAGCCCAATTCTGCTTTAAGGAAGGTAGCCCGAGTAAGATTGTCCAATAATATGGAAGTAACTGCTTATATTCCAGGGATAGGGCATAATTTGCAAGAACATTCAATCGTTTTGATAAGGGGTGGCAGGGTAAAAGACCTACCCGGAGTTAGATACCATATAGTTCGGGGAGTAATGGATGCTACTGGAGTGGAAGGGAGAAAACAAGCTCGTTCTAAATATGGAGCTATCAAGCCGAAGAAATAGCGAAACTGACCGGTGTAACCAGTAAATAACAAATATTTTAAATACTTTTTAATATTAGGCGTAATTGAGGTGGATGAAGAATGTCCAGAAAAAGAAGGGCAATAAAACGCGATATAAAAGGAGATCCTGTTTATCAAGATAAGCGAGTAGCAAAGTTTATTAATCATATCATGTGGGATGGTGAAAAAAGTATAGCCAGAGGGGTATTTTATGACGCGATGAACATTGTAAAAGAAAAGACTAAAAAAGACCCCCTGAAAGTTTTCAATGAGGCCATGGAAAATGTAATGCCTATTCTGGAGGTTAAGTCCAGGAGAGTTGGTGGGGCAAGTTATCAGGTACCGGTTGAAGTTGATCCTGAGAGAAGAGTTACCTTAGCTATGAGATGGATTATAAGCTATAGCAGAAGTAAAACTGGTAGGCCATTTGCCGAAAAGTTAGCCGCTGAATTGATTGATGCATCTCAAGGGGCAGGGGCTTCCTTTAAGAAAAAAGAAGATACACATAAAATGGCTGAAGCGAACAAAGCGTTTGCTCATTACCGTTGGTAATGATTATTGAATATGATTATTAAAGAAAAGACAAGATTTGCAGACTTTAATAAGTTAGTGAAAGAAAAAATAAGGAACAATTGTTCTATGCTAAATTCAGTAGACTTAACACAGGTCAGGAATATTGGTATTATGGCTCACATAGATGCCGGTAAAACAACAGTTACTGAAAGAATTTTGTACTATACTGGTAGAGTTCATAAGATGGGAGAGGTGCACGAAGGTACTGCAACCATGGATTGGATGCCCCAAGAAAGGGAAAGAGGCATTACTATAACCTCTGCAGTCACATCTTCTTTATGGAAGGGGCATCAAATTAATATAATTGATACACCCGGCCATGTAGACTTTACCGTGGAAGTAGAACGCTCTTTGAGGGTTTTGGATGGAGCAATTGTAACTTTTTGTGCAGTAGGCGGGGTAGAACCACAAACTGAGACGGTCTGGCATCAGGCTGATAGATATCATGTTCCTCGTATTGCTTTTGTTAATAAAATGGACCGTGTTGGTGCAAATTTTCAGGGAACTGTTAAGATGATAAAAGAGAAATTCTCCACTATTCCCCTGGTAATTCAATTACCCTGGGGGAGTGAAGGAAGTTTCCAGGGAATTATCGATATTATTGATATGAAAGCTTATTCCTATACCTTTGATAGTCAAGGAGCAAACTATTGTGTAGAAAAAATTCCTAATGAATATGAAAAAATTGCCGAAAAAGCACGAAAAAATATGATGGATATTTTGTCTGAAGAAGATGAATCATTTATGGAAGAATACTTATATGGTAAAGAGATCAAAGTTGAGCGGATCTATCATGCTATAAGACAGGCCACTATAAAAAATAGAATAGTACCGGTATTATGCGGTTCTGCTCTTAAAAATAAAGGCATTCAATTGCTTCTGGATGCCGTTAATAGATACTTACCTTCACCCTTGGAAGTACTGCCTGTTAAAGGAGAGAAGCCTGATTCAGGGGAAGAGATAATCAGGAAAACCGATGTGAATGAGCCATTGTCAGCCTTAGTTTTTAAAGTTGCGACTGATCCTTTTTTTGGAAGATTGTGCTTCATTAGGGTCTATTCAGGCATATTAAAGGAAGGCTCTTATGTTTATAATTCTACCCAAAATCTAAAAGAGAGAATAAATAGATTGGTAAAAATTCATGCCGATCATAAAGAACAAATCAAAGAATTATCTGCTGGTAATTTGGGAGCAATAGTGGGGATAAAGAAATCAAGTACGGGTGATACATTGTGTGATGAGAAAAACCCGATTATTTTAGAAAAAATTAAATTTCCGGACCCAGTAATATCAATAGCCATTGAACCAAAGAGTATAGCAGATAGAGAAAAATTAGGGTTTGCCTTAGACAAGATTGCAGAAGAAGATCCTACTTTTAAACATACTGTTAATAAAGATACCGGTCAGACCTTAATTTCTGGTATGGGAGAATTGCACCTTGAGATTATTGTAGACCGGTTATTAAGAGATTACAAAGTGGATGGAAATGTGGGAGAACCACAAGTAGCTTTTAGAGAAACAATTACCAGAAAAGTTTCTTCTCAGGGTAAGTTTATTAGACAAAGTGGCGGTAGGGGTCAATATGGAGATGTTGCCCTTGAAATAGAACCATACCAAGAGGATGCTTTCGAATTTGTAGATAAAACAGTGGGAGGAAGTATACCTAAAGAATACATACCTGCTGTAAAACAAGGAGTTCGGGAAGCAATGCTATGTGGTGTACTAGCTAGCTATCCTGTTACCAATATCAAAGTTTCGGTAGTCGATGGTTCTTTTCATCCAGTAGATTCTTCCGAGTTAGCCTTTAGAATAGCCGCCTCCAAAGCATTTAAAGAAGGCTTAAAAAAAGCTAACCCGGTTCTTTTAGAGCCAATCGTTGAAATAGAGATTAGAACGCCAGATGAATATCTGGGCTCTATAATTACCGATTTAAATTCCCGGAGGGCAAAAGTCGGCGGTATTCAAGAGAAAGAAGAAATTAAAGGCAAAGTAATATCTGCCTATGCACCCTTACAGGAAGTCTTTGGTTATGCTACAAGCCTGAGGTCAATATCTCAGGGAAGAGCTAACTATGTAATGCAATTTGCCTATTATGAAGTTGCGCCTGACAGCATAATTAAAAAAATATTGTTTAAAATATAAGAAATAAGGGAAAATATTAGCAAACCCTTTAAGGAGGAAAAACAAAATGGCTAAAGAAAAGTTTGTCCGTTCCAAACCGCATGTCAATATTGGGACTATTGGTCATGTCGACCACGGTAAAACAACTCTTACTGC
>JAAYOB010000006.1 GCA_012520575.1 Candidatus Stramentimicrobium fermentans
AAGCTTAGCCAGGGCTTCTTCTTTCCGGTAAAAGGCCTCTTTCTTGAGCAGTGCATCGTAATGCTCACTATTAACACGGGAAATATTGGCTTTCATTAAGGCTTTTAACTGACCGGTCTCCTGTGCTTTCAAGATTATATTATTTCCCTTCAAAATCTCCAGTAGTTTATTCCAGGCCTCTTCCCATTTTCTTTCGCCCTCACCAATACCAAATTCCTCCTCCGCCCAAAGCATAGCCGTCAGCAATGCCTCTTTTATAACCTCTGTCCGGTCCTTTCCCAGCTTATTCTTTAAAAAACTAAATCCAACAGTTACCGCCAAGAGTAGTATGCCTTCCATTAAATATTTGCTAAATATTGCTTGAATCATCTTTCTTTCCTTTCCCTAATTTTTAATGAATAATTTTGATTATTGGTAAAAAACAAGAGCCAACCTCAAAAGGATGGCTCTTGTTTTGAATGTCAGTCAGTAATGTCCAATGTCAAGATCTGACCCCTAGCCCTATCACTCTGAAATGTCCATAACATCAGTAGAACTATGGTCAACAATGCGGGCATCAACTATTGCTACCAAATCATTGCCCTTGTTATGGAAAATATTGTTCTCAATGATAGTTTCCATAACAGTTTCAATGAACCCGCTCTGTTCTTCTAAATCATCAAAATCTCCGTCATCTACATTTTTCGGGTTGTCCAGGGTTAAATTAACCAGATATCCGGCACTATCCTGGAATTGCATGTAGAGCCTCTTATAGCTGGTAATATCACCAAGTTTAGTAGTGGCCATGATTTCCTCCTTTCTTGTTATTTTCTATAAATATATTTGCAGTAATTTTTTATTAAGAAGTAAGCTGAAAAGATTTATTCAGTCTTGTTTCATCAAGGGTATACTTCTGCAAGCTAACCAGTTGATTCGCCACATCAAATACATCCTGTTCGGCAGCCGAATCCTTAACCCTACTAAAGCTTTTAGTGCGGATAATCGGCTTACCCGTCTCCGGGTTAGTTCCGGTGACTAATCTTAATTGTAAGACTGTATCAAGGGGAACAACTACTACCGGCATGATGACACCTCCTTTCTTGTTAGCATGTAAGGGCTATAAATTGCGGGTAAACAGTTTTCGCTTATCAGTTAAAATAGCCCCTATAATGTAAAAGCAAAAAAGGGACAAAATACAAAAGGGTAAAATATTTTTTGACTTTTTCGCTTGGGTTTACTTAGAGACAGTTCTCCGGAAAATTAATTTAAGCATGTATTTTACATATTTTCTGGAAATCGTTCCTATTTGATACTGTCTGATAAGATTTAGTTTGATTTCAATTGTGTTTTTTGCTAAGATAATATTAAACTAATTAAATCTAGCCAGTTGTCCCGAGAAAGTACTTTATAAAAGATTAATCTAGTGAGACGATTATTCACTTATTTAATTTCGACTTCATATATCTAAGGCTATAATCGGCTATGAGTATGGAGCGATGGGTGTATTGGGAAACTGATACGCCTCCCATTATGGAAAGAAATTAACGAAGTAAATGCGTGTTTATTTTCGGGTTTCCTTAATGGGAAGCCCTTTTTTATTATATTAGCAGTATCAGCATTTACTGGGAGGGGAGCGGTGATAGACTGAATATTTTTTTCTTTTAGCGGTATAAATTATTACCGATTATATTTCGTTAAAACAAAGTTAGCCAATAAATCAAGAATGATTAATAATTTAATTTAAGGAGGAATTAGAATCAATGCTAAAAAATAGAGTAAAAAAATTAATGCTCACCACTTTAATCAGCTTAATTGTGCTGGGTGGTTTAGTCTTAGCCGGAGTATACGCTGAGCCGTTAGAGGGTGAGTTGATACTACTACATGCCGGCAGTTTGAAAGTACCGGTAGATAATCTTAAAGCCGCCTTTCACGAACTCTACCCCAATATCGAAGTAAAAAGTGAAGCCGGTGGGAGTAACACTCTTTGCCGACAGGTCTCAGAACTGGGTAAAAACGTAGATGTTCTGATGTCTGCTGACTATGTGGTAATAGATGAACTCCTGATGCCCGAGCATGCTTCCTGGAATGTCGCTTTCGCCGTAAATTCTCTGGTTATTATGTATACCGATGACAGCAAATATGCCGATGAAATAAACGAAGATAACTGGTATGAAATATTATTGAGAGATGGTGTTAATTTTGGTCACAGTGAACCAGATATGGACCCTTGCGGGTACCGTTCGGTACTCTTATTCCAATTAGCTGAAAACTATTACAAAAAAGAGGGGCTAAATCAGGCTATAATAGATGCGATTCCTCAGAAGAATATTCGTCCCAAATCTGTAGAATTGATTGCCCTATTAGAAACAGGAGCATTGGACTATGCCTTTGAATACGAATCGGTTGCACTTCAGCATGAGGCAATGGATGAACGTTTTAAGTATGTAAGGCTACCGGATGCTATAAATCTAAGCTCATTGGACTATGCTGATGATTATGCCAAAGCTACCATCAAATTAACCGGTCCAAGCCCGGATACCCCGCTAATTGTTAACGGAGAACCCATTGTCTATAGTTTGACCATGCCGTTAACAGGAGAGAACAGAGAAAATGCCATTGCTTTCTTAAGATTTGTCTTTAATCCCGAACAGGGGCTAAAAGTACTGCAGGAATCCGGACAGCCGGTAATCGAAGTCAGAGCAGTGAGCGGAAGGGAAAATGTACCCACCGAATTGGCTGATTTAGTAAAATAGAAGCAGTAATACAAATATATAAATTGTTCATGTAAAATGATAGAATAAATTGGACCAAGTTAAGGGTAGGGATCCAAAGCCGGTATAATATAATCCTCTTAATTTTGAAAGTATTGTGTTTCTGCTTTGGACTCCCTTCCTGTTTTTTTGTGTCTTTATCTTGTTCAAATAAGAAAACCATGGAGGAGAGCAATCTTGGAAAGACGTTTAGAGCTACTCTACATTTTAGCTGCCCTCACCGGATTTATAATTCTGGTGTTCAATGTCTTTCCTATCTTAAATACCTTCTACTGGACTGACTGGGATACCGTCAAGATGACCTTAACTGATAAAATGGTAATTAACAGCATCTGGACCAGTGTGAAATGCGCCTCTATTACCACTATTATCTCTTTCTTCTTAGGTATACCGCTAGCTTATTATCTGGCTCGTCATGAATTTAAGCTGAAAAATTTAATTGAGAGTCTGGTAGATATACCTATGGTTATTCCCCATACCGTAGCCGGAATATGTCTGCTCACTGTGGTAAGCCCTCGCAGTCCGGTGGGCCATTTTTTAAAGACTCACAATATCGAGGCATTAGGAACTGAAATGGGAATCGTGCTGGGGATGCTCTTTGTCAGCATGCCTCTCTTAGTTGACTCAGCCCGCGATGCCTTTAAATGGGTGCCTGTACGCATGGAAAATGTCTCCCGCAGTTTAGGCGCCACCCATCTAGAGACTTTTTTTAGAATTACCTTTGTCCTCTCCTGGCGGGGTATTTTAAGCGGAATGATTATTACCTGGGCACGCGCCATCAGCGAATTTGGGGCAGTAATAATCCTAGCTTACCATCCCATGACAGCCCCCACTTTAATATATGAACGATTCAGTGCCTATGGTATGAAGTATGCCGTTCCTGCTAATATCATTCTTGTGGTTATCAGTATTATCATCTTTGTAGTATTACGCTTAGTATCATTAAAAGGAAGGCAAAGGCATGATTCACGTTAAAAACCTGAACATAACCCTGGGTACTTTTCGCATCAAAAACGTGAACCTCAAAATAAAAAAGGGTGAATTTTTAGTATTGCTGGGACCTACGGCAGCCGGTAAGAGTGTTATTATCGAAGCAATAGCCGGTCTGGTGCCTATTCAGAGCGGTCAAATCATAGTAAACAATCGTGACGTCACCAAGTTAAGGCCGGAAGAGAGGAATATAACCATTTGTTATCAGGATTACAATCTTTTTCCCCATATGAATGTGCAAAACAATATTACCTATGGTTTGCGTTTCAAAAAAGACAAACATAATCCTCAATACCGGAAAAATTTTAAGGAACTAGTTAAGTTATTAAAGATAGAGAGTATCTTAGAGCGTATGCCACTTAACTTAAGCGGAGGTGAACAACAGAGGGTATCCTTAGCCCGCGGTTTGATCGGAAATCCCGATGTTTTATTGTTGGATGAGCCCTTATCGGCATTGGACCCCAATATAAAAGCCACTATTCAGGAAGAATTAAAAAACATACATCGAACACTCCATACCACTATTATTATGGTTACCCATGATTTTATTGAAGCCAATTACTTAGCCCAGAGTGTAGCAATTGTTCATGATGGAAAAATAATACAGCAGGGTAAACCGGAAGAAATATTCCAGAGTCCCAGCTCTGTCTTTGCTGCTCAATTTATAGGTGTTAAAAATATCTTTCGGATTGAAGAGCCGGCAGAGTTGGAATTTTTTGGTCTAACAAAGCCCGGTTATATCGGTATTCGTCCTGAAAATGTCTATATCTCGCTAAAACCCATTAAAACAGATTACCATTTCCAGGCAGAGATTGGAGATATCCGGAACAATCAGATCTATATGGAGATACTATGTTGCAACACGAGGCGTGATTACCTTGCCTATCTCACTATTAACCGCTTTTTTGAGCTGGGATTGACTAAAGGAATGACAGTCTATTTCGGCTTTAACAAGAAAAGCCTCATTCACATCCACGAAAAGCCTGTACAAGATTTAAAGTGCAAAGCTTAAAAGTAATACTCTCATTCTATTCTGATATTAGCTTTTTTTAGAAGGGCCATTACCAGAAGTGCAACAATGCCCCCTGTTAAAGCAGTGATAAGCTGTGGCAAACTCATCATCTGAGAAACAGCCGGCGGAACCTGTACCAATAAATTTACCGCACTAAACAATATTGAGAATTTTACTAAGGATGCTATGATAATAGCGATAATTTTGTTCTTGAATTTGAGTAAATAGAATAAGACTACCATCAAAGAATTACCCAACGCAATAAAAGGAATGAGAGGAGCAAGAGGCGGTGGCAGGATACCTCTCATGGCGGCTACCAATGGTGTTAGGATGCCAATTAGTATCCCGCCTTGCCAGCCGACTATCGAGGCTGCAAGGTAGAGTACAGTATTGACTAAAGGTCCGGTGATAGGTTGTGGGAAACCACCCATTTGAAAGACCAGGGCTATTGCCAATAAGAATGCCGTCCTGGTAAGCCATTTTATTCTAGTGCTTGTTTGCAACGATTTTTCCTCGCTTTCTATTTTAAGACCTTAGGGAAGGGTATCAATCCCAATCCCTAAGGTCAAATATTATTCTAACAGTACCTTTGGCATCCATAAACTTAACTATTCTAGTAATTATACCTTCGCTTTAGCGCTTTCTTTCTTATTCTTCTTGTCAAAATAATGGGTATGCAGGAGATGGTGAGATTTTTCACCCAGAGGTTTTCCTAAAAATTCTGCATAAAGCTGCTTTATAGCCGGATTGTCATGGGATTTTCTCAGCTCACGACCCTCATCTTCCCGGTAAATAGCTTGAATACGGGCTTTTCTAACCTCATCTGAGGTCAGACGCGGCTGTCCGCCTCCACCGATGCAGCCGCCCGGGCAAGTCATTACCTCGATAAAATGGTATTCTTTTTCACCTTTCAGCAATGCTTCTATTACCTGACGGGCATTGCCCAGACCATGGACAACAGCTACCTTTAAAGTAACTCCTTCCAGGAAGTTCCATTCCGGTAAAGCCCCGGTTATAGTTAGCGCAGCTTCTTTCACCCCTTCTAAACCCTGTACCGGAGTGACATGTAGATTGGTAAAGGGTAGGGGTTTTCCGGTAACAACTTCATAGGCAGTTCTGAGTGCGGCCTCCATAACTCCGCCGGTATTGGCAAAGATGTCGGCAGCTCCTGTAGAAATGCCTAATGGTGCATCCATTTGACCCTCGGGCAGATTAACAAAGTCTATCCCGGCTTGTTTAATCATCTTGCCCAATTCCCTGGTAGTCAAGACATAATCTACATCCTGCACCCCGCTGTCGGACATCTCTTCACGGCTCGCCTCAAATTTTTTAGCGGTGCAGGGCATAATTGATACTACCACCATGTCTTCTTTTTTTATACCCGTCTTCTCAGCAAAATAGGTCTTGGCTATAGCTCCGAACATCTGCTGTGGCGATTTACAGGTGGAGATATTTTCTATCAATTCGGGATAGAAATGTTCCATATAATTAATCCACCCCGGGGAACAGGAGGTAAACATGGGTAATTTGGTATTTTCATCGTGATCTACCAATTTTTTCTTTAAACGAGTGAGGAGTTCATTTCCTTCTTCGATGATAGTCAAGTCTGCCGCAAAATTGGTGTCAAAGACCTGGTCAAAACCCAACATTTTCAAGGCGGTAACCATACGTCCTTTCACTAAAGTGCCGGGGGGCAAGTCAAAGCATTCACCTAATGCCGCCCTGATAGCCGGTGCGGTCTGTACCACCACATATTTATTGGGGTCATCTAAAACAGCCCAGACCTGATCGATATCATCTTTCTCGGTGATAGCTCCTACCGGGCAGACGGCGGCACACTGTCCACATTGGACACAGACCGCTTCAGACAATAAATCAAATTGCGCCGGCCCGATAACCGTATTGATTCCACGATAACGAGGACCTAGTGTATTAACATTTTGTATTTCCTGACAGACGGCGACACAACGCCGACATAGTATACATTTATTAGGATCTCGAACAATACCGGGAGTACTCTTATCTAAAGATAGTAATGGTTTTTCAGTATTGAATCTGACTTCTCTGATGCCATATTCTTCAGCCAAGGTCTGTAATTCACAATCTTGGTTCCGGTCACAAGTATTACATTCCCAGGGGTGAGAGTTCAGGAGTAGCTCTATAACAGCTTTACGAGCACCTCTGACCCTTGCACTGTTGGTCTTTACTTTCATACCTTCAGACACTTCAGTGACACAGGAGGGGAGCAGGGTTCTAGCACCTTCCACCTCTACTACACAGAGGCGGCAAGAGCCCGGTTCCTGCAATCCTTCAAAATAGCAGAGAGTCGGTATTTTAATACCGATTTTTTTAGCGGCATCGAGAATAGTGGTTCCTTTTTTTACTTCTAAGGGTGTATTGTTTATTTCAATTCTTACGGTCATTGGTAACTCCTTATATTATTAATACGTTAATTTTTTTAAAGTAGTTTTAGTTAATAGTATATGTAACTTTATTTCCATTTCATCTACCATATGGTTATTGGTATAAAAACGAGACATAAATAATAAAAAACAATAGCCGAAAACTTACTCTAAAAATCCGAAACTCTAATCAGATACTATTTGAGGTATTTCAGTTTAACCTTGGTAAAACCTCCTATGGAATAAGTGGAATAAATTGGTGGAATGCATGAAAAAATTCAGCCAAATAGAAATTAATTCCCATCCTTCCCCCTTTTCCCTTTTCAAATACGGGAGAGGGAGGTGTGCTTATTTCTAAACAATCCCTTTAGATCTCTATATTTATCGGTTTTTTGCCGTAGATTTTTCTTTAGGCAATAAAAGATTGTGAAATATTGCACAAGCCAATCTAATATAACATAAAGAAGAATATTTGACAAGTTTTAATAGTAAATATTAATAATATTAATGGGCAACAATACAGGCTTTGCCGTTTTCTTTGGCTTGGTAGAGCAGGCGGTCCAAACGGGTAGTGAAGGTATCTGCGGTATCATTTTTCTGCCAAGAAGTAACTCCGAAACTGCAGGTGAGATTGGATACCGGCGAGAAGTCAACTTGATGTAACATAGTTTTTATGCGATTAGACAGTTTTAGAGCTGCTTCTAAATTAGTGTTCGGAAGTAAGATAATAAACTCTTCTCCGCCCCAGCGGTAGACTTGATCATTTTCACGGATTAAACTTTTTACGGTGGAGCTGTATTTTATTAGTACTTTATCACCTACCGGATGTCCAAAATCGTCATTCACCCTTTTAAAGTCATCTATATCAAACATTATGCCGGAGAAGGGATTTCCATATCTTTTAGTGCGAGCTATTTCTTTTGCCAGGTCCTGATCATACTTTCTGCGGTTATAAGTATTAGTGAGACCGTCAGTGGTTGATAATCTTTCTAAGGCAAGTGCATCATTATATTGAATTCTTTGCAGCCTATTAACCGTGCGGACATTAAAGGCGCTAAAGAACAAGATTAATAGCGTAAAGATGAATAAGTCTCCGGAAAAATCAGCAAGGTAATGTATTTCCTTATATTTTAAAATAAGGGTAATACCTAGTATCAGAATTAAAGAGAGAGTTATTTTGTAGAAAAAGCGGTTGGGTATTGACAAGAGAATTACCATCATAAAGAGGATATAGACTTGCCGATGTGACATTATTTCCAGCCTTGGATAGGTAAAGAGCAGGGTCCACAACAATACTATCTGTACTATTTCATAAATGGAGGTACATTGATAAAGGGGGAATTTAGTCCGCTCAATACGCAGATAGTAGTAAACGGCAGAAATCAAGTATAGCAGCCTGATTAAGGAAGGGACAAGAAGCATATTTAAATCTTCAAAATAAAAAAAGTCAGGTATGATATAAAGTTGGAAGAGAAGGGCAATGCCCAGTATAAATTTTCGCGATGAGGCAATATTATCTTGCAGCATATATTTTTGGAAATCCCGTTCCAGGGAAGGGCTTTTAAATTCTCCGGAAAGCCTAGATATATTTTCAATATTTTCTTTTAAGATTCTCATATCTGCTATGTTCTTTTTTTTGGTGAAATTCGCCTAAATTGTTGAGTATTTTCTACTTTTATAAACGAAATACTCAAAAAATGCAAATATTTTTCCTTATTTAAGTATTACCCTTTCTTAATCGACAAATTAACTCATATTATCTGCTCTATTACTCAATCCATACAAATCCTCCTAATCAAAAAATCAGGAGGTTTCACTAACAATGTGTTATATCGGAAATTAATGTGCTGAAGAAAGCCCTATCTATTTATGACGGTAAAACAAGCATAGAATTTAACAGCAGGGAAGGTCCAATCAATAAAGACGAAAAGCATTTAAGCTAAAATTAACCTTAACAAAGTTAATGATGTCCCGTTATTCTTTTATCTCTAAAGAAATCTTCTCATCGAGCAGCAAGCCCCTGCCCGGAATTACTCTTAACAATTTTTCCTGCAAATAGCTGACTTTAAAGAGAAACTCTTCTTTCTTCCTGATAATCTGAGTCGTGGCATTCCTCAATTTGGCCAGATGGTACCAGAGCCGATGGTAGGTGGCGTCCATATCGTCAGGCCAGAGGTGGTCGATAATCTGCTCATAGGAGAGCATCTTCCCTTGATTTTGAGCTAACAAGAACATCAGCCGAAAACCAATTTTGCTAACCGCTATCTCCTCTTGTAGAAAAAGGATACGGTCCGGACGGCCGCAATCAATTACTAATACCGGTAAGTTCGACGGTTGTTTTGCTATATTTTTGGTGGAGACAAGCCAATTTTCTACTGATAATGATTGCCCCTTGGACCCATTAGTCTGTTTAAATTGCTCATCCGGCAGTAAAGGAGCGGTAAGATACTTGCTTACTTGGTCAGAAACTTTTAAAACTGTTTTCTGCTCAGATTCAGATGATGAAGAGCCGGAATCGAGCTTGTCTTTAATCTCCGTAGCCAGTCGAGCGGGCAATAACTGCTCTAATTGCTGTTCTGATAATTCTTTTAGGCAATCCGGATGGTTATACCCTTCCAGTAGTAACCGGGCAATGTACCCTCTGGTTAAACGCGGAATTTGTAGCCGGGCTAAGGCAAGTCCATCGGTGGTAATCCCGGTTATCAATCGGGCGGAAAGTTGCTGTATTTTTTCTAAATCCAGTGCTCTCTCTTCTTTCCAGCCAAGTTGGGCAGCCAAAGCAGCTAAGGTATCGGCAAGCCAGGAAAATCCTTCGCCAATTTTTTGAATGCTTCCGCCTAAAATACCGTATTCTTCTTCCAATTCTCTCAATTCTTTTCCTCTAATCCAATCCTGCATTAAGAGCACATTTTTAAGGGTCAGATAATAACTAAGTTCTTTTTTAGCTTGCCACCTGACAGGTTCTAAAGAGCCGGTTTTAATATAATGTTGGAAAATTGGTTTACCTTCTTCCTGTTGTTCAAAGATAAGGTTTAAGATACGCAGCCGTAAATATTCTTTCCATTTAGGGAAAGCAGAATTTTTCTTTTTTGTTTTTACTATTCTGCTGCCGCTTCCCGGATAATCGGTAAAAAAAGGTACACCATCATGGGAGGTAGCAATCAGAAGGAGAATCTCCAGCTCACTGATATTTCCCTTTTCACTCTCTCTAATCCACTTTAGGAAATGAATATAGGTGGCAAAAGTGATGCCTTTTGCGGTAACCAATTGTCCCATTTCACTAATTTCGTAATTCTTATCAGCGGGGAGAAGGGGAGGTATCACCAAACCTTTCTTCTCCAGTCGGTTCAGTCCGGCTTTAATATCTGTTTCAGTGTATTTTTGGGAAAACTTATGCAGCCAGAAAACTGAGCTCTTCTTATTACTATCAGTTTGCAATATTTCCAGTATATCCTCTAAAGACGTGCAGCCGAAGGCAATATTGTAGAGTAAAAAAGACAATAAGTCCTGCTGTATTACCACCGGACGGTGCAGCAAGGTTTCGGGAATATCGCCCACGCCTTTTGCAAAATATAGTTGTTGATAGGTAGTGAGTTCAAGGAGGGAAGTAGCCAAAAAAATAATTCTGCCAAAAGAATGAGCAAAATTTAAGCGTCCCGCTCTACCGCCCATGTTTTCTACCTCTGCATAAGTCAGGGCTCTTCGGCGGTAATGGGGTAGATTGTCAGGGCTGTTACTTACACTGGCTGACCGGGAAATAACCTTCTGTCCGGTTAGAATAACATTATTTACCGGTAGATTAACTCCCATAGCTAATGTACCGGTAGCGCATATAACCTTTAATTCCCCGGCCCGGACTGAATTTTCCAGTGCTTGGCGCTCCGGAAAAGTCAGGTCAGCACAATGGTAGCCCACTCCATTTTGCAGTAGACTCGTTAATTCTTCTTTAGAGGTGGAATCCTCTGAAGAGAGCAATTGTTCGAGTGCGGTATGGGCAGGTTCCAGAGAGAGCTCTTCTGCCAGCCAACTGCTCCAGAGACGTACTTCCTTCTTGGTAGAAAAGAAAATCAAACTGGTTTCCTGTCTCTTAATTAGGAATTTCAGAGTAGCTTTCAGATAACCGGCTAAATCGCACTCCCGAACTTCCTCCGGAGGGAAAAAATATTCTTCGCCGGTTGTCTTACTGTTATGTTCCCGATATCGGTAAATACCATTTCGGACAATGCCTTTACGCAGTTCTACCGGACGATAGGAAGAAGTGAGCAGTTTAGCCTCCAGCCAGTGGGACAAGGGCAGGAGGTATTCTGAAAAAGCAGAAAGAGCAATTATGCGGAGGTCAGGGTAATTATTTTTCAGATAATTAAAACTGCCCTCTAATTTTGGACCGCGTTCCAAATCACTGATAAATTGGATCTCATCAGCTATAATTAAAGAGACATTGTTCATAAATTTGGGGTATTGCAGAAGCAAATAAGAGAATTTTTCATAGACGATAACTGCTATATGAAAATTACCCCGAATAATATCCTCATCATGCCGGCGGTGGTCACTGGAGGAGAACTTAACCTGCAGTCCGATAGAATGGTAAAGACGATGAAAGTGCCGGTACTTCTCTTCAGCCAGGACACGTAGAGGGACCAGATAGATAACCTTTTTTTGCAAAGTTATTTCCTGCAGTGCAGCAATCTCGGCAAGCAGGGTCTTACCGGAGGAACTGGGTGAGTGTACTAATAAATTTTTACTATTTTTCTGCATCTGAGCAGGATGGTGAGATGAAGAGTAGCTATTGTGCTGTAATAAACTAAACTCGCGTATAGCTTTCTCCTGTACCGGCAGCAGATAGTCAGAGTATTGCTCTTTCCATATATTAATAAGGTATGGAGGAATCCCGAAATATTCCAACTGTTCCATCTTCATATTTTCCAGCATCTATAGCCCTTCAGTAAACGTATATTCGAATTAATAGGCAAACAAATGTTTGCTATATAGTATAAAGTAATCTTTTAAAAAAATCAAAAATATTTTTAAAAATCGGTTGACAATATCTTTTTTCATGTTAGACTTAAAACAGTTTGAAAACTGAAAAAGTGAACCAACCAACCAACAAATAACTTTTTCATTTTTAGACCTCCTAACTAAAGA
>JAAYOB010000046.1 GCA_012520575.1 Candidatus Stramentimicrobium fermentans
CATGTTGTCGATAAGAAAATAATTTTAATGGAACACTGAGCTATTCGCCCGGCAAGCAAAGGACCGGGCTTTTTCTTGCTCGAATAAGTCTTAAGATGTTATGAGTATGCCAATGCCCTAATTTCATGTTGACAATGTTCAAACTTTTCAGATATTCTAGGCATAAGGATTAGATCAGGAAAAATATACTGAAAAGAATTAATTTATAACGTATGAGGGAGGAATACGCATTGTCCACGGTCCTGAATCTGGGGCGCCAGGTCCATCAAATTGACGTTCGGGAGCAGGGAAGAACAGAACGTACGTCCTGCTATATTCTGGATACCAAAAATGTGGCTATTATTGAAACCGGAGCTGCACCGGGAATCGTCTACCTGCTGGACGCCCTTAAAAGCCTGGAAATTGCTGTTCAAAGAGTGAAGTATATTATTGTTACGCACATTCATCTGGATCATTCCGGCGGAGCCGGACAACTGGCTAGAGAGTTGCCGGAGTCCCAAATAATCGTTCATCCCAGGGGAGCAAGGCATCTAATTGACCCGTCAAGGCTGGTTGCCGGGGCCAGGCAGCTCTACGGTGAGCGCTTTGATGAATACTTTGGTGAGATTCTGCCAGTTCCCGCAGAGAGAATACATACTCCGGAGGATGGGGAAACCCTGGAACTGGAAGAAGGCCGGTCTCTGACAATCTATCATACACCCGGGCATGCCCGCCACCACATTGTTGTTAATGATTCTGCCGGTAAAGGGCTCTTCAGTGGTGACGCTGTGGGTAGTTGTTACCCTGCACTAAGCAGACTCATTGAACGTGATTATATCCTTCCCCTCACACCCCCGTCGGAGTTTGACCCCCCTACTTTCGTAGAAACGCTGGATCGTTTGAGTAAGCTGGATGTAGAGAATATTTACTTTACTCACTTCGGGCGTGCTGCCGGCGCCCAGTCAATTTTCCCAAGAGTTCGTGAACTAGTTGTCACATTTGCTGAAATAGGGCGTTCCATTTTTAATTCCGGGGGAGGGACCAGGGAGATCGAAGCAATACTGTGGGATCTGGTGCTGGGTGAGCTCTCGCAATACGGGGAGATTGACAGAAACCATCCTTTTTTGAAGTATCTTGAGTCTGATATGGAATTAAACGCTGCGGGAATTGTTCACTATTTTCAAAAAATGAAAAAAGGGTAAAAAAAATCCGGTTTTAAGAAAACCGGAAAATACATTGGTGGATGTAGGCTGGAATAATAAAAATTACAAAAAGGAGGGGAGCCGGTTCGCCGGTTGGGCGAACCGGTAGATGTGGGGAATATTTTGTCTGCCTTCCTGCCTGGAATTGCGTCTTAACGCTTTACCCACTTCCTGTGGCCGCAGGAGAGACAGGTAATCACCGTATTTCCCCGGCTGGTCCGGGCTATATGTTTGCGGCTGTGGAACCCGCAAACCCTACAGTATGCCCCTTCTTCAGTATAGATTTCCTGTACCATTTTCTCAAAAGTCCTACTGAATGGATTTCGGAATACTTTGTTGTTGAAAGGAATCATTAAATCCCGGGAGTCGATAACTGGATCTATAGACATGGTTTTACACTTCTTTCAATAACCTAAGCGCAACATTTAGCTCTTTGGATA
>JAAYOB010000042.1 GCA_012520575.1 Candidatus Stramentimicrobium fermentans
CTGCTGGCAGTCTGCACCTTGAGCTGCCCTATGATATCAGAAACACTGTATTTTGGTGGTATGATTATAATTATATGGATATGACTCATGGCCTGGAAGGTTTTTAATGTGTCTTAGGAAAAAGTTTCCTCAGACATCCACGTAGACCAGTATTTAAGATATAGCGGCACTATTTAGGGATACAGACGATATGGTATTTAATGGTAGGTACTGTGACCTGATAGTCTTATCTCTATATGAACATGGTAATGTATCACCGCCTTATTATTCATCCATAGGTTATGGGTGAATCCATGGTTTTCTGCCTTATGGGTTTGTAAATAACGTTTACATACCTCGTTGTTTTCTATTATTCCATTATCTCGATATGATAATAATTTTATTATGTATTCTTCAGAATAAGTGAAAAAAGTATATTACTGTTCACCAGATTGCTGGATAAGAGTCTGCAATGATTGTAAGACGCTCTCCAGTTTCTTTAAACTATTGCCGTATTGGGCCCAATCTCCCCTTTGAGCAGCTTCCTGAGCTTCTCGATAGTAGCGCATAGCATTGTCAATAAGATTATTCGGGGTGTCACCTTCTTCTAATTTAACCTCTCTTTTTCCCTCAATAGTCCTGCCAAATAACTTTCTAAGGGCGCTGTCTAGGTTTATATCCATCGCTACATCTGACCCATCGGAGACAATAACCCTCCTAAGTTGAGGAATTTCACCCTTTTCCGCTTTCAAATACAAAGGTTCCGCATAAAGGACTGAATCCTCAATAGGAATGGCTAGTAAATTCCCCCTTATTACTGTTGAACCGCTCTGACTCCAGAGGGTTATCTGCTGAGAAATTTCAGAATCCTGGTCAATCATTGCCTCAATCTGCATAGGGCCATAGATTAGCTTATCTTTGGGAAATTTATAAACCAGCATCTTGCCATATTTCTCACCATCATTGCGGACCGCCAGCCAGGCAATCATATTATCCTTGTTAGTTGGGGTAAAGGGCGTTATTAGAATAAACTCTTCTCTTTCAAAACCTGGCAGTTTAGCAATAACATAGTAAGGTTCTAACTGTATTTCATCTGAGGCATAAATTTCATTGGGAATATTCCAATAGTCTTCTTTATTATAAAAGACATCAGGGTTTTGCATATGGTAAGTGGAATACATTTCGGTCTGTACTTTAAAAAGGTCAACAGGATAACGTATATGTCTGCGCAAATCATCCGGCATATCTTCAATCGGTTTGAATAAGCCGGGAAATATACGGTCATAGACACGGATAACTGCATCATCAGGCTCTACAATATAAAAATCGATGTTCCCATTATAGGCATCTATCACCACTTTTACCGAATTACGAATATAATTAAAAAATTGGTTATAAGGCCTGGAATAAGGGAAATAGTTGGAGATAGTATAGGCATCCTGAATCCAGTATAGCTTCCCGCTATCTGAGACAACAATATAAGGATCTCTGTCATATAATAAAAATGGTGCTACTTTGAGAGCACGCTCTATCACATTCCTATATAGCATTAAACGGCTTTCAGCGGTGAGGCTTCTGGTCAGCAATATATTGGCATCTCTTAATTTCAGGGCAAATAACAGTCTTCGCCATAAAGAAGAAATCTCTATCCCACCGGTACCCTCATAATGGGTATACACATTTTCATTTCCTTTAGGGTAATCAAACTCCCGATTCTTGGTATTTACGATAACATACTGGTCAGACATCTCACCATAATATATCTCAGGCCGCGAAATAGGCAGGTCGACTGAGGAAACAGGAGGAATATCCTTCACAGACAGGTGTGGTAATCCGTCAGGCTCTACCTTGTTTACAGGAGTTACCACTATACCGTATCCGTGTGTATAAGTCAGGCGTTTATTGACCCAGGTTTGAGCCTCTTGAGCCAGCTTGCTGCTATTCAATTCTCTAACAGCAATCATGACCTGCTGATAATCTCCATTTAGATAATAACGGTCCACATCTATCCCTAAGAATTCATAATATAAACGTATAGCTTGGAGCTGATTAAAGGTTTGTTCCAGTGGACGCCAATCCCATAGGCGAACATTACTTATTGTTTCAGGATTTTTAAGTACTTCTTCATAATTTATCTTCTCCGCAAAAGGAAAATCCTGTTCAGCTATTCTATCTAACCCATACGCTTTTCTGGTCAGCTCAATCTCATTTAGTAGATATGGCCTTTCTCTTACCAATTCATTAGGTGAAACTACTGTTCTTTGAATAATCCCCGGTAAAAAAGTCATGGTAATAAGATAAAAAACTACCACGGCTGTAACAGCAATGGAAGGCAAACGAAGACTTTCCTGTTTGGATGTCAAAAATACTGTAATAGCGGCGATGATGCATAGTAAAAATGAAATTCTTAAGACCCATAAATTAATCTGGACATCGGTATACCCTGCACCATAGACAGCCCCCTGGGTAGAAAAGAGCAATTGGCGGGTATTTATCCAGAATGCAGCCGCTTGTAAGAGTAAATAGACTCCTAATAGTAACGAGAGATGATATTTCACCGGTGGAGAGATATTTACTCTGCGCGGTTCTAATCGGATAGCCTTTTTGGCAAAATATACTAAGAATACCATCAGAAAAATTAAACCGATAGCGAAGCTCAGCCAATTCCTAAAATACTCTAAAAAAGGAAGTTGAAATAAATAAAAACCTAAGTCCTGTCCAAATATAGGATCATTGCTTCCTACATATACGCGATTTAGATAAATCAACAATTTTTCCCAATTAACTGATTCAGAAAAGCCTATTAACATGGAAAGAACAATGGAGATGATCAATGCAATTTTCTTACTAATCTGAAGACTTTGGAAATTTCTATACAATTTCATTTCCGGTCTTTCATTTTGGATATCTTGCCAATCTAACTCTACCTGGACAGCAGGGGCATAGCGACGAGTATAGTTAAAGTTAAGGTAACTGATTATAAAGAATAAAACTGCAAAGAATAGCCCTACTCCAAACTGACTGAATAATATTTTCCAAAACACCGACACATAGCCAACAGATTTCGACCAAACCATCGGTATGTAAAAACGGTTGATAAAAATAAAAGACATAAATAGAAGGATAGCCAACCCTACTGCTAATATTTTGGTCCGGTATTTTTTAAATATATTGTTCAATTTCTTCACCTCTCTCACCAAAAATATTACCAAATAAATATAGGAAATATTCTGCAAACTCTCCCTGATTTTGATTATAACATGCAAATGCACATGATGGCATTATTTAATGTTTGGCCAACACTCAAAGTCGGCAATATTAATGAAATTTAGAAAATTATATTAAGAGAGAAATGAGCGGGTTGAACGGCAGCTCTACATTTAATGATTTCATTTCTTATTTCATTTGTGGCAGGACAACACTTCCGTTGGGTATTATATAGCAATTAAAATTAGAGCCATGTTTTTTCTGAACCAGGGTAAGGGCATCCTGTATACCATTAGCCGGAATCATAAACATTTTTTGCACTAGTTTTTTGTGTAGTGAGGATATTAAGATAATTTCTACTTCTTTAGCCACTTTGGCTATAGCATAGGCCTTATGTCCTCCTAGGACAAAACACTTTTGGAGACGTTCTTCTATATCCTTATACCTCAAGTTTCTTAAGTAGTGGGGGCAGAAGAACCTGATAGGGCGTGGGCCTAGTGACATCATTGACAATGATTAAAATCTTTTGAGCTTTCTTTTTCTGAATAAATTCTTCTAGAGACAGGCTATTTAGGGGCTCTTTCTAAAAATTATTCTAACTTGTTAACAGGATTTTTTAATGGCTCTATCCGATTTGTATGGAGAGTACTGATAATATTATTTCCATCTATATAGAATTCAATTTCCCCATCTCCATACTTTAATGTAATATTATTTTCATTTGTCATACATTTTCCCTAAAACATCTAACCAACCCTTCGGAAAGTTATTAAAAGCTAAGGTCTTAAAGTCTAAGTTATTGCAACATCCCGAATTATTAAATACTATTGCACCGTCAACGTATCCTGTTCATTAAGAAAGAGTGATATTCTTTTATAAATTACCAGAGTTAAGACACTGCTGATAACTCCTCTTAAGATATTAAAGGGAATAATTGCCGGTAAAAGCAGTTGCATTACAA